>CAIUOU010000135.1 GCA_903900845.1 uncultured Opitutia bacterium
CTCGCCATCTCACCCCGCTGCTCCGCCTCCAACTGCATGAGTCCGGCTTAGGTGTCCCTGAATCGCTCCGGGTATTTGACCGCGGATTTAGAGGATGGTGCGGATAAAAGAGGAGACGGCTCTCCGTGCTTCTCGTTCTTCCTGTTCAAGCCCCGCCGGGCTTCATCACCGCGCCACCGGCGGGTGCCCCGGCGGCAGGCCGATTTTCGGCAGCACGCGCAAGTAGTCGCCCGGCGGCCGGCCCACCGTGCGCACGTCGGCGTGGGAAATCGTCACCGCACGGCTCGCCGCCTGGTCGGCGGCGGAGAGCGTCAGTTCGCCGCTCTCGGTGATAAGCACGATACGTTCGGTCACGCCGGGGAGGCGGCGGCGAACGCGCTCGGCGGTGCCTAGGCCGTGGCGCACGTGTCCCGCGCCGGTCACGACGAAGGCGGCGCGCGGCCCGCCAACGGGCGGCCGCAACGCGGCGACGATGTGGGCCGCCATCGCCTCATCGCGGCTGGCTTGCGCCTCGAACATCGGCCGCAGTTTCGCCGGGTCGACCGCCATGTGCACCGCGAGTTCCAGCTGCATCAGGCGTTCATAGGTCGGGTCGTCGAGATGGACCTCCGCCGGTAGCTGTACACGCAGGTCGGCGGGCAACTTCGCGAGACCGCCGCCGCGGCTCACCGCGCGGATCACGGCGGCGGGCGCGTTGAGTGCACGGATCGGCAGCCGGTGGGTGCGGGCGAACTCGCAGAGCGCCTCATAGTCCCGGTAATTCCGCCACTTCTTCTCCCACTCGATCTCCGCCGCCAACGCCGCGAAAGCGATCTCGCCGCGGGCGTAGCGGTCGACCGCCCCCTGGTCCCGCGCCTCCAGCGGCTCGAGGCAGAGCGTCAGCGGCCGCCCCAGCGCGAAGAGTTCGCGGAGGAGTCGCAACTGCAGCTCGTGATGGCGGCGGATGGTGTGCGCCTCGCCCACGTAGACCACGTCGACCTTTGCCAGGTCGGCGATGACATCGGCGTGCGCCGACTCCTCGCCTCGCACCAGGTCGATCCAGCACTCCGGCGCGCGGGCCTGGCTCGTCGAGAGCCGCACCGTCGTGCAGGCGGGCAGGAGTAATACGGCCAGCGCAAGCCCCAGGGGCGCGGGGCGTGAAAACCGCCGGCTTCCGACAGGCGAGGACCTCATTGCGAGAGGAAGCCCTTCGGGCGTTCGGTGCGGAAAGATCCGAACGGGAGCGTGTCCGGGGTGACGGTCACTTCCGTGGTGAGTTTCAGCGGGGACGGGCCTCCGAGGTCGTATTCCAATTCCACCAGGTAGGCGGTCCAGCCGGCCGCGGGTTTCGGCACCGCCGCGCGAATCTCAGCCCGGCCGGTCTCCAGCGGCTCCGAGATCCATTTGGCCCCTAAAGTCTCCATCCTGAAGTCGCGGGCGGCCGGATTGGTGGCGGTCCAGAGCCGCGCACGGCGCGGCTGCCCGCCTGCCTGCACGACGAGCTCGCCGCGCTCGTGCCGCCAGGATAGCTCCGGTAGTTTGGCTCCGGTGAGGATCGCATGGTGCCAGGCGGCGATCGTGAGCGGTGCGTCGCTGTTCCGCAGCGAGTGGTCGGTGTTGGGGATGTAGCGCAGGTACTTCGGTCCCGGAAGGTCGGCGAAGTAGAACCGCGACGAATCGGGGAGGAAGAACTGGTCGCCGCAGGCGTTGATCATGAGCTTGGGCAGCGCGAGGCGGTCGCGATACGAGAACGGATCCTCGATGTGGTAGAGCGCCCGCGCCTCCGGGGTGCCGCTCCAGCCCATGATGCCCTGGCGGAAGTAGTCGCCGACCGCGGGCGCGAAGAACCCGTAGGCGCGGTGGTGGTGGTCCATCGACTTCTCCACGTTCAGGATGTCGATCACCAGCGGACAGACCGCGATGACGCGCGGGTCGACGATCGCCGTCGTCCAAGCCGTCCAGCCGCGCTTCGAGGCGCCGGCCACGACAAACTTTTCGACCTTGCGCCCGCCGCCCTCCGGCGTGGCGAGGAAAGCCGTGACGGCGTCCATCGCGCGGACCACCGCCTTCGTCATGGGCAGCCGGGCCGGCCAGCGGTCATCGCCGGTCTCGAGGAAACGCAGCCAGGTGCGCGCGATGAAATCGTCCTCCTTCCGCTCCTGGCCGTCGCGCTCGAGGACGAGGGGCTGGTTCGGGATGTTGCGCACCTCGGCGACGATCGAGCGGGTGGCCTTGGCGACCTCGACCAATTCGCGCGACGGCCGCGGTGCCGGTCCCGGGCGGTTGGAGCCGCCGGAGATGAACAGCAGCACGGCGGAGTGTTCGATCGCCGGCGGACGGATGATCGTCACCCAATGCTGCCACGGCAAGGGCTGCGCGCCGCCTGGCGGGGCCCAGTGCTGTGAAATGACGTCGAGCACGTCGGCGCTGACTCCCTCCGCTTCGAGCCCGCCGGCCCGTTTCCAGGAAAAGTTGGGATCCGGCGCCGCGACGTAGCGGTCGAGCGCGGTGGTGGGGCTGGCGGCGCGCCGGGTGTCCGCCGCCGGGAGTTGACCGGCTGCGAGCAGCAGGATCGCCAGCGCGCCGGGGAGCATGAAGGAGCGGAGCAGACGGCGTGGGGAGCAGGGGCGCATGGCAGCATGCTTGCGAAAATAGCCTCGCTCCGGCGAGCCGGAGTTTGCCGGACTCGCCCGTGGCCTCCGCCCGGCGTGGACTGACCACTCAGCCCTTGGCGGGCAGGCAGGCGCCGCAGCCGTTCACGAAGAAGTCGTTGCCCTTGTCGTCGACGAGGATGAACGCGGGGAAGTCCTCCACCTCGATCTTCCACACCGCCTCCATGCCGAGTTCGGGGTATTCAAGCAGCTCCACCTTGCGGATGTTCTCCTTGGCGAGGATCGCGGCCGGACCGCCGATGCTGCCGAGGTAAAAGCCGCCGTGTTTGCGGCAAGCCTGGGTGACGGCGGTTCCGCGGTTGCCCTTGGCGAGCATCACCATCGAGCCGCCGTGGGATTGGAACAGATCGACGTAGCTGTCCATGCGTCCCGCCGTGGTGGGCCCGAATGATCCGGACGCGTAGCCGGTGGGTGTCTTGGCCGGTCCGGCGTAGTAAACCGGGTGGTCCTTGAGGTACTGCGGCAGTCCCTGGCCGGCATCGAGACGTTCCTTGAGTTTGGCGTGGGCGATGTCGCGGGCGACGATGAGCGGGCCGGTGAGCGAGACGCGGGTGGTGACCGGGTGCCGCGAGAGTTCGGCGAGGATGTCGCGCATCGGACGGTTCAGGTCGATGCGCACGATGGAATCGTCTTTCCACATCCGGCTGGCGGCGGGGATGAAACGCCCCGGCTTGGTCTCCAACTGTTCCAGGAAGATGCCGTCGCGGGTGATCTTGCCGCGGATGTTGCGGTCGGCGCTGCACGAGACCCCCATCGCGACGGGGCAGCTGGCGCCGTGGCGGGGCAGGCGCACGACGCGCACATCGAGCGCGAAGTACTTGCCGCCGAACTGGGCGCCGATGCCGGTGGCGCGCGCGATCTTGAGCACCTGCTCCTCCATCGCGAGGTCGCGGAAGGCGCGGCCGTGCTCGTTGCCCGTGACCGGGAGCGCGTCGAGGTAGCGCGCGGAGGCTAGCTTGAGCACCTTCATGCACGACTCGGCGCTGGTGCCGCCGACCACGAACACGAGGTGGTAGGGCGGGCAGGCCGAAGTGCCGAGTAGCGGCAGCTTGTCGGCGACGAATTTTTCGAAGCTCCGCTGGTTCAGGAGCGCCTTCGTCTCCTGGAAAAGGTACATCTTGTTCGCCGATCCGCCCCCCTTCGCCACGAAGAGGAAGTCGTACTTCGCGCCCTCCGTCGCGAGGATGTCGATCTGCGCGGGCAGGTTGGTGCCGGTGTTGACCTCGTGCCACATATCGAGCGGCGCCGTCTGCGAGTAGCGGAGATTCTCGCGGGTGTAGCACTCGTACACGCCGCGGGACAGCCACTCGGCGTCGTTGGCGCCGGTCCAGACCTCCTGGCCTTTCTTCGCCATGATGGCCGCCGTGCCGGTGTCCTGGCACATCGGGAGGATTCCCTCCGCCGCGATCTCGGCGTTCTTGAGGAGCGTGAGGGCGACGTAGCGGTCGTTGGCGGAGGCCTCGGGGTCGTCTAGGATCGCGGCCACCTGCCGCAGGTGGTCGGTGCGCAGGAAAAACGAGGTGTCGTGGAAGGCCTGGCGGGTAAGGTAGGCCAGCGCCTCGGGCGCGACCTTCAGGATCTCGCGGCCCTCGAACGTCGCGGTGCTGATACCCTCGCGCGAGAGCAAGCGGTAGCCGGTCGTGTCGGGACCGAGCGGGAGCGGATCCTGATAGACGAAGGAGGGCGTGGCCATGAGGGAAAACGTTCGCGTGGTTCACGCCCGGTGTAAAGCAGCGGGGCAAAGCTGGGCTCGGACACCCTGCTGGTGGGCAACCACGAATGCACACTCAGGGACACGAACGAGCAGGGCTTGGTGTAGCCGCGGCTGCCAGCCGCGGACACTGTCGAGGGGCGTGCGGCCGAAGGCAGTCCTGAATCGCTCCGCTAGGGGTAACCAGGGATGGACACGGATAAACACGGATGAGGAAAGCTTCGGTCGCTGTAGCCGGGGTCCGGCGACCCCGGCCGATTCCTCTTCGAACTTCCCGGCCTCACTGTTCCAACCTCACCGCTGCGCGTCCTGAGCCTTTTGGGGGCCAATCAGGAGATTGGCCGCCAAGAGGCGCGGGAGTCACAGATGAGAAATCAACCTAGTTGGTGGCGTTGGAAGGAGTCCGCCGCCTCAACTTCCCGCCATCGCGCGCACCACATCCCCGAAACGCGACAGGTCGGGCATCGTCGCGACTTCGCCGGGGGCGCGACCCCACCGGGTTCCGCTCGGCCAGATTCCGTGCCCCACGAATTGCTCCTGCGCCGCCGGCAGGTCTGGTACGTTCAGATAGTCCACCTGTTCCTTTTCGTCGCGCACGGCGACGACCGCGGCCGGAGGAAAGCCGCCCACGGAGCCGCTGGAGATGTAGGCCAGTCCGTTCAGCGCCACGAAGGGCCGGCAATCGGCCAGCGTCGTGGCGGGTCGCGCGCTTTCCCCGCGCAGGTAGCGGTGGTACTCGAGGTGGTTCGCCTCCAACGCATCGAAAGGGCCCAGCGCACCGTGTTCGGCGCGGCCGTCGTTCCACCGCACCTCCCAATGGCGGCCCACCACGTAGCGGATGATCGCCTGTTCGCAGTGGATGGTCTCGCACTGGCTGCTCGCGCCGGAACACGCGTGCGAGGTGGCCAGCCGCAGGGTCACGCCGCCGGGTGTATCGGCTTCGACGAAAAAGGTGTCGGCGCCCTCGATCGCGTGGGCGCGGTACAGCTCGGCGCGCACGGCGGCGAGCGGCGTCCAGGAGTGGAGCTCCGGTGAGCCCGCCCAGAACAGGAGGTTGTGCACGTGGTGCGACATCGCGTTGCCGAAGCAGGAGTCGGCGACGACGCGACCGTCCTCCAGCAGCAGCCGGCCGGCCCATGGGGTGCGGCGGAAGTATGCGGTGGGCCGCGGCCAGAGCGCCTGGAGCGTTGCCACGCGCGCGGAGCCGAATTCGCCGGCCAGCAGTCGCCGTTTGAGGGCGAGCCGCGGCTGCTCGATGATGAAATTGAAGCCGACCAGCGCGCGGCGCGGCGCGCGGTCGTCGACGGCGATCATCCGCTCCAGTTCCTCGTGATCGAGCGTGGGCGGTTTCTCCAGGTAGACGCCGAGTCCCCGTGCCGCCGCGGCCGCGTGCATCTCGGCGTGCAACGGAATGGGCGTCGGCACGACCACGAGGTCGAGCGCGGCGTGGCAGGCCTCGAGCATGTCGCGGTAGTCCGCGAAGACCCGTACCCGCCTCTCGTCGAGCCGCCAATCGCGCGCCTCGCGCGGGAAGTCGCCAGGCCGGGGATCGCAGGTCGAAACCAGCCGGGCGAGGCCGCGCTCCTCGAGCGCGGCGATCGTGCGGTGGTGGGCGCCGGCGAAACCACCCATGCCGATGATCGCGACGCGGATCGGATGCATCACACGAGCTGGAGCTTGGGAAGATCCTGCGAGTCGACCAGCCCCACCGGCCGGCCGCGGCCGTCGACGGCGATCAGGTCGTCGATCCGGTGGGCTTCGAAGACCCGCAGCGCATCGACGACGAGGGCGTCGGCCGCGATCGTCTTGGGCCGACGGGTCATGAAACGGGAGACTGGCCGGGTGAGGAACCCGGGGCCGGAGAGTGCGGCGCGGCGGAAATCGCCGTCGGTGAGGATGCCGGAAAGCCGACCGCCCCGGCGTTCGACGAGGGCGATGCTGCCGCTGCGCGCGCGGGTCATGGCGAGGATCGCCTCCTGGAGGGGGACGTTTTCGCGGGCGACGGGCAGCCGGTCGCCCGTGCGCATGATGTCGCCGACGCGGAGCAGAAGCACCCGGCCGAGGTTACCGGCCGGATGATAGCGGGCGAAGTCGTCGCGGGTGAGTCCGCGGGCCTCGAGCAGCACCATCGCGAGGGCGTCGCCCAGCGCGAGGGCGGCGGTGGTGCTGGCGGTGGGAGCGAGCCGGAGCGGGCAGGCCTCGCGCGGCACGGCGTAGAGTAGGCGCAGGTCGGCGCGGCGGACCAGATCGGACTCGGGATGGCTGGAGAAGGCGACGACGGTGACGCCGAAGCGGCGGAGCATCGGCAGGAGCCGGAGGATTTCCTCCGATTGGCCGCTGTTGCTCAGCAGAAAGGCTAGGTCGCCCTTGGCGACGAGCCCGAGGTCGCCGTGCAGGGCCTGGTTGGCGTCGAGGAAACAGGACGGGGCGCCGGTGCTGTTGAAGGTGGCGGCGATCTTGGCGGCGACCGGGGCGTTTTTGCCGACGCCAGTGAAGATCAGTTTGCCACCAGCCGCGAGGGCGCGATCGACGGCGCGGGCGGTGGCGACGAAGGAGGCGTCGAGCCGGCGGGCGGTCGCCGCCAGGGCCTCACGCTCGACGCGCAGGCAGGAACGGGCGCGGGCGAGGGCGGTTTGGGACGGGATCGCCATTTAGGATTTGAGTCGAGGAAACGAGGGGCGGAACGTACGGCTAACCTCCGGACCTTCAAATTCTTTCCCCGTTGATGAGGAAACTCCGCCGCCTCCCCGTCCTGCTCGCCGCCCTGCTCGGGCTAGCGCTGGCGGGGTGCGGGGATCGGGACCGGGCGCAGCTGCCGGCGGAGACCGACGATCCCTTCTACGTGCAGGGAAAGCAGCTGCAGAAGCAGTCACGCCATACCGAGGCCTTGAACGCGTTTCTCAAGGTAATCGACCGGCGCGGCGAGAACCCCTCGCCCGAGTCACACCTCGAGGTCGGCCTGATCTCCCTGCACCACACCAAGGATCCGCTGGCCGCGGTCTACCACCTGCGGCGTTACCTGAAGGTGCACCCGAACACGAAGCAGGCGCCGTATGTGCTGGGGCAAATCGAGGCGGCCCGGCGCGAATTCGCGGCTTCGTTGCCCGGTCGGCCGCTCGACGACCAGTCCGTGCGGCTGGGGCACGACGAGGACCTCCGCCGGCTAAGGCGGGAGAACGAGGAGTTGCGGGCCGAGGTTGCCGTGTTCCGGGGCAGCGCCGGCGTGCCCGCGCCGCGCGCCCCGCGGATGATCTCGCTGCCGGTGGAGATGCAGCCCCGCGCGGCGACGGTGGCGCCCCCGGTGGCGAGCGTGGTTGATGCTTCCGGAGCCCCCGTCGTCGTCGAACCCGGACCCGCGCCCGTGATCGAGCCGGCGCCTTCGCCGATCCGTCCGTCGCCGTCGCCGGCGGCGCCCAAGGCCGCCCCGGGGCGAACGCACACCGTGGCCGCCAAGGACACGCTTTTCTCGATCTCGCGCCGCTACAACGTCTCCGTCGCCGACCTGGTGGCAGCTAATCGCGCGCAGGTGCCCTCCGCCTCGACTCCGTTGCGGATCGGCATGGTGCTGCGGATCCCGTGAGCGGCGCGCGCCGTTTCCGTCCATGCCCCGCACGTCGCGCCGCACCGCCGTCTTCACCGAGTCGCTGATCCGCGAGATGTCGCGCGTCGCCGCGCGGCACGGCGCGATCAACCTCGCGCAGGGGTTTCCCGACTGGGATCCGCCGGTGGAGCTGGTGGCCGCGGGCAAGGAGGCCATGGACGCCCATCGCCACCAGTACGCCGTGACCTGGGGGTCGCCCGAGCTGCGCGGTGCGCTGGGCGCGAAACTCACCCGGTTTCTCGGGACGCCGGTGGACGCCGAGCGCGAGCTCGTCGTCACATGCGGCGCGACCGAGGCGATGATGGTCGCGATGATGACCGTGTGCGACCCCGGCGACCGGGTCGGGTTGTTTTCACCCTTCTACGAAAACTACCGTGCCGACGCCATCCTCACCGGCGCGGAACCGGTGCTCGTGCCGCTGCATCCCCCGCATTACCGCTTCGATCCCGACGAGCTGCGGCGGGCGTTCGAGTCGGGCCTGAAGGCCTTCGTGCTGTGCAACCCGTCCAACCCCTGCGGGCGGGTCTTCACGCGGGAGGAGCTCTCGGCGATCGCGGCGCTGGCGGACGAGCACGACGTTTGGGTGCTCACCGACGAGGTGTACGAGCACATTGTTTTCCCGCCGCACCGGCACACGTACTTCTGCACGCTGCCCGGCATGGCGGGCCGCACGCTGATGTGTTCCTCGCTCTCGAAGACCTTCTCCATCACCGGCTGGCGGCTCGGGTACGTGCACGCGGCGCCGGACGTGATCGCGCAGGCGCGCAAGGTGCACGATTTCCTCACGGTGGGCGCGGCGGCTCCGCTGCAGCACGCGGTGGTGACCGCCTTGAACTTCCCCGCCTCCTACTACGACGGCCTCAGCGCCGAGTACGCGGCCTCGCGCGACGTGCTGCTCGGTTACCTCGACCGCACGGGGCTCTCGTACACGCGGCCGGAGGGCGCCTACTTTGTGATGCTCGACATCTCGCCCTTCGGCTACGCCAGCGACGTTGAGTTCGCGCACTGGATGACGCGCGAGATCGGCGTCGCGCCGGTGCCGGGCTCCTCGTTTTTCGCCGGTCCCGAAAACCGCTACGTGCGGCTGAATTTCGCGAAGCGTCCCGCCACGCTGCACGCCGCCGGCGAGCGGCTGCTGCGGCTGCGGCGCTGAAGCGCGTTGGCCTTGAGCGGTGAAGCGTAGAGAGCGGAAGGTTCGTCCGAAGGGCAGGCGGCTGGAGCCATTTCACCACGGAGACACCGAGGCACGGAGGAACGGAAGCCAGGGACTGGAAACCCGAAACCTTGGAGTTGGCCCACGGAACACCCTCCGTCGCCCGCTTCGTGCCTCCGTGTCTCTGTGGTAAAATCCGCGCCGCGCGTTCCCACGCACTTCTTTCCCGGTGCGTGGTCGCCGGGACAAGGCCGCTTTGCTACGGCGCGAGGCGCCCGATCGACCAGTGCCCGTCGGGTTGCCGGGTGTACATCAGCCGGTCATGCAGCCGGTCTCGCCCGCCCTGCCAGAACTCGACGGTCGCGGGAACGACGCGGTAGCCACCCCAGAAATCCGGCAGCGGCACTTCGCCGGCGGCGAACTTCCGCTTCAGCACCTGCCACTCCATCTCCAGCACCTGGCGCGAGGACAGCGGCGCGCTTTGCTTCGAGGCCCACGCCGCGATTTGGCTGTCACGCGGCCGGGTCAGGAAATACCGCAGGGTCTCGGCGGTGGAGAGACGTTCGACGCTTCCGCGAACCACGACCTGTCGCTCCAGTCCGAGCCAGGGGAAAAGCAGGGCGGCCCGCGGATTCTCCCGGAGCTGGCGCGCCTTCTCGCTCTCCAGATTGGTGAAGAAAACGAATCCGCGCTCGTCGAAGTGTTTCAACAGGACGGTCCTCGCCGCGGGAAAACCGTCGGCCCCCGCGGTCGCAAGCGTCATCGCGTTGGGCTCGGTCAAGCCCGCCGCGATCGCCTCGCGAAACCAGGTCGTGAACTGCGCCAATGGTTCCGGCGCCATGTCCTCCTCGCGCAGCGCGCCGCGGCCGTACTGGCGGCGCATCGCGGCCGGATCCGGCGGGGGCTCGCGGTCGGTGGCCATGCGGCTCAGCGGGGATCGATGCGGATCTCCACCCAGACGATTTCCAGCGGATCCGTTCCATTGGGCGCCGTGAATTCGAGGGTGTTTTCGCCGGACCGGACGGAACCGGGCGGACAGGCGAAACGGGGGGCGCGCGCGGCGCCGGCGATACTCCGGCGGTCCTCGACTTCCCCCGCGGGCGCCAGCTCGCGACCGTTGAGTTTCACGTTTAGCCGGCGGTTGGCGCCGGTGTCCGCCGCCAATCCGATCACCGCGTGGGCGGAACCGCCGCCGTCGCCGGGCCCCAGATGCAACCGCACCGTTTCCTTGCCCGGCAGCCGGACCGGCAGCTGCGTGCCATTGGGAAAACCCGCCGGCACGGTGTCGCGGAAAGTCACCGGATGCCGGCGTGGTTCCGCCGCCACCGCGGCGGGCGAAAAGCCCGTGCGCAGCAGCCGGGCGTAATCGGCCGCGTCCACCGGGCGCGTCTGGCTGTCCATCCAGTTGAAAAGGTAGACGCCGTCGGCGCCTCGGTGGAGGGCGGCCGCGGCGAAGGCGTACGCGTTCGCGAGATCGTTGGCGACGGTGGCGCCGCGAATCCATGCGCGGGCGTTGTGCTCGAGCGCGGGTAGTAGCGGCACCCGCGCGGCCGCCGGTCCCATCCGTTCCCGCCAGAGCTCCACGGGGATGTCGAAGTCCGACGACGACCAGAAGGGCGCGGGCACAATCAGGTCGACGAGGCCTTCGCGCGCCCAGCGGGCGGCGTCGACACCGAGCCCCGCGGCGGCGTCGGGATGCGCGGCCGCGCGGACCCCGAGCAGGATGGGGCGGCCGCGCCGCGCGGACCACGAGCGGGTGAGCTCGCGCACCTCGCGCATGAAGGCGGTGAGCACATGCGCCTCCTCCTGCTCGCGTCCCGGAGTGAGGTGATGGCCGAAGCGCATCCAATCGAGCTCGAGTCCGTCGGGGTCGTAGCGCTCCAGCAGCTCGCGCACGAAGGCCAGCTGATGGTCACGTACCGCGGCATGGGCGTAGTTCAGCGCGTGGTTGGTCCAGGGCTGGCCGGCGCCGCCCGGGACTCGGCGCAGCTCCGGGTGGCGGCGCCAGAAGTCCGAGTGCAGGTAGCTCGCGGGGTCGTCGGCGTTGTGCACGTCGTTCATCCGCATCGAGAGCCAGGGTGAGATTCCCCGTTCGCGGGCCCGGGTGATCCAGATCGTGTAGGGATCGATTCCGGCCTCGTGCAGCCGGCGGGCGTTCCGCGGCCAGGGGCCGTCGGGCTCCCGGCCGTCAACGGGATCCCAGATGGCGTCGCGCGTACGGCTCCTGAAACTCGCCCGCATCGAGTTGGGGCTGAGGAAGAGATGTGTGACCTTTGTGCCGGCGTACTGGTCGATGAAAGCGTGGAGGCCGGCGAGGCTCATGGCCTCGGGAGGGCGGGTGCCGAAAAAGTGACTGTTGTCCTCGTTGATGACGAACGCTCCCCTCAGGTCCGCCGCGCGCTTTTCCGACGCCGGGGAGGAGAGGGCGTGCGTCAGAAGCAGCCAGGCGGGGACCAATCTGAAGAAAAAGCGGCGGATGTGCGGTGCCATGCAGGCATGATGCTCCCGTTCGGGGGTGATGCGAGCCCGGGAAGCTCTCCTTCGGTACGCGTGCCCCGGAGCGCGGTTTGCCGGGGCATGAACCGCCGTTCGCGCCGCAAACCTGCCCTGTTCAGGGGCGGTACGTGGTCTGCTTCAGGTCCGTCCCGAGCAGGCGCCGGAACGTCGGCAGGTCCTTCACCGCGCGCAGCGAGATGAGCTGGCTGGCGATGTTCCCGACCGCGGTGCCCTCGAGCGCGAAGCTCACCACCGGCACGCCGGCCTCGCGGGCTGTCGCGGCGCAGAGGAGGCGGTTCTTGGAGCCGCCTCCGACCATGAGGATGCGGCGGAATTTCTTTCCGGTCATGCGCTCGAAAGCGCGCATGGCGTCGGCGTGCCCGCGGCCCAGCGAGTCGCAGATGAGGCGCACGTAGCCCGCGAGGTCGGCCGGCCGGGTCAGCTTCCGTCGCTTCAGATGGGCGTCGATCGCCGCCTTCATCGAAGGCGGGTTCGCGAACGCGGGGTCGGTGACGTCCAGCAGGCCCTTGGGCGACGGGAGACGTTCGGCGGCCTTGATGAGGGCCTGCCAGGCGCGGTCGCCGTCCGGCCGCGTGGCGAAGTCCTTCATGATGCCCTCCAGGAGCCAAAGGCCGATGACATTCGTGAGGGGGCGGTAGCGGCCGTCGCCGATGCGCTCGTTGGAAATGCGGGCGGCCATCGCGTCGGCACCCACCACGGGCGTTTCGCTCTCGAAGCCGACCAGCGACCAGGTGCCGGAACTCAGGAAGAGGTCTCCGCCGTCGGGGGATGCGGGCATCGCGTCGTAGGCGCAGGCGGTGTCGTGGCCGGGCACCGCGACGACCTGCGCGCGGGCGAGGGCGGGTAAGCCCGCGACGATTTCCTGGCGCAGCCGGCCGAGACGCGCGCCGGAGAGGAGAGGCGGGGTGAACCAGCGCGGCGGGATGCGGAAGTAGTCGAGCGCGGCGCGGGACCAGCCGTTGGAGCGCACGTCGATCAACTGCGAGGTGCTCGCGATGGTGAACTCGTTCTCCATGCGGCCCGAGAGCAGATAGTTGAAATAGTCGGGGAGGAAGAGGCAGCGCGTCGCGAGGTCCTCGACCGCCGGGCAGGAAGCCACGACCTCGGCCAGCTGCAGGGAGGAGTTATAGAAGACGTTGGGGATGCCGGTGGCGGCGTAGACGCGGTCGAGCGCGGCGCGGGTGTTGGCGAGGCGCCGCAAGCCGGCTTGCGTGCGGGCGTCGCGGTAGGCGTGCACCGGAAAGACCAGCCGGCCGGCGTCGTCGAGCAGCACGTAGTCCACGCCCCAGCAGTCCACGCCCACCGAGGCGATGGTGGCCCCGCGGGGCAGGGCCTCGGCGGCTTTCCTCAGGCCGGCGAGCGCCTCGTGCCACAGGGTGCCGAGCTCCCAATAATCGTGGCCGTTGAGCGAGCGGAACGCGTTGGGAAAACGGTGGACCTCGCGGAGCGAGAGCCGGCCGCCGGACCAGGTTCCGAGGATAACGCGGCCGCTGGTGGCGCCGAAGTCGAGGGCGACGGTGTGGACGGAGCGGGACATATCGGACATTTCCAATTGCCAGAAAGTCCGGCGCACCCACGGTTTTCCAATCTCAAAATGCTGAACGCCGAGCGAGCGCCCGTGACGGGACGGAAGGTGCAACTCATGGCCACGTGCCTGTGCGACGCCTTCTATGACGACGTCGCCGCGGCGACGGTGGAGGTGCTGGAGCACTTGGGGGTCGAGGTGGTTTTCCCCGAGGGCCAGACGTGCTGCGGCCAGCCTGCTTTCAACGGCGGCGACTGGGCGGCCTCGCGCAAGGTCGTGCGGCACACGGTCCGCACTTTCGCCGGTGAGGACCCCGTTGTCATTCCGAGCGCCTCGTGCGCGGCGATGCTGTTCCACGGCGCGGTGCTGGAGTTCGAGCGCGAAGCCGACGCGGCGGAGGTGAGCGCGCTCGGCCGGCGGACCTGGGAACTGGCGGATTTCATCGTGAACGGCCTCGGCGTGAAGACCTGGCCGGGACGCTACGAGGCGCGGGTGGCGTTGCACCGTTCCTGCCACTCCCGCGGCACGGAGACGGTTCCGGCCGCGCAGGCGCTGCTGGGCTCGATCGCGGGCCTTTCGCTCGTCGAGTTCGGCGAGGCGGAGCAATGCTGCGGGTTCGGCGGCACGTTCGCCGTCACCTTTCCCCATCTCTCCTCGGCGATGGGTGAGCTGAAGCTCGAGCATGTGCGGGCCGTGGCGCCCGACGAGTACGTGTCACCCGACATGAGCTGCATGATGCATCTCGGCGGGCTAGCCCAGGCCGAGGGCAAACCGATCCGCGCCCGCCACCTTGCGCAGGTGCTGCGCGATGCCCTCAAGGGCGGCCCCCGGAGCTGACCCGCCTTCGCCCGCGATGCCCCAGCCGATCGACCAGTTCGCCGCGCGCCTCCCGGCCGACAAGCGCGCCTCCGTCTACCAGAGCACGAAGACGACGCACGAGAAGCGCACGCGGCTCCTCTTCGACCAGTTCGGCGACCCCGACCGCCTCCGCCGTCTGGCCGGCGACATCAAGCAGCACGCGATCGAGAACCTCGACACCTACCTGCCGCAGGTGGAGCAGCGCCTGCGTGCGTCCGGCGCGCAGGTGCATTGGGCGTCGACGGGGCAGGCCGCCTGTGAGGCGGTCCTGCGCATCATGCGCGACCGCGGCGCGACGCGCATGGTCAAGGCGAAGACCATGGTGAGCGAGGAGATCGAGCTCGCGCATTTCCTCGAGGGGCACGGGTTGGAGGCGGTCGAGACCGATCTCGGCGAGTTCATCGTGCAGATCGATGACGACCACCCGAGCCACATCGTGCGGCCGATCATCCACAAGAACCGCCGCGAGATCGCGACGAGCTTCGAGCGGGAGGGCCTCGGCGCCTACAACGACGACCCCGCCACGATCACGCGGCGCGCGCGCCACCACCTGCGGCACAAGTACCTCGCGGCCGACGTAGGCCTGACGGGCGCCAACTTCGTCTCGGCCGAGAGCGGACGCGTCGTGCTGGTGACCAACGAGGGCAACTCCCGCTTCTGCCTCGCCGCCACGCGTTGCCACATCGTGCTCGTGGGCATCGAGAAGATTGTCCCGCGCGACCGCGACCTCGCCGTGCTGCTCAATCTGCTCGGGCGTTCCGGCACCGCCCAGGACCTCACGGTCTACACCGAGTTCATCGGCGGTCCGCGTCGCGTCGGCCAGCCCGACGGTCCGGAGGAGATGCACGTCATCTTTGTCGACAACGGCCGCACCGAGGTGCTCGCGAGCGATTGCCGGGAGATCCTGCGCTGCATTCGCTGCGGCGCCTGCCTGAATGTCTGCCCGATCTACCGGCAGGCGAGCGGACACGCCTACCGCAGCGTGTACCCCGGCCCCGTCGGCGCCGTGCTGTCGCCGTTGCTGATGGGCGAGCGTTTCCCGCAGAAGGCCGATTTGCCGAAGGCCTCCTCGCTCTGCGGCGCCTGCCATGAGGTGTGCCCGGTCAACATTCCGATCCCCGACCTGCTGCTGCGCCTGCGCGCGCGGGCCAAGGAGGAGAACGTGCCGTCCCCCGGATCGCCACCGATGGGCCCTTGGGCGCTGATCGCGGCCCAGCCCGCCGCCTGGAAGGCGGCGCTCGCGGGCGGTCGCATCATCAATCACCTGCCCGTGAAATTGATCCCCGTGCCCGCGCTGCAGGCGTGGGCCGCCAAACGCTCCTTGCCCGAGTGGCGCGGCGGGGAATTCCGAAAGTGGATGAAAGCGCGTCAGCGCCCTTCGGCGTAGGCGATGCTTCGTGGTCGTGAACCACGGATGAGAACCGCTCCGCTGCACGGTGGAGCCCCGCTTCCAAACCGGAGCCAACCACGGATGGGCGCGGATAAACACGGATTCGATCCCTTGGTCGCTCACCAGCGAGTGAACCACGAATAGACACGAAGGCACACGAATGAGGAGGGCTCGGATGTAGCCGCGGCCGCCCGCCGCGGACCCTGCCGCTGGCTCAACGGCCGAAGGCTCTTCAGCAAGCCGGAGCCTGTTACCTCAGATCTCGCAGATCACTCAGATGAACTTGAGAGGGAAGGAGGCTCCGAAAGCCTGATCTGCGCTATCCGGGAAATCTGAGGTTAAACCCGGCTCGGCGCCGAACGTCGTTACCCGTCCGCGGCGCGTTCAGAACGTACCGCGTAGGCCGAAGGTCCAGGCCGAGCCATAGTCGACGCGTTGGCGGAATTTCGCGTACGCGGGGGTGTTCGGCCCGTGGACCTTCGAGTCCTCTGTCTGGTTGTGGATGTTGCGCATGCCGCCGAACAACGTGAAGCGGCGGTTGAGGACGTAGTCGGCGTTGACGTCGATGTAGAGGCGCTTGGAGCCCCAATTGTAGGTGTTGGGCTCGATGCTGCGACCGGTGGCGATGATGCCGCGCCGCTGCGCCCCGCGGTAGTTCCAGTTCATGCGCAGGACGTACTTCGGCCGCGTGAGGCTCCAGCCCCAACTGCCGCTGCGCGGGATGAACCCGGCGAAGTTGGCCGCGCCTTCGCCCGTCGCGCGGATCGCGCTCGCGTTGGCGAAGACCTGCACGCCGCGCGCCCAACCGGGCAGGAAGGTGAGGGCCTGCTTGTAGTCGAACTCGAGGCCGGTCATGAGCACCCTGGTCGACAGGTTGTGGTTCGTGGCGACCTCGTACATCCCGTACTCGTCGGGATCGAGGTCGTAGAACGCGAGGAACTCGGGCGTGGCCGGGAAGCGCACGCTGCCGAAGAAGTTCCGGAACTCGCGCCGGAACCCGCCGATGTTCAGCGCGCCGACCCGGTCGAAGTAATACTCGAGGCGGAATTTGTAGCTTTCCGCGGTCCACGCTTTGATGCCCGCGTTGTTGACCGAGATCACCGTGTTCGAAGTGACCGGGACGGACGTGTCGGGCAGGGTGAGCCCGCCGGCGTACTGGTTGAAATCGGGGCGGCCCACGCTCTGGTAGTAAGCGAGCCGAGCGGTGAGGTTTTCGCGGAGCAGGTAGCTTACGTTGAGATTGGGGAAAAGCCGCAGGTACTCCTTGGTCGTGTTCTGGCCGCGGTCGAGGTAGGTGAGTTTCGACAGACCAAGGGCGTCCGCCGTCGGCACGATCAGCGCCGGCAGCGGCGCCCCGGCGGCGTTGCGGAGGATGTTTCCCGCGGCGTCGCGGCGCGGGATGATATTGCCGGCGGCGTCGCGCTGGAAGTTGCGCGAGGGGTCCGTCATGGGGCCCTGCGCGTTGATGTTGGTCTGCTCGGCGCGCAGGCCGCCCACGAACTGCAGGCGGCGGTTGAAAAACGCCACGTCGCCGCGCAGGTAGGCCGATGAGATCACTTCACGCGCGTACTTGGAGGCACCGATGGCCGCGCGGTAGTTGTTGTTCTCGTTGCTGGTGAAGTACGAGGGGTTGGTCCGGTTCAGGTCGTAGTAGTCATCGTTCGAGATCCATTGGATCCGCGGGAAGCCGTAGGCGCCGGCGCGCTGGGAAAACGCCTCGTCGAGCACCAGGCCAGCGTTGTCGTCGCCGCGCAGGGGCGCGTTGGCGGCGAAGCTGTTCACGCCGTCGCGGCCGACGAACGTGTAGGTGTTGGTTGTCGCGCGCAGGTCGCGTTCCATGCTGCGGATCTCGGCGCCCGTCTTCAGCGACACCGGCACGCCGCGCACGGCGAGGTCGCGGCGGAGATTGAAGCGGGCGCTACGCTTCAGGTCGGAGGAGTCGCGGACGACGCCGTTCGCGGTGTCGAGGGCGTAGTTGTCGAGCCGGTACGGATCAACCGGCAGGCCGTCGGCGCTCGTCATGGTGATGGTGTTGGGCCGCAGGTAAAAGATGTCGGCGAACGACACCCGCACCCCGGTGCGTCGCGCCTGGGAGGCGCCGAAGAAACCCTTGTCGACGTTGCGGGTGTGGAGACTGGCGCGGGAGAAGCCGAGGCCGGCGTCCATCTTCCAGACCGGCCCGTCGTGGCGCCAGACGAGCGACGGGGTGTACGTGGTGCCGTACCAATCCTGCGCGCCGCCATTGAGGCGCGCCTCCCCGAAGCCGCCCGCCGGGCCGAATCCTCCCGGGGTGCCGGTGGTGCCGGCGGGGAGCGGGGCGCCGGTGGTGAAGGTCGGGCCCCATTGCCCCGGCAACACGCGGTTCACAAAGAACGAGAAGGTGCGGTTGTTGTGCACCACGCCGATCCAGTTCCAGAGAAACGAGAACGACAGCGTGGCATTCGGATAGGGCCGGTAGTCCATCGTCGTGCCGACCGAGTCGGCGCGGTTGCCGCGGGTGCTGTCCCGCAAAGCGAAGTCGGTGAGGTAGGGCTTGTCCGGCGTGGTGTCGGGCAGGCCGGTGATGGCGGTGGCAGCCACGTTGGTGGCGAAGCCGTTGCCGCGCCACGTGCTGGTCGCGACGTTCTCGTAGCTGTACTGGTCGACGTGGTTGCCGGATAGCGTGAACCCGAACCGGCGGCTCACCGGCACGACCGAGGAGAAGTTGAAGCCCGGGGTCACCTTCCGCGTCGGCCGGTTGAGCGGCCCCGGTGTCCGGTGGAGGCTCCGGTCGCCGTCCTTGAGCGTGAGGAAGACGCTGAGGTTGTGCTGCGGGCGCGAGCGCTCGAAGGCCGAGCGGGGCACCATGTTGACGGATCCGGCGAGGGCGGAGCCGCTCGATTCCGGGGTGGGTGAGTGGTGCACCTCGATGCGCGAGATGCTGTTCACCGAGAACTGGTCGAGGTTGGTGACACGACCGGTGCCGTTGCCCGCGGCGCTGGCGAGGTCGAAGCCGCCGATGGTGATCGGAACATTCGAGGCCGGCACGCCGTTCATCGAGACGTTCCGCGCCTCGCCCGCGCTGTAGTCCAGCGTCACGCCGGGTAGGAATTTCATCACCTCGCCCGGGGTGCCGTCGACCACCGTGCCAAACTCGTCGGCCGCGACGACGTTCACGATATTGCGGGCGAAGCGCTGCTCGTTGATCGCGATCGCCGCGCCGTCCATTTCCTTCGAGGTCGCGACCACGAATTGGTCCAGCCGGATCGCGCCGCCCTTCGCCGCCGGTTCCTTGCCCGCGGCGCCGAAGGTGATGTCGAGCTGCGCGGTCTGCCCGGCCGCGACGGTGACGTTGAGCGTGCGTTCGGGGAGACCGGTGAAGAAGACGCGCACCCGGGCCTCGCCCGCCGGCACTTCGGTCAGCCGGTAGCGTCCGCCGGTCTCGGAGAACGCCTCGAGGCGCGTGCCCTCGACGACCAGGCGGGCGCGCTCGAGGTATTCGCCGCGGCCCTCGTCGAAGACGCGTCCCTCGATCGCACCAGGAGCGGCGGGTTGCGCGGCGAGGGCAGACGTGGCGGAACCGAGACAAAGGCAGAGGAGTGCAGGAAGCAGACGCAGCGGGTTCTTCATGGGGAAGCGCCGCGGTTCGAGCGGCGGGGTGCGTAGAGGAAAGCGATCCGGTTCCACGCCGGACAAGGCGAATTTCGGTCGTAGCCACGCGCTTCCGCTGGCGTCATTCCAAGCATCATGCGGTCGCTGCTTTCCCCGGATGCCAGGCGGTTATTGTCCCTGCTCGCCCTCGCGTTTTTTACGTCCCGTTTACCCGCCGCGTTGCCGCTGGATCAGCGGCCGGCGCGGGCCGACGAGTGGGGCTACCGTCCGGCCGATGGCGCGTCGGTGCCGCTCAACCCGCCTTCGTTCACGTGGATCGCCCCGGCCGATGCCGTGAAGTACGATGTACAGTGGTCGGGGGACGCCGCGTTTCCGTCAGGATCGACGACCACTGCCGAGGGCGTGACGTGGCCGACTTACACGCACCACGCGGCGTTCCGGCCGGGATTCTGGTTCTGGCGCTACCGCGCGGTCACGGAGAAGGGTGAGGCGACCGTGTGGAGCATCGCGCGCCGGGTTGAAGTGCCGGCCTCGGCGACGGAGATGCCGATGCCCTCGGCGGCGCAGCAGCGGGAGCGCGTGCCGACGGCTCACCCGCGGCTTTTCCTTCGTCCCGAGGACCTGCCGCGTCTGCGTGAGTTGGCGCAGGGGCGCGAGGCCGCGGCGTTCGCGGCGCTGCGGAAGGCCGCCGATGGGTACATTCGGAAAGGCCCCACGCCGGAGCCGGCTAACCGGGGTTCCGCGCGGGACAAGAACAACCCCGAGTTGATCAAGTACTGGTGGCCCAATCGGGAGCAGACCGAGGCGGCGTGCAACGAGGCGGAGACGCTCGCGTTCGTCTACCTGCTCACCGGGGACAAGACCTACGGTGAGGCGGCGCGCCGCTGGGTGCTGCACCTCGCTTCTTGGGATCCCGCCGGAAACACCAACTTCACGCTCAACTGCGAGGCGGCGAAGCCGCTGCTGTACCGCCCGGCGCGCGCCTACGACTGGGCTTGGGACATGTTCACCCCCGACGAACGCGCGAAGGTGCAGGCCGCGATGCGGGCCCGCGTGATCGACGCGTGGAACAGCAGTGAGGTGAGCCGCGGCACAGGGCACCTCCAGCGTCCGTACGGCAGCCACGCCAACCGTGTGTGGCACAAGATCGCCGAGGCCGGCATCGCGTTCCTCGATGAGATCCCCGAGGCTCCCCGGTGGCTCGATTACGCGGTGAACAAGTTCTTCGCCTGCTATCCCGTGTGGTCCGACGACGACGGCGGCTGGCACGAGGGTGTGAGTTACTGGAGTGGCTACCAGAACAAGGCCGTCTGGTGGCTGCAGGTCGCACAGTCGGCGTTGGGGATCGACGGTATGAAGAAGCCGTTTTTCGCGCATGTGGGGGACTACCCGATTTACCTCGACCCGCCGCATTCCCCCAACGCGGGCTTCGGCGACCTCTCCGGACGACCGATCGCGCCGCCCGCCTTCCTGGAGTATCATTTGCGGGCGCGCGCGGCCAGTGGCGACGGTGGGCGCGCGGGTTACTGGCGCGACTGGGCGGAGCGCGGCGGGATGCCGGCCAACGGCGGCTTCCTCGGCTTTCTCTACCGCGCCAACTTGCCGCCGTTGCCGCCGAAGCGGTCGCTGGCGGAGCTGCCGCCTTCCAAGGTCTTCCGCGGGATCGGCGTGGCCAGCCTGCACCTCACGCTGGCTGACAGCCGCGAGGACGTGCATGTCGCCTTCAAATCGAGTCCGTTCGGCACCCAGAGCCACGGCCACAACGCCCAGAACAGTTTTCTGCTGAACGCGTACGGTGAGCCCTTGCTTGTAGCCAACAACTACCGGGACCTTCACGGGAGCAGATTTCACTACCAGTATGTCCATACGACCCGCGCGCAGAACGCGGTGCTGGTGGACGGGCAGGGGCAGACGCCCCATTCCTCCGCGGCGACCGGTCGGATCGTGCGCGAGGAGTTCCGGCCAGGGCACGACTACGTCGCCGGGGACGCCACCGCGGCCTACGGTGGGCGACTCACGAAGGCATGGCGCCATGTCGTGTTTCTCAAGGGATCCCGGCCGTGCGTCGTGATCTACGACGAGCTCGTGGCTCCGCGCCCGGCCACCTACCAGTTCATGCTGCATGCGCCGCGGGCGTTCGCCGTCGACGAGGCTGCGAACCGCCTGCGCGTGGAGCAACCCAAGGCCGCCGTGGAGATCGCCTACCTCGCGTCGGAGCCCCTGGGCTTCCAGCAGACCGACGGCTTCAATCCGCCGCCCACGCGCGAATTCCCGAATCTCTGGCACGTCGAGGCGGGGACCCGCACCAAAAGCGCCGCGATCGGCGTCGCGACCGTGATGATGCCCTATCGGGCGGGGCAGGGCGCGCCATGGACGGCACGCCGGACCGAGAGCTCCGCGGGAGTTTCCGTGCAAATCGATCTTGGACAGGAGAAGACGACGGTGCATTTCCCCGCTCCCGGCACCGACGCCCCCGTGAGAGTTGAGCGCCGCTGAAGATAGGGATTCTTGATGCGCTGAGGAAAAACTCCGTGCTGGGGCAACCACGGATCGAGCAACCACGAGTGGACACCAAGGCACACGAATCAGGACAGGCCTTGGTGTAGCCGCGGCCGCCAGCCGTGGATCATGCTGAAGTTGCTACCGCAGCAAGCCCCTCGGAAGACCTCGGGTTTTTAACCGCGGATTTCCTGGATGGCGCGGATGTGCAGGAAAACCGGAAAGCCTCTCCGGTCTCCCCGGCCTTGCTGCTCAAAAATCCAGCCGGGGGTGACGCGTGCGGGAATGGTTTCACTTGGGGCAACCACGGATCGACACGGATGCACACGGATACGATCCCTTGGTCGCTTGGGCCGGTGAACCGGCTTCGTGCGGAGCCTCGTCCCCCGTCGCCTACGCCAGATCTTTCGGACCGAAGGCGTGCGGGAGCAGCTCCGGCAGGGTGGTTTCCAGGCGCCGGTCGGAATCGCACACGCTGATCACCACCGCGTCGGGGCCGAATTCGTTGATCACCTGCCGGCAGGCGCCGCAGGGCAGGGTGGGCTGCTTGGTCGGAGTGTAGACCACCACGGCGCGGATCTGCCGCTCGCCCTCCGCGGCCGCCGTGAAGATCGCCGTGCGCTCGGCGCAATTGCAGAGCCCGTAGGACGCGTTCTCCACGTTGCAGCCGGCGTACACGCGGCCCGATGCCGTCAGGATCGCGGCACCCACGCGGAATTCGGAATAGGGAGAATACGACTCCTCGGCGGCGGCGCGGGCGGCGCGTTCGAGGCGGCGGCGTTGGGCGGGGGTTGGCATGGGCCCGGGGATTCGCCGCGAGGCTCGCGGTCGGGTCCGCTCGGTTCAAACGCCAAATCGGCGGGGGTTTTCCAACGATCCGGGCCAACGCTCCGCTGCCGGAGCCGTGCCTTTTTGCCCTTCACATCCTCGGGTCGCGGGCGTCCCCTGATGGCGGACCGTGATCAACAACCGTTTTTACCAGGACTTCGATTTTGAGCGCAGCGGCGGGGAGCGCCGGCGGGATTACCGGACGCCCTTCCAGATCGACCGCGACCGTATCATCCACGCGCATGCCTTCCGGAAGCTGCAGTCGAAGACGCAGGTCTTCCTTTCCGGCGAGTACGACTTCTACCGCACGCGACTCACGCACTCGATGGAGGTGGCGCAGATCGGCCGTTCGATCTGCACCTACCTGCAGTCGCGGGGTGCGCCGCTGGAGCCGGACTTCACGATCGACAGCGATTTGGTCGAGGCGGTTTCCCTCGCCCACGACCTCGGGCATCCGCCGTTCGGCCACTCGGGTGAGCGCACGCTGCAGGAGCTGATGACGCGGTGGGGAGGCTTTGAGGGCAACGCGCAGACGCTCCACCTGCTCACCGAGACGATGTACCAGAACGAGGCGGGGGTGCGCGGCATGGAGCCTACGCGCGGGCTGCTCGACGGCGTGCTCAAGTACAAGCGACTCTTTCACGAGTTCCCCGCGCCGCCCACGCGCCACTTCCTCTACGACGCGCAGGAGCGCCACCGGGCCTTTGTCTTCGGCGGCGCGGCGATTCCGGCCGATCTCCTCGCGAAAGGCGGGCTGAACGCCTTCAAGAGCATCGAGTGCCAGATCATGGACTGGGCCGACGACGCGGCGTACTCCGTCAACGACATCGTCGACGGGGTGAAGGCCGGCTTCCTCACTATCGAACGCATCGAGCAGTGGGCGGCGGGCGAGGGGATCGACGCCGAGCGTCAGCGCTGGCTCGAGCAGGTCATTCACGCGATCCGGGCCGACCGGTTGGAGAACGTGTTTTCCCAGCGCATCGGGGCGTTCATCACCGCCTGCCGTCTGCGGGAACGGAAAAACTTCATGTCCGGGGCCACGCACCGCTACCGCTTCGAGTTGGTGGTGGCTCCGGCCGTCGAGCGCGAGGCCGCCTTCTACAAGAAGATGGCGAACGATATCATCTTCGAGAGCCCCCAGCTCCAGCAGATGGAACACAAGGCCCGCCGCGTGCTGTTCCAGCTCTGGGAATCGTGCTGGCGTAACTACGTCGACCGCGGTCCGCGCGTCATCAATATCCTGCCTCCCCGCGTGGGGCGTCTCATTGACGCGGCTGAGGGCGAGGCCGCGAAGGCCCGGCGCATCTGCGATTGGCTGGCCGGGCTCACCGACGGCATGATCGTGCGCACGTACCGGAGGCTCTTCGATCCGGAGTTCGGCAGCCTGCGCGACCTCAGCTGAGCCCGCCCGCGGCGAGGCGGTTGCGTTCGGGCGGGAAACATTCAGCGTCACCTCGAGTCGCCCGCTCCGTCTTCCCGTATTCCTTTCATGCTGCGCCCTGCATCCCGCTTCCGCTCCGCCGGCCTGCTGGTCGTGCTGCTGGCCTCGGGTTCGACGGCCGTGGCCGATCCGGCCCGCAACTTCCGCGCCTCCGTCGAGCCGGTGCTGGCCAAGTACTGTCTCGACTGCCACGGCGGCGGTATCCGCAAAGGCGGGGTCTCCCTCGACGAGCTCGGTTCCGACGCCGAGCTCGTGCGCCGGCATGATGTCTGGCTTGCCGTGCTCAGGAACGTCCGCGCCGGCCTCATGCCGCCGCGGGAGGAGGGCGCCGCCCGACCCTCGGCCGCCGAGATCGACACGCTTTCCCGCTGGATCAAGTACGAGGCCTTCGGCATCGACCCCGCCGATCCCGACCCTGGCCGCGTGGCGCCGCGCCGCCTCAATCGCGTCGAGTACCGCAACACGATCCGCGACCTCACCGGATTTGATTTCAACAGCGAGGTGGAGTTTCCGCCCGATGACACCGGCAACGGCTTCGACAACAACGGCGAGGTGCTGACGGTCTCGCCCCTGCTGCTCGAAAAGTACCTCGCGGCGGCCGAGACCATCGTCGAGAAGGCTGTCCCGAAGGTCGCGCGGGTCGTCCGCGAGCGGGTTTTCTCCGGCCGTGATTTCCGGGCCCAGGGCGGCCCGGGGGCCGGGGACCAGCTGAACGCCCGCCGTGCCATCACCGTTTCCCGCACCTTTGAGGTCGACCAGGCGGACCGCTACCAGGTCGTCATGGACCTGGAGACGCGCGGCACCTTCGATTTCGACGCCAGCCGCTGCCGGCTCATCGCGCGCGTCGACGGCGAGGAGAAACTCAACGAGTTGGTGGTCTGGTCGGAGCGGCGTCCGCTCCGGCGCGAGCTCGAGGTCGAGTGGCGCCCGGGACGCCACGTCATCTCCTTCGAGGTGGTGCCGCTCCCCTCCGCCGACGAAGCCGCTGCCGCCGCTGGGCGCCCGCAGAGCGTGCAGGGCCAGACCAGTGTCACCATGCGGGTGGGCTCGGTGACCGTGCGGGGCCCGCTCAGCCCGCGGCACTGGATCCCGCCGGAAAACCACACCCGATTTTTCCCCGGGCCGCTCGTGGGGGCGGATCCCGCGGAGCGCGACCGCCGCGCGGGAGAGCTGCTGCGCGCGTTCGCCACCCGGGCGTTCCGTCGTCCCGTCGAAACCGCCGCGGTGGAGCGGCTGGTGGCGCTGGCGCGCCAGGTCTATGCCGAGCCCGGCCGGACCTTCGAGGAGGGCGTGGGCCGCGCCATGATGGCGGTGCTCGCCTCGCCGCGATTCCTGTTCCGGGTTGAGACCTCCGCGCCCGACGCCAGCACCGGTCCGCATGCTCCACTGGACGAGTGGTCGCTCGCGTCGCGGCTTTCGTATTTCCTCTGGTCGACGATGCCCGACGACGAGCTGCTCGCCTTGGCGGGGCGCGGGGAGCTCCGGCGCAACCTCCGCGCGCAGGTCGACCGCATGATCCGCGATCCGAAGGCCCAGGCCTTCGTGCGCAACTTCACCGGCCAGTGGCTGCAGGCCCGCGACGTGGAGTCGGTGCCGATCAACGCGCGCGTGGTCCTCGGGCCCGGCGCGCGCCCCAATCGCGACGGCCGCGTCGAGTTCGACGGCGCCTTCCGGCGCCTGATGCGTTCCGAGACCGAGGCCTACTTCGAGCACGTCCTGCGCGAGGACCGCAGCCTGCTGGAGCTGGTCGACTCCGACTACGCCTTCCTCAACGCCCGGCTCGCCGAACATTACGGTGTGACCGGGGTCGAGGGCGACGAGCTCCGCAAGGTCACGCTGCCTCCGGACAGCCCGCGCGGCGGCGTCATCACGCAGGGCACCGTCCTCGCCGTCACCTCCAACCCCACGCGCACGTCGCCGGTGAAGCGGGGGGTGTTCATCCTCGACAACATCCTCGGCACCCCGCCCCCGCCCGCCCCGCCCGACATCCCCGATCTCGAGGAGGCGAGGAAGGAGTTCAAGGATCGCGAGCCGAAGCTGAGCGAGATGCTCGCCGCCCACCGGGGTAACAAGCTCTGCCATTCCTGCCACTCGCGCATGGATCCGCTCGGGCTCGCGCTCGAGAACTTCAACGCCCTCGGGGGCTGGCGCGACACCGATGCCCGGCAGCCCATCGAGCCCGCGGGCGAGCTCATCACCGGCGAGCGCTTCGCCGACGTCCGCGAACTCAAGCGGGTCATCGCCCGTGAACGCGCCGCTGATGTCTACCGGTGTTTCACCGAAAAGCTCTTCACGTACGCGCTGGGGCGCGGGGTGGAGCATTTCGACAGCCACACCATCGAGGAGATCACCCGCCGTCTGCTCGAGGATGGCGGCCGCCTGTCGATCGCGCTGCTCGGGGTGATCGAGTCGCCGGCGTTCCAGCGCCGACGGGTCGCACCGGAGGGCGCGGCGCTTTCCCGGGCGCCCTGATCGATGGTCCACTCGGCATTGGACGAATCGAATAATTCCCGCATGATCCCTGTGCCCCCCGACTACCGATGAAAAGCCCCGCCTTCCCCGTGGTTGCCCGCGCCTCCGATGCCTCCGTGACCCGCCGACGTTTCCTCCGCGGGGTCGGGGCGTGCCTCACCCTGCCGCTTTTCGAGACGGCGCTGCGGGGGTCCACGGTTGCGGCGGCCGGAGGTCAGTCGCTGGGTGTGACCCCGGGGGGCGCGCCGCTGCGCATGGCTTTCGTTTATTTCCCGAACGGCGCGCATCAGGACAATTGGTGGCCGGCGGGCGAGGGGGCGGACTTCCAGCTCGGGCGCACGATGGAGCCCCTAAGCTCCCTCAAGGGCTCGATCCAGGTGCTTGGCGGGCTCGATCACAAAAACGCCACCGCGGGTAACGACGGGGCGGGTGACCACGCGCGCGCCAACGCGACTTTCCTCACCGGGGAGCGCGCGCGTAAGACCGACAGCACCGACATCCGGGTTGGCGTCTCGGTCGACCAGATTGTGGCGCAAAGCATCGGCCAAGCGACCCGTTTCCCCTCGCTCGAGCTCTCCTGCGACGCCGTGCGCAAATCGGGCCGCTGCGACTCCGGGTACTCCTGCGCCTACCAGTACAACCTAGCCTGGTCTTCCCCGAGCACGCCGGTGGCGCCCGAGCCCAACCCGCGTCTCGTCTTCGAGCGCCTTTTCGGGAGCGGTGCGCCCGGCGAGCGCCAGGGCAACTTCGAGGCGCGGCAGCGCACCCAGCGTTCGCTGCTCGACTTCGTCATGGACGACGCCCGCGCGCTTCAACGCCAGCTGGGCGGGCGCGACCGCGACAAGCTCGACGAGTACCTGACAGGGGTCCGGGAGATAGAGCGCCGCATCGAGCGCACCGAGCGTTTCGGCGCGCTGCCACAGCCGGGCATGGCTACGCCCGCGGGCATTCCCTCCGACTACGGCGAGCACATGGATCTGATGTACGACCTGCTCGCGCTGGCTTTCGAGACCGACTCGACCCGCGTGGCGACGCTGCTGCTCGCGGGAGACGGCAGCAACAAGGCCTACCCCCAGATCGGAATCCCCGAGGGGCACCACTACTGCTCGCACCACCGCAATGACGCTGACCTGATGGAGAAGATCGCGCGCATCGACCGTTACTACATGGAGCGGTTCGCGCGGTTTCTCGGCCGCCTCGAGGCGAAGAAGGACGTCGACGGTCGCTCCGTGCTGCACAACTCGATGATCGTGTACGGTTGCGGTAATTCAGACGGCAACCGGCACACGCACCACAACCTGCCCATTATCCTCGCGGGCGGAGGCGGCGGCACGCTGAACCCGGGCCGCCACGTGCGCCTCGGCGGCCAGCCGATGAGCAATCTTTTCCTCGGCATGGTCGATCGCATGGGCGTCACGGGCGTGGACCGCATCGGCGATTCATCCGGCCGAATCGTCGGCGTCTGAGCGAGGATAGCGCAGATTTCACAGGAGAGGAGATGGCATGGTGCCATCGGCCGACTCGCTCCTCGGATTTCGCTGATGGGGCGGATGGCATTGCCCACGGGGTCAGGGCGTTGACTGTTTTCAGACGCGGCCGCTCGGCCTGTTCGTGAACGTTCAACGCCCTGACCCTTTTGGGCGTTAATCTCAGGCGCGGGCGTGGCCGCCGCCGAGGCGGACGTCCATCCAGACCGCGAGGGCGAGCACCACGCCGCGGGCGATGAACTTGGCCTCGGGCGCGACCGCGAGGAGGGTCATCCCGTTGAGCAGCGCGGCCATGATCAGCGTGCCGGCGAGAACCCCGAAGACCGTGCCGCGGCCGCCGCGGAGCGCGGTCCCTCCGATGACGCACGCCGCGATCGCGTCGAGTTCCATCAGGTCGCCGACGGTGGTGGTCGAGGCGCCCGAGTAGGCGGTGGTCATGAAACCGGTCAGCGCCACCGCGACGCCCATCAGCACGTAGGCGGTGATGAGCACCCGTGGCACCGGGATGCCGGAGAGGACGGCCGCCTCCTCGTTTCCCCCGATGGCGTAGAGGTGGCGGCCGAACGGCGTGTGGCGCGTCAGGAAGAAAACGCCTCCGGCCGTCGCGGCCAAAATCACCAGCGGCAGGGGCAGCCCGCGGAACTGATTGCAAACCAACACAAGGCCGAGCGTGCCGCCGGCCGCCGCGATCCAGCGCAGCGCGAGCGTTCCGGGCGCCGCGACTGGCAGGCCGTGCGTGATCCGGGCGCTTCGGGAACGCCAGCCGGCGAGGCCGAGCACCCCGAGGACCCCCGCGGCGAGCACGAGGCCGGCCGGGGCCGGAAGGTAATAGGTGGTTAGCAGCGAGTAGAGGTTGTCCTGATCGCCGCGCGTGACGGGCACCGTCGAGTTCTGGATCACGAGCCAGAACAAGCCCTTGAAGACCAGCAGCCCGCCGAGCGTGATGATGAAAGCTGGGATGCGGTGCCGTACGATGAGCGCGCCCATCAGCGCCCACAGGATGACGGCGACCAGCGTCCCCGCGACCAACGCCAGTGGCGCGGGCCAGGCCTGTTGGGTGGCGAGCACCGCGGCGAGGCCGCCGATCAGCCCCACGCCGCTGCCGACCGAGAGGTCGATCTGCCCGGTGAGCAAGATCATGAACATGCCGAGGGCGAGCGTCCCCGTGATCGAGAACTCGACCAGCAGTTGGGTGAGGTTTCGCGGTCCGATAAAGGCGCTCTCGCGCAGCGCGAAGAAGATGCAGATGCCGATCAGGGCCAGCGGCATCGCGAGGGTCTGGAGGCGGGCGGGGTTTTTCATCCGGGGTGACAGCGGGCGCGAAGGAAATAGAGGGCGGGCAAGGAGGGTTGGGAAACCACGAAACGCACGAAAAACGCGAAAGATGAAATCCGGCGGCCGAGCACCGATGATCACGAATGGACATGAAGGCACCCGAATGGAGCGCATTCGGGAACGGTCCGGTGTAGCCGTGGCCGCCCGCCGCGGATCATGCACGTGAAGCCTTCTCCGCGGTCTCCGTTCCCTCCGGTCGAGCCCACGCCGAGTTCGCGCTCGACGGTCTTGTCACATGCCGGCGTTCGCCCTGCTCATGGCGGCGGCGAGCAGGGCTTCCTGACTGAATTCGCGGCGCTCAAACACGCCGCCGACGCGTCCGCCTGCTAGCATCACGATGCGGTCGCTCAATCCCATGAGTTCGGGCAGCTCGCTCGATACCAGCAGCACCGCGAGACCGTCGCAAGTCAGGCGGTTGATCAGCTCGTAGATCTCCAGTTTGGCGCCGACGTCGATGCCGCGCGTCGGCTCATCGAGCATGACCACCTTCGGCGCGGTCATCAGCGCCTTGCCCAGCACCACCTTCTGCTGGTTGCCGCCGGAGAGCCCGGCGGTGCGCGCCTCCAGACCAGGCGCCTTCACGCGCAGGGCGTGGAACATCCGCTGGTTCTCCGCGTGCTCGGCGGCCTGATCGATCCGGCCCGCCGCCCGCGTGAACCGGCGCAGGCTGGGGAGCGAGAGGTTGAAACCGACCGACTCCCCGAGCACGAGCCCGTGGCGGCGGCGGTCTTCCGTCGCGAGCACGAGCCCGCGCGCGATCGACTCCCGCGGATCAGGATTCGGATAGGCGTTATCCCGCAGTTGCACGCTTCCGGCCGTGCGTGTCCCCCAAACCCCGTATAGATGAAGCAGCAGCTCCGTCCGTCCGGCGCCCATCAGGCCGCCGATGCCGAGCACCTCACCGGCGCGCACTTCGAGCGAGATGTCCTGCAGCGCCGTCTTCCCGTCGGGACCAGCCACGTGGAGGCCGTTGACGGCGAGCAGCACCGGACCGGTCGAGGCCGGGGCGCGGCGCGGATACTGGTCCGTGATCTCGCGGCCAACCATGTGGCGGATGACACTCGCGGCGGTCGCCTCCGCGCGGGGCAGAGTGGCGACGCTCGCGCCGTCGCGCAGCACGGTCACGCGGTCGGCGATCGCGAACACCTCATCGAGCCGGTGGGAGATGTAGATGCAAGCGGTGCCCTGCGCGCGCAGGCGCCGGAGGTGCTCCAGCAGCACGTCCACCTCGCGTTCCGTCAGCGCCGCGGTGGGCTCGTCGAGCACGAGTACGCGCGAGTGCTTGTCGAGCGCCCGGATGATCTCGACGAGCTGCTTCCGGCCGATGCCGAGCGTCCCGGCCTCGGCTTCCGGGGAAACGTCCAAGCCGAAGTCCGCCAGCAGCGCCGTGGCGCGCCGGTGGGTCTCGAGCCAGTCGACGCGCGCCCCGCGCCGCGGGAGGCGGCCTAGGAAAATATTCTCCGCAACGCTCAAACCGTCGACCAGCGCCAGCTCCTGGGTGATGACGGCGATCCCGGCGGTTTCGGCGTCGCGCACCCCGTGAAAGCGTGCCTCCGCTCCCGCGACCCGCAGCTCGCCCTCGTAGCTGCCGTGCGGATGGATGCCCGCGAGCAGCTTGATCAGCGTCGACTTGCCCGCGCCGTTCTCGCCGCAGAGCGCGTGGATCTCGCCGGGCCGCAGGTCGAAGCTGACGTCGCGCAGGGCGGTGACGCCGGGAAAGCGTTTGGTGAGGCCGCGGGCCTCGACGAGAGGTGGCATCGGGCGCGGTGCCGGCCGCGGGACCGGCGCGGGTTTACTTGAGATCGGCGGCGCGATGGAAGCCGTCGGCCACCACGGTCGCCTGCAGGTTGGAGCGGTCCACGCTGATGATGCGCTCCATGACCGTAGGCACCGCGCGGAAACCGTTGTCGGTGGTGGAGGTGGTGGCCGGCGGCTCACCGCGGGCCACGCCGACCGCCACACGTGCGGCGAGCTCCGCGAGATTCTTGAGGGGTTTGTAGATGGTCATGGCCTGTGTGCCGCGCAGGATGCGCTGGCAGGCGGCGAGATCGGCGTCCTGCCCGGTGACGAGCACCTTGCCGGCGAGCCCGTCCTCCTGGAGGGCCTGGATGGCGCCGCCGGCGGTGCCGTCGTTGGACGCGATGACCACGTCGATCGCCTTGCCGGCCTTGGTCACGGCGGCGTTCATGATCTTCTTCGCGTTCTCCGGCTTCCAATCGAGGGCGTAGTCCTCGTGGACGACTTGCACGCGGCCAGCCTGGATGAGCGGGGCGAGGATCTTGTCCTGGCCCTGCTTGAAGAGCTTGGCGTTGTGGTCGGTCGGCGCGCCGTAGATGCGTACGACGCGGGCGGGCCGGTCCTTCGGCAGGCGTTCGGCGACGTAGGCGGCCTGGGCCTCTCCGACCTTCACGTTGTCGAAGCTCAGGTAGTAATCGAGATGGCAGTTGAGGATGAGGCGGTCGTAGGCGATGACGGGAACCTTCGCCTCGCGGGCGGATTTCACGGCGCGGGCCATCGCGGCTCCGTCGTGCGGCACGATCACGAGCACGTCGACCTTGCGGCTGAGGAGCGATTCGACGTCGCGGATCTGGCGGGTGTCGTCGCTGTTGGCCGACTGCACGATGACGGTGGCGCCGAGCTTCTGCGCGGCGGCGATGAACGTGTCGCGGTCGCGCTGCCAGCGCTCCTCCTTGAGGGTGTCGAGCGAAAGGCCGATGACGGGCTTTTCTCGGGAGGCGAAGGTGGCGGAGGCGCCGAGCAGCAGGAAGGCCAGGAGGCGGAGGGGTTTCATGAGGAGCGGCCGCGATGGGGGGTTTACAACCGGCGGCGGATCGCGAGGCTTGCGACCGAGTGACCCTCGACAACCCAAAATTGCACGACTTGGCCGGCGCGACCGCGTGGCGCGCCGCGCAGCTCGCCGCGGGCCGGCGCGTGGTGCTCACCAACGGCGTCTTCGATCTGCTGCACACCGGCCATCTTTTCTACCTGCAGCGCGCGCGGGCGCTGGGTGACGCGCTACTCATCGCGCTCAACGCCGACTCCAGCGTGCGCGCGCTCAAGGGCCCGGCCCGCCCCGTGCAGACCGAGGAGCAGCGGGCCTACGCGCTGGCCGCGCTAGCCTGCGTGGACGCCGTCGTGATTTTCCGGACGCCGCGCCTCACCGCGGAGATCCGCGCGCTGCGGCCCGATGTCTATTGCAAGGCGGGCGATTACACCCTGGAAAAGCTTGACCAGGGCGAGCGGGCGGCGCTGGAGGGCGCTGGCGCGCGCATTGAGTTCATGCCGTTCCTGCCGGGCTTCAGCACGACCCGACTGATCGAGCGCATTCGCGCCGCGGGGGAGATCTGACCATGCGCGTCGTCATCCTTGGCTCCGGCCGCGGCTCCAACGCGGAGGCGATCCTCCAGGCACGCGACGCGGGCCGGCTCGGTCGTGCGGAGGTGGTGCGGATCTTCTCCGACCAGCCCGGCGCGGGCATCCTTGCCCTCGGGCCGCGCTTCGGGGTCCCGGCGGAGTTCCTGGATGCGGCGCCTTTCCGCACGAAACTCGATGGCGAGGGCGAGCGACGTTACATCGAGACGATCGACGCCTGCCGGCCCGACCTGATCGTGCTGGCGGGTTTCATGCGGGTGTTGAAGCCGCCGTTCCTCGCGCATTTCGCGGGGCGCGTCATCAACCTGCATCCGAGCCTGCTGCCGAGTTTTCCCGGCCTTGACGGCATCGGCCAGGCGTTCCGCCGCGGCGTGAGAATCACCGGCTGCACCGTGCATCATGTCACGGCCGAGGTCGACGGCGGCCCGATCATCGACCAGGCCGCCGTGCGAATCGAGCCCGGCGACACCCTCGAGGCGGTCGCCGCGAAGGTGCATTCCGCCGAGCACGCCCTGCTGCCCGCGGTGATCGCGCGGCTCAGCGAGGCGCGATAGGCTTCAGAAGCTGAACCGCACGCCGGCCGTCAGGCTGCGCCCGGGCAGGGGCGCGAGGTCCTTGAGGTAGGACGTGTGCGGCCGTGCCTCGCGGTCGCTGAGGTTGGTTGCGCGCAGGAAGGCCTCCGTCTCAAGCGCACCCAGCTTCAGCACCCGACTGGCGCTGGCGCCAAGCAGCCGGTAGCCGTCGCTGTTGCTCTCGTAAGCGGCGACCTGGCGCTGAGGAAACGCATGGAGGTAGTCCAGGCCGAAGCTCCACGCCGCCGAGGCCCACAGCAGACCGATGCCCGCGCGCGCCTCCGGTAGTCGGGGCAACGGGCGCCCGCCCTCCTTTGCGCGGACGAAATCAGCGGTGAAGCGCACGTCGAACTGACTGCCGGGCGCCTCGTGGAGATGCCAGAGTGCCTCGATCTCGAAGCCCCAGAACCGTGCATCGCGCTGCACCGTGCGGAAAACCGGCAGTCCGCCGTGCTCCGAGGCCTCCGGATCCTCCGCGTCCACGAACTCCCACTCGCCGTCGTGCTCCACGGCCACCTTGCCCGTCGGCTGTTCAAAGATGTAGCCCGCGAAGCGGTTGGTGAAGACCGACACCGCGCCCGTGACCTCGCCCACCCGGCGGCGCAGGCTGAGCTCGAGGCCGGTGGACCGTTCCGTGCCAAGGTCGTCGTCGCCGATCTCATACGACTGGGTGCCGGCGTGCGGCCCCTCGGCGAAGAGCTCCTGCGCGTTGGGCGCGCGCCGCGTCTGCGTCGCCGAAAGGGCGAGCGTCCATTCGGGCGCAACGCGCCACACTGCCCCGAGGGCGGCGCTCAGATCTGTGTCGCTTCTGGCCCGGTGCCCGTCGGCTGCCACCCGGGCGCGTTCCACCCGGGCGCCGGCCTGCCAGGTGACCGCGCCGCGGGTGGCCTCCTCGAAGGCAAAAACGGCGTCCGTGCGGCTCGTTGAATTCGGCAGGAAGGCCTCTTCACCGTCGGCCGTGAAGCGGTTCCGGCCCGACTGGACGCCGATCGCCCCGTTCCAGCCTTTCGCCCCGCCGTGCAATACTTCCGCGCGGCCGTCGTGACCGCGGTTGGTGAAAACGGTCCCGACCTGGCCGTCCGGCTCGATCTCGGAGTGGCGGTAGTCGCCGCGTCCGAACTTCAGCCGCACGCCTTGCACCAGGTCCGTCGCACGCGGGGCGCGCCACTCGCCTTGCAGCTCATTCCGGCGCTGGCGGAGGCGGATCCTTACGCCGCCTTCGTTCTCTCCCTCATGGGCGTGACCCGGCACACCGTAGTCGGTGTTGAAACCGCTCCGACTGATCCCGAGGAAGCCGTTCCGGGTTACCCACGAGACGCCTGAGGCCATGCCTTCCGCGTCGAGTCCGCTGTTGGGCAGGGTACCACCTTCAAAAACGGGCGCCGGCTTGCCCGCGGCGCGCGCCTCCGCGATCTCGGCCCGGCGCAGCCGGAGGCTCTCCGCGGGTCCGGGGATGTTGATGTCACCCGCCTCTCGGCGGAACGCATCGACGTGCAATACGAGGGCGTGGTCGCGACCTCCGAGCAGTCGCACGTCCAGCACGCCGCCGCGCGCCGTCTCGCCGGAACCGGTGGCGTGGCGCACTTCGGCGCCGCCGCGGACGCGCTCTTCGTGCAGTTCGGTCTCGATGCGGTGGGAGATGACGTTCACCACGCCACCCACGGCCGCATTGCCGTAGAGGAGCGCGGCGGGTCCACGCACGGCCTCGATGCGGTCCACCAGGAAGGGTTCCACCGCGACGGCGTGGTCCGGGCTGTTGGCCGAGGCGTCGAGCAGCGCGAGGCCGTTCTCGAGGATGCGGACGCGCTCGCCATCGAGACCGCGCACGATCGGCCGGCTGGAGCCCGGCCCGTAGTACGAGTCGCTGATGCCCGTTTCGCCGCCGAGCGTGGCCCCCAGCGTCGGCTGCTGCTTGAGGAGCAACGCGCGTCCCGCGAGTACGGTGGTCGATTGCGCGAGGTCGACCTGGTTGCGTTTGAACGGGGTCGCCGAGGTGACGAACTGGTCGAGGGCCACGGGCGCGTGATCGTGCGCCGGGGCGGCCGGTTTGGGCGCGGTCTGCGCCGTGAGACCGCCCGCGAGGGCGGCGGAGAACAGGGAACTGCGGAAAAAGGATGTCATGGTTCTGACTGAACAAGAATTGAAGCATGGTCACGGCGCGCGATGGCGTGGCGTGAGGGGAGCCGCGATCCCCTAGGACCGTCGCGGCAAGCGGCCGGGGCCCTTCCAGGGTACCCGCCGCGCGAGGGGCTTCAGACCGGTCCGGGAGGACCGCGTTCAGGCAGACGTAGATACCGGGGCCGCGACAGCAGCGGCTCGGCCGCGGTGACGGGCAAAACTCCGCCGGCGATAGTGGCGGGCGGCAGAAAGGCCACGGGGCCAGCCGGAACTTCCAGGCCCGCGGCGAACAGCACTACGGCGCAGCCGGAGTCATCCTCGTCCTCGTGTGGAGCGGGCGGATGCTCGTGTTTCGGGCAGGTTTCGGCATGGCCGTGGGCCCAGGCGTGGGCGGTCGGACTGGCGGCCAGCACGGTGAGCGCGAGCACGAGCAGCGCCCCCGCTCCGGCGATCAGCCGGAGATGGAGCGGAGGGAGTCCGACACGCCTCATACGAAAACCGACGATCGCTACGGCAGCGCGTTCGTCAAGCGGGAGGTCCCTTGACGGGGTCGCGGGCCGCGCGTTGGCTCGAATGGATGAGCAAGCTGCGCGGCGACTACAAGTCGGTCTGGAACTCCCTCTCAGGTTCGAAGCAGGACGCCTACCTTTACGTCGCCGGCTACACCGACGAGGACAAGTTTCATGCCGACGCCGAGGACACCGTCGATATCCTGCGCGAGACCGTCGGGGTAAAGGCGGAGGACGTTTTCCTCGAGATCGGCTGCGGGGTAGGCCGGGTGGGCCGCGTATTATCCCCCTTCGTCAAGCAGTGGGTTGGCTGCGACGTGTCCGCGAACATGCTGAGGCTGGCGGGTCGGCGGTTGCTAGGATTGGAGAACGTCAAACTGCAGGAGATCTCCGGATATGATCTGCAGCCGATCCCAGATGAGTCGGTCGACGTGGTCTACACCACGGTGGTGTTCATGCATCTGGAAGAGTGGGACCGCTACAACTACGTGCGGGAGGCGAGGCGGGTGTTACGGCCGGGCGGGCGCTTTTACTGCGACAACGTTGATCTAGCCTCGAAGGCCGGATGGGCGGTTTTCGAGGAGAGCCTGCGTTTCCCTCCTGGGGATAGACCGGCCCAGATCTCCAAGTGCTCCACGCAGCCGGAACTGGAGGCCTTTCTCCGCCATGCCGGCTTCAATGACGTGAAAGTGGCCGGTCGCCTCGATTTCTGGGCCTACGCGTGGGGCCGGAAGTAGCAGCGGAAGCGCGGCCCGCCCGCGGAGTGAGTGAGACGCGGGAGATCGTCCAGAGAGCGAGACCTCCAGAGACCCGGATCAACCAACCGGGCAACCCCGGATCGACCCAGTTCAAGCCTGTCCCTTGTTCCGTTGGTCCTTCGGCCCATCGCCAGCGGCGGACTCTCTCGCGGGGTCAGGGCGTTGAGTGTTTTTAGACGCGGCTGTCCGATCCGTTCGTAAACGTTCAACGCCCTGACCCCAATGGCGTTAACCCGCTGATGGCGCGGACTGGCAGGTAAGGCGACAGGCCTTTCCGAGCTCCGCGGCCTTCCAGTTCAAAACCCTGCTGTTCCGGCGTTGGTTGTTGGTGCGAGCAGCCGTTCCCCCGACACGAGGAAACGCACCAAACCGCATCACCGCGGCGGGGAAAATGGTCGGGCTGGTGAGATTCGAACTCACGACCTCTTGCACCCCATGCAAGCGCGCTACCAGGCTACGCTACAGCCCGAAACAAAAAGGGAGGGAGAGGAAGCGTCACGCTCCGTTCCGAAGCAAGGCCTTTTTCGGCGCCCGGCCACGCGCCGCTTCCACCGGAGCGGTACGCACATTTTCTGCTTCGCGCCGGGCCCCCGGGGCGCTGTCTTTTCGCCTGTCGCCGCGCCCCGCGGCGGCGTCTGATTTCCCCGATGCGCATCCTGATGATTCCCTTCCTTGCGGCCTTGCTCGCGCTGACCGCCGCCGCGGCCGCGCCGCGTCCCAACATCGTTCTCATCATGTCGGATGACATGGGTTACTCCGATCTCGGTTGCTACGGGGGCGAGATCCCCACGCCCAACCTCGACTCGCTCGCCGCCGGCGGGGTGCGTTTCACCCAGTTTTACAACGGGGCGCGCTGCTGTCCCACGCGCGCCTCGCTGCTCACGGGGCTGTACGCCCAGCAGGCTGGCATCGGCCATATGGTGGAGGATCTCGGCACACCTGCCTACCGCGGCGAACTGAGCCGACGCGCGGTCACGATCGCCGAGGCGCTCAAGCCCGCCGGCTACCGGTCCTACCTGGCCGGCAAGTGGCACGTCACGCCCGGCCGACCCGTCGAGCGGATGAAAGCCCACGACCAGAACTGGCCTCTGAAACGCGGCTTCGACCGCTTCTACGGGACCATCCATGGATCCGGCAGCTTCTGGGATCCCAGCGCGCTCATGCGCGACGATCGCTTCATCTCCCCCGCCAACGATCCGGAGTACCAGCCAAAGGAGTATTACTATACCGACGCGATCAGCGACCACGCCGTCCGCTACGTGCGGGAGCACGCGCGAGACCATCCCGGCAAACCGTTCTTCCTCTACGTCGCGCACACCGCGGCCCACTGGCCGATGCACGCGCGCGAGTCCGATATCGCGCGGCACAAGGGTCGCTACGACGCGGGATACGACGCCTTGCGAGTCTCCCGTTGGGAGAAGCAAAAGCGGCTGGGCGTGGTCCAGCCCGAGTGGGGCATCTCGCCGACCGCCGAGGATTTTTCCAAGGTCAAGGACCGCGCGTTCGAGACGCGTTGCATGGAGGTGTACGCCGCGATGGTGGAGGTGATGGATGAGGGCATCGGCCGACTCGTGGCCGAGTTGAAGGCCCAGGGGCAGCTTGAGAACACCCTGATCCTTTACCTGCAGGACAACGGTGGATGCGCCGAGACCAACGGGCGCACGGGTGTGGGCCAGCCCCGCGCGGCCGCGCCGTCGCTGCCGCCCCTGCCCAAGGAAACGATCCAGTTTGCCAACCGCCCGCCGCAGACCCGTGACGGCTGGCCGATGAGGGTCGGTTACGGCGTCATGCCCGGCGCGGCCGACACCTACATCGCCTACGGCAAGGGCTGGGCGAACGTGAGCAACACGCCCTTCCGCGAGTACAAGCACTGGGTGCACGAGGGCGGCATCTCCACGCCCCTGATCGCCCATTGGCCCGCCGGGATGAAGAGCGTCAAGGGCGGCGCACTCTGCCACGAGCCTTCGCACCTGATCGATCTCATGGCGACGGCGGTCGATCTTGCCGGCGCGCGTCTCCCGACCGAGTACAACGGCGAGCGCATCACGCCGCTCGAGGGCCGCAGCCTGCGGCCGCTCCTGGCCGCCCCGTCCGCCCCGCCGGCCGGCGCGCCACGCCCGCTTTTCTGGGAGCACGAGGGTAACAAGGCGATGCGCGAGGGCCGCTGGAAGCTCGTCTCCAAACACCGGGGCTCGTGGGAGCTTTATGATATCGCCGCCGACCGCACGGAGTCGCGCGACCTCGCCGCCAAGGAACCGGCGCGGGTGAGGGCGATGGCCGCCGCATGGGATGTCTGGGCGGCACGGGTGGGTGTCGAACCTTGGACCCACGACATCCCCGAAGGTTCGGGCTCGAGCCCCACCGGCAAGAAGAAGTCTGCCAAGGGCGAATAAGCGTCGCGGGCATCCACACATCCCGGGCTGTCCAGAGGCGCTCGGGCCGATCGGATCCGGTTGGGGCGCAGGTGCCCGTTCGTCTCGGCTGCCTGTGCGGGCCTTCGGGGTTCACCGGAAGCGAGTGGAGTAAACGGCGGGTCCCTCTTACGCAGGTGCCGCGCGGGCCAGAGCTGAATCCAGCTGGGCACGGTCCCGCGGAGCGAAATGGACGTGGGTTTTGTGTTAAATTCCGGTGTCGGCGCCCGGGTGTAGGGGCGCGCATAAGTATTTTTCCTCGCGCGGTTCCGTGCCGGGGGGCGCAATGAAGCAATGATGCCGACGCGATTCATCCTGGCCATTCTGCTCCCCGCGCTCGCCCTTCCGGCCCAGCAGGCGCCTAACCGGCCCGCCCCGGCGGCGGAGGAGGCGGTGAAGCTGGAGAGCTTCGTCGTGACGGGCTCGAACATCCGCCGTACCGAGGCCGAGACCGCCCTGCCGGTCACGGTCCTCGATCCGGTGGAGATCGACGCTCGGGGCGCCGCCACGATGGCCGAATTGTTCGAGACCCTCGGCATCGCCGAGCCGTCCGCGATCACCGAAATCAACAACGGCCCCCAACTGGCGCGCGGCGACGTCGCCTCCGTCGACCTGCGGGGCATCGGCTCCGGGAGCACGCTCACGCTCCTCAACGGCCGGCGCATGGCGCCGCACCCGATCTCGATGGCCGAGAACGGCGTGCCTTCGCTGGCGGTGAACATCAACACGGTTCCCCGTGCCCTGATCGAGCGCGTGGAGGTGCTGCGCGACGGCGCCTCCGCCATCTACGGCGCCGACGCCGCCGCGGGAGTCATCAACAACCGGATCTCCCGCTCCTACACCGGCCGCCAGCTCACGTTGCGCGGCTCGATGACCCAGCACGGCGGGGCGAACGAGGTCGGTGGCACCTATACTCACGGTTTCAAATCGGGCCGCACCCGGATCGCCTACACCGTCGATTACTTCCACCGCGACGCGCTCGCGGCTTCGCAGCGGCGATTCGCGCGGAATTCCGACATGCGCATCAGCCGCAATCTGCCCGCGCCTTGGAACGGCCTGCCGCTCGTCGACGCCAACGGCACGACCGTCCGCGACAACGACTTTTCCAACACCAACAACGTCAATCAATGGGGCCAGTGGCAGCGCGGTTTCATCCAGTCCGACTTCCTGCGCTTCACCGGCTCCCGGCCCCCGGGCAACACCGGCATCAGCACGAGCACCACGCCGCCCGCCGGGGTCGCCTCCCTGGCGGCCGACGGCATGTTCTACCTCTGGCCGGGCCCGGCCGGCGTGAGTTTCCGCCAGACTGCGGCGTCCAAGAACATCGACAGCCCGGAGAACGCGACGTACTCGAACTGGAACAAGTGGAAGGTGCTGGTCCCGGCCACCGACCGGATGCAGTTCGCCACCTTCATCGACCGTCCGCTCAACGACCGGCTCGATTTCTTCGCCGATTTCCTCTTCTACCGGGCTTACAGCCGCAACGGCCGCGAGCCGGTGAATTTCAAGAACACCGATGACCAGGGGATCTATCTGCCGGCGGCCAACCCCTGGAACCCGTTCGGCGTGCGGTTTTACCATCCGACGGGCGCGCCCAATGCCGACGGCACGCCGCGGCTCACCGGCACCCCGGCCGATGTCTCGCTCTGGACCGGCATTTCGCCCGGGCAGAACGCCGACACCGCGGGCCAGGGGCTCATGCCCCGCGTGACCGAGGTCTGGAGCTACGCGTGGCGCCTGCTCGGCGGCGTGCGCGGACGCTTCGGCGAGGACTGGGAATGGGAGAGCGCCCTCGTGGCCTCCGGTGCGCAGTCGCACGAGTACGAGCGCTTCCAGGTGCGCGAGTCGAAGCTGCGCCGTGCGCTGGCCCGCACCGACTCGACGGCTTTCAACCCGTTCCCGGTCACCTTCCGTATCGTGAATAATCTCATCACGGTTGACCGGCCATTCGCCAACCCTGCGCCGGTGCTCGACGAGGTCTACGGGGACGAGGACCGTTCCGGGCGCACCAATCTCTTCCTGTGGGACCTGAAGACCAACGGCCGGCTTTGGCGTTTGGGCCGGGGCGGGCGGGTGGGTGTGGCGACCGGGGTCGAGGTGCGGCACGAGACCTATTCCGACAAGCGGGCCGCGTATTCCGGGCTGAACCCGCCGGGTTCCGGCGCCGATTTCCCGTTCCTGCGCGAGGGCGACAACGACTTCCTCGCCCTCAGCTCCAACGTGCCGATCAGCGCCCGTCAGACGATTTTCGCGGCGTACGCGGAGACCGCGCTGCCGTTCGTCACGCGGGAAAACAAGGTGCCGCTGGTGGACGCGCTGGAGCTCACCCTCGCGGGCCGCTTCGAGCACTTCTCGATCCACGGGCAGACCACCAAGCCGAAGGCCAGCCTTGTCTGGATGCCGGTGTCGTGGCTGAAGCTGCGCGGCTCCGCGGCGGAGTCGTTCCGCGCGCCGAATCTCGTCCAAACCAACATCACGCCCTTGCGCCGGCAGATCGGCGCGGGTGATCCTTACCGCGCCGAGGTCACGGGGCTGCCGACTGATTCCTCGGCGCAGCGCACTGTGTTCCGCCAGGGCAACGAGAAGCTGCAGCCCGAGCAGGCCAAGACCGCCCTTGCCGGACTTGTGCTGGAAGTGCCCGGGGTGCGCGGCCTTTCCCTCAACTTCGACTACTATCGCCTGAACCAGAACGACGTGATCGAGAACATCGGCGCGCCCGGCACCCTGCTGCGCGACGAGCTCTACCTCGATCTCGCGACGCAGGCCGCGCTCGCCGCCGGTACGCCGATCGACCAGATCGACCTCGGATCGGGCACCGCCGCTTACAAGGGCTACGGATCGGTCAGGCGCCGCTCGGTCACGCCCGAGGACCGCGCCGCCTTCGCGGCCTACAACGCCCGCCAGACCAACGTGGCGGCGCGCCGGGCCCCGGTGGGCGAGGTCGAGAGCATCATCGACAACTACATCAACCTCAGCGGCCGCGACATCGAGGGCTACGAAGTCGGCGCGCAATGGCGTAGCCCCCGCACGCGCCTGGGATCGTTCACCCTCAGCACCGACGTCACCCGCTACCTCCGGCGCCGCTCCCAAGGCGACGAACAGGCGCCGATCCTGAACGAGCTCGACCGCAACGGCCGCGTGCGCTGGCGCGGGAATGCTTCGCTCACGTGGCGGCAGGACGGCTGGTCGGCCGGTTGGTTCACCAGTTACTTCCACTCGTTCGTGGACACCTCCGCCGCCACCACCGAGGCGGTGTACCGCGCGCTCGGCCAGCCCGGCTACATCCGGGTTTTCAACGACAACGGCATCACGCGCTACCTCCTGCTGGTGGATCCCTTCATGAATCATAACGCGTGGATCTCTTACCGCTTCGACCGCGGATCCGGCGGCTGGCTGCGCGGGGTCTCCGCGCGCCTCGGGCTGAACAACGTGCTCGATTCCGAGCCGCCGCTGGCGGACGAGACCTACGGCTACGCCGGCGGCTCCGCCAACGTGCGCGGCCGCCAGGTCACGCTCGAGATCACCCGGAAGTTCTGACTCTCGATCCCATGCATTGCCTCGGCCGCATCCCGCTGTTGATTGCGGTCATGACCGCCCGGCTCGCCGCGGTCGACATCGTCGCCCACCGCGGTGCCTCCCACGACGCGCCCGAGAACACCGTCGCCGCCACGCACCTGGCCTGGCGGCAGGGGGCTGACGCAGTCGAGACCGACATCCACCTCGCCCAGGACGGTCGCATTATCGTCTGCCACGACCAGACGACCCGGCGGACCACCGGCCGCGACGGCGTGATCGCGGAGATGACGCAGGCGGAGTTGCGCACGCTCGATGCCGGGCGTTGGAAGGCGCCGGAGTTCGCCGGCGAGAAGCTGCCGCTCCTCGAGGAACAACTGGCCTCGATCCCCGCGGGCAAGACGATGTTGGTGGAGATCAAGACGGGACCCGAGATCGTGCCGGAGTTGCGCCGGGTTTTCGCCGCCTCCGGGATCACGGAACGCCGGGTGACCGTGATCAGTTTCAACCTCGACACGCTCAAGGCGGTGCGGCGCGAGCTGCCGGCATTCCGCACGCTTTACCTGATGGGTTACAAGGCGGCGGACGCGAAGGATCCCAACGCCAAGCTTCCACCCTCGATCGAAGAGGTGATCCGCGACGCCCGTTCGACCGGCCTCACCGGCCTCGACCTGCAGCACACTTGGCCGCTCACGCCCGCCGAGGTGAAGCGTGTCCGCGACGCCGGTCTCGAGCTGCACGTTTGGACGGTCGATGACCCCGCCGTTGCGCGCCGCTGGATCGGGTTGGGGGTGCAGAGCATCACCACCAATCGCCCGGGCTGGCTCCGGGAGCAGATCCGGCTTTAGTTCGCGGCCATGTTATCCCTGCTGCGCCCCGCCCCCGCCGCGCCGCCCCTGCCGGCCGAGCGGATCGACCCCGAGTACCGCCGCCTGCGCTGGCAGGTCTTCACGGGTATCTTTGTCGGCTACGCCGCTTTTTACCTGGTGCGGAAGAATTTCGCGCTGGCGATCCCGGACATCCTGAAGGAGCACCCGGAATACTCGAAGACGGCGCTAGGCTCGGCGATGACGGGGCTTTCGGTGGCCTACGGCATTTCGAAATTCATCATGGGCTCGGTCTCGGACCGCAGCAACCCGCGCTGGTTCATGACGATTGGCCTGCTGCTGACGGCGGGCGTGACCTTCGCGTTCGGCACCATCCCGGCGATCTACGGGTCGCTGACGGCGATCATCGTGCTGCAGACGTTGAACGGCTGGTTCAACGGCATGGGCTGGCCTCCCTGCGGCAAGACCATGGTGCACTGGTGGAGCACCAACGAGCGGGGGGTGACGGTCTCGTTCTGGAACGTCGCCCACAATATCGGCGGCGGACTGGTGGCCAAACTCGCCTTGTTGGGCGTGGTGATCTTCGGAGGCTGGGGCGCGAAATTTTACTTTCCGGCGATGGTGGCGGCCGCGGTCGCGGTCCTCATCGCCTTCCTGCTGCGCGACACCCCTCAGAGCTGCGGGCTGCCGCCGATCGAGCGGCATCGCAACGACTACCCGCCGGCGTACTCGGCGGAGCACGAGCGCACCTTCACGTTCCGCGAGATCTTTTTCGAGCACGTGCTCAACAACCGGTACCTTTGGGCAATCGCGGTCGCCAACGCGTTCGTCTACTTCGTGCGCTACGGCGTGGTCGATTGGATCCCGACCTACCTGCAGACCGCGAAGAAGTTCTCCTTCCAACAGTCGAGCTGGGCGTGGGCCGCCTTCGAGTTTGCGGGCATCCCGGGCACGATCCTCTGCGGATGGGTGTCCGACCGGATCTTCCAGGGGCGCCGCGCCCCGGCCACCATCCTCTTCATGGTGCTCACCCTCGCCGGCCTCGTGGTGTACGGACTCAACCGGGAGGGCCCGCTCTGGATCGACATCGCGTCGCTGATCGCGATCGGGTTCTTCGTCTACGGCCCGATCATGATCATCGGCCTGCATGCGCTCGACCTCGTGCCCAAGAAGGCGGCGGGCACCGCCGCGGGCTTCACCGGCTTCTTCGGCTATGTCTTCGGTTCCGCCATCGCCGGCGCCGGGGTCGGCTGGATCGCCGACCATTGGGGTTGGGGCGGCGTCTTCGCCACGATGATCGTCTGCTGCCTCCTAACCATCGTCTTCAGCGCCATGACTCTCGGCCACCGCGCGACCAGTTCGTCGTCCGCCGGCTGATCCGCCGTGCGGCCCGCCGCCCTTGTTTCCTTTCCCCATGAAGTTCGTCTTCCTGCTTTGTCTCGCCGCGGGGGTCGCCGCCGCGGCCTCTGCCCCCGTGCCGCTCGTCGTCGCCCACCGCGGCGCGAGCGGCTACCTGCCCGAGCACACCCAGGCTGCCAAGGCCTACGCCCATGCGCTGGGCGCGGATTTCATCGAGCAGGATCTCGTGCTCTCCAAGGACGACGTCCCGGTCGTCCTCCACGATGTCCACCTCGACGCCGTCTCCGACGTCGCGACCCGGTTCCCCGGACGCCAGCGGGCGGACGGGCGTTTCTACGTCCTCGACTTCACGCTGGCCGAGCTCCGGCAACTGGCCGTGCATGAACGCATCAACCTGCGCACTGGCGCCCCGGCCTACCCGGGACGGTATGACTCGCAGCGCTCACCGGCTGCGTTCCGCATCTCCACTTTGGAGGAGGAGCTGCAGCTCATCCAGGGACTCAATCGCAGCATCGGGCGCGTCGCCGGCATCTATCCTGAGATCAAGGCTCCGAAATGGCACCGGGACCAGGGGCGTGATCCCAGCCTGGTCGTCCTTCCGATCCTCGCGCGGTACGGTTACGCCACGAAGGCCGATCCTTGTTTCCTGCAGTGTTTCGAGCTCGCCGAGGTTCGTCGGCTGCGCGGCGAGCTTGGCTGGAAGGGGCGTCTCGTGATGCTCATCGGGGGCGGGGCCAAAGAGGTCGACGGCACCGACTACGCGGCCCTTTGTACCCCGGCGGGCATCAAGGAACTCTCCGGACTGGTCGACGGCATCGGGCCAGCGATCGGCCGCATTGTCACGTGGCCGTCGGCGGGCGGGGCGCCGGTCTTCACCGATCTGGTGCGGCTCGCCCGCGAGGCCGGGCTCGGGGTTCACCCGTACACCGTGCGCGCCGACGATCTGCCGCGGCATTGTCCTTCCCTCGACGCGTTGCACGAGGCGCTGTTCATCACCGCGCGCGTCGACGGGGTGTTCACCGACTTCCCGGATCGCACCAGCGCATGGTTGCGCCGCGCGGGCAGCCGCCCTTGAGGCGGATCGGCGAAGTCTCTCCGGTGTGAATGGGGAAAGCCGGAAGACGGGAACCGAGGCCGGGGGGAATCTGGAAATCAGTAACGCGGGATGTGCCCATTCGGAATTATGGATGTGGTCCACGCCTGAAGAAGCACCAGCGATGTAGCCGCGGGGGTCTCCCGCGGACCTTTCGAGCCTCATGCGCGGGCGGTTTTTCCCGAGCAGAGACGTCGTCGCGCATCACAGGGCGCCGGCATTGATCTGCGCGGAACCGCCGGTTCAGCTCCTTTCATGTCTTCTTGCTCCCTTTCATCCTCCGCCTTGCGCCGCGGCCTGATTTCAGCGGTTCTTTTCCTCGCCGCCGTGGGGTCGGCCCAGACGCCGGCGACCGGCACGCTGGCCGGCCGTGTGCAGAACAGCATCGGCGGCGCGGCGCTTGAAAACGCGCGCGTGACCGTCGGGGGCACCAGCCGCGAGGCCTTCACGGACGCTTTCGGGGAGTATCGCCTCGATGCCCTGCCGGCCGGGGAAGTCACGCTGCGGGTTTTCTTCACGGGACTCACGCCCCGGACCGCCACGGCGAGGGTCTCGCCAGGTGTGGTCAGCCGGCGAGACTTTGTCCTGGAGCCGTTCGGCTCCGCGCCGACGGTGCAGGGGGAGGGCGCGGTTCAGCTCGATTCCTTCGTGGTCGGGACAGCTCGCGACACGAACGCCGCCTCGATCGCGATCAACGAGCAGCGCTTCGCGGGCAACATCAAGACGGTGCTGCACACCGAGGCGATGGGCGATATCATCCAGAACAACCTCGGTGAGTTTGTGAAATACCTGCCGGGTGTCGACGTCGGCACCGACCAGATGAACTCCGTGCAGATCGGCCTGCGCGGACTCCCCTCGGCGTACACCAACATCGCGTTGGACGGCGACGACGTGAATGCCGCCGGTTCCGCCGGCCCCACGCGCAACACGCTTCTGCAGGCGTTCTCCCTCAACAACGCCTCGCGGGTGGAGATCTACAAGGTGCCCACGCCGGATATGTCGGCGGCCAGCCTCGGCGGCTCCATCAATATGGTCAGCCGCACCGCCTTCGAGGCGAGCCGCCCCGAGCTGCGCTTCAAGGCCTACATCAACCGAAACTCCCGGGATCTCGCCTTCAGCAAACAGCCCGGCGGCGGCGACGGCGATGACCAGAAGCGCGTCTTCCATTACCAGCCCGACTTCGACTTCGCGTACACCGTCCCGCTCACGAAGGACTTCGGCTTCTCCGTGAACGCGGTGAAGAACGACCAGTACGGCGTCGCACGGCGCATCAACCGCGCGTTCAACACGAGCACGACCGCGGCTAATCCGCTGAAGGCCACCGTCGATAACCCCTACCTCACCACCTACCAGTACAACGTCTTCCCCGTCTACGAGCACCGCTACTCGCTCGGCACGCGGCTCGACTGGCGCCTCGCCCCCGCCGACACGCTTTCCTTCACCTACTCCGGGAACTGGCTCGTCCAGGATTATGAGCAGCACAATTTCGTCCTCAATACCGGCACCAACCCCGTGGCCTGGGGGGCTGATTTCACCCATGGCCGGCCCGGCTCGGGGGCCGTCAACGTCAACAACACCGCCCGCTACGTCCGGGTGCGGAACAATATTTTCCGGCTCAACTACCGCCATGTGGGCCGGAACTGGGACGTCACAGCGGCCGCCGGTTACAACTTTTCGGACCAGACGTACCGGGCGAACTCCCACCGGCAGTTCGAGACCGCCGCCGCCCGCATCCAGGGCGCGGAGATCCGCTTCGACGGCTTCACCGACCACCGCCCCGGGACGGTCACCGTCCGCAACTCCTCCGGCCAGGTCATCGACCCGCTGCGGGTTTCCAACTACGCTTTTTTTCTCAACGGCTCCAATGCCACGCGCGACAACGACAGCACCGCGCGGAGCGCGAAGATCGACTTGCGGCGGAAGTTTTTCGGCGACGCCCTGAATTGGTCGCTGAAGGGTGGCCTTGGGACGGCCGAGCAGTACCGCGCCCGCCGCTCCTCGACGTTTACTCCGGTCTATGTCGGCCGGGACGGCGTCGCGGGCAATGCCGACGATTCCGTGGCACTGGCGCCCGTCGACCTCACGAACTACGCGATGCTCGACTATTTCATGCCGCGGAACACCCCGCAGCCGCAGTTCGTGAGCAGCCGGCGCGCGTGGGAACTCTACGAGCAGTACCCCTCCTACTTCCAGGTCACCCCGGCCAACCTGCGCACGGACCTCCGGGCCGACGCGCTCAACACCGAGCAGATCACGGAGCGGATCGACGCCGCCTACCTGCTCGCCGACGCGTCGATGTTCTCTAATCGCTTCCGCGTGCTCACCGGCGTCCGGCTGGAGCGCACGACCGACGTGGGCCGCACGGTGCTTCAGGACAACAACGCGCAGTACCAGCGGGACTCGCGCACCGGGGCTCTGCTCCTCACCGCGCAGAACCGGCCGATCCCGATCACCACCGACGGCATCGAGATCGACAAACTCGTCTACCGGAAGCTCGGCGCGCGCATCCGCAAACAGTACGACGGCCTGTACCCGAGCCTGAACGCCACATTCAACTTCACGCCGAACCTCCTCGGGCGGCTCGGAGTCGCGCGCACGCTCGGCCGGCCGGATTTCGGGAACATCATGGGCGCGACGAACGTGAACCAGGTCGACTTCAATCCCGATTCTTCCGCGACGGGTTCCGCGCTGGGCACCATCACGACCAAGAATCCCGGCCTCACTCCCTGGACCGGCCAAAGCCTCGACCTGCGTCTGGAGCATTACTCCGCGAACGGCGGCGAGATTTCCGTTGGTTTCTACCGGAAGCAGATCCGGAATTTCTTCGCGACGCGGAACTTCCTCGCGACCGCGGAGTTTCTCGAGGGGATCGGTCTCGGCGACGAGTTTGTCGACTATCAGGTCAACGCGCCGGGCAACGTCAACGGGGTCGCCCATATCAACGGCTATGAGCTCAACGTGAGCCAGCCGCTGTCTTTCTTCACGCGGGCTCCGCTCGCTCGGCACGTCCGGGTCTTTGCCAACGCGACCCTTGTGCGCACCCGCGGACCGCAGGAGTCCGACTTCCGCGGCTTCACGCCGAAGATGATCAACTGGGGTTTCTTCTACAACCGTAACCCGATCTCTTTCAACGCGCGATGGACTTTGGTCGGAAAAAAGAGGGTCGGCACGGTCGCTGCCGCCAACCTCGGGGCGGCTGGCTGGAACTACCAGCAGGAGCGGCTGCGGCTCGACGCCTCGCTCGATTACCGGTTGACTCGCCGCTACGCGCTCTACGCCACGGGCCGTAATGTGTTCAACAACCGCGACTCCAACGAGTCCTATGCGATCGGCAGCCCCCGCTACGTGAAGTTCGCCGCCGAGGGGGAGTACGGCGTCACCTTCCAGGTCGGCGTGAAGGGGAGTTTCTGAAGGCCGGGTAGATGCCGCTAGGGAGATCTTTCGTGAAGTTGGGGTTAACCACGAATGGACACGAAGAGACACGAATGGGAGCAGCTCGGTGTAGCCGGGGCCGTTTGCCCCGGACCTTGATGTAGCCGCGGCCGCCTGCCGCGGACCAGACCGCCTATGCAACGGCCGAAGGCGTTTCCGAATCGCTCCGCGTTTTTAACCGCGGATTTCGCAGATGATGCGGATGAGGAAATGGCAGTAAGCCTTTCCGAACTCCCCGTTCTTCCGTTCCAAGCGATGCGGTTCCTGACGCGCTCCTGAATCGCTCCGCGTGGGTCAACCACGGATAGACGCGGATCGACACGGATGAAGTGGGATGGGCGGGTTGGAGCCCAGTTCCTGCGTCGTTTGAGCCTCCGCGCGGCTATCCAAGAAGTTGGCCGCAAAAAGGCGCAGACGGCGCAAAACGGTGAGGCGATGGGCGGTGGTGATTAGGGGAAGTGCAATCGCTCGCCGGGAGCGAACCACGAATGGACACCAAGGGACACGAATGGGCCCCGCTTGGGTGTAGCCGCGGCCGTTCGCCGCCGAACGTGCTAAAACTGTGACAGCCGAAGGCTCTCCCGAACGGCTCCGCGGCTTTAACCGCGGATGTCGCCGATGGTGCGGATGAGATTGGAGCGATAAGCCTCCCCGAGCTTTCCGGCCTTCTTGTTCAGGGCCCTTTATCAGCCCCTCTCGGCGCTGAGTTTCAGATCTCCATCTTCTCGCCTGGCTTCAGCGGGAACACAGTGTGGCCGGACTCGCTGGCCTTGCGGGCGAAGGCGGCGCCGTCCTGCGCGATCAGGGGCCACGTGTTGTAGTGCATCGGCACCGCCAGGCGCGGCTTCAGAAAATCCAGCGCGACGAGCGCGTCCTCCGGTCCCATCGTGTAATTATCGCCTATGGGCAAAAGTGCGGCGTCGAGGTTGGCACGGCCGATTAGCTGCATGTCGAGGAAGAGTGCGGTGTCGCCGGCGTGGTAAAGCGTTTTACCGCCAGCTTGGAGTAAGATGCCGCAGGGCGTGCCGAGGTACACGGCGTTGAGGCCCGCCTCGACGCTCGAGGAATGATGGGCGAGGGTGAGCTTCACCTTGCCGAACGGGAAAACATGGGCGCCGCCCGGATTCATGCCGTGGGTCCGCGCGCCTTTGGCGGTGAAATACTCCGCGAGCTCGTAATTGGCCACGATGACCGCGTCGTTGCGCTTCGCGATGGAAAGCGCGTCGCCGATGTGATCCTCGTGGCCGTGCGAGACGAGGATCGCGTCGCAGCTCACACCCTCCGCCTTTATGGCGGCGGCCGGGTTTCCGGTGAGGAACGGATCGATCAGGATCCGGGCGTTGCCGGTCTCGACGAGAAAGCAGGAGTGACCGAGGTACGTGAGGTGCATGGCGGGAGAGCGGAGCAGCAAGAAACCCGGCGAAGCCTACGCTTGGATCGCGAACTTGCCAGTGACCCAGAGATACTGCGTCCCGATGAAGGCCATCCACTCCATGGCGGCGCGCACATGGAGCAGGACGAAGGTGTACATGTGGGCGTCGAGGTAGTGTGCGGCGATCGCGGTGGTCGTGCGATTGACGGGACTCGGTGGCGAGTCGGCCGTGCGGGCCAGGGAGGGTAGGGTGGCCGAGGCGATGTGGAAGGTGGTCGGAGCCAGTGAGTGGCACTTTCCGTGGTGGCCGCCCAGCGAACAGCCCTCTCCGGGGCGCGGCTTGCTAGGCCTTTTGCAACCACGCCTTCGCCGCCGCGAGGTCCTGCGGGGTAAGACCGTGGCTGGCGGCGAGGAGGGTGACGGTGACATCGGCGTCGCCGGCCCTGAGGAGTGAGGCCAGGCGGGCCGGATGGTCAGGTGGCACGAGCGGATCGGTGGACCCGTTGAGAATCAGCACGCGACGGTTCGCGAGGGTTGCCGCGGGCGCGGGCTGCTCCAGCACGACCATCGGGCGCAGAAGGATCGCTCCGCCAAGTGAGTCCGGCCGGAGGAGCAGCAGGGAGGCGGCGATGTTCGCACCATTGGAAAAACCCGCCGCGATGAGTCGGCGCGGCTCGAAGTCGTGCCGCGCGGCCGCAGCGGCGATGAAATCCGCCAACTGGTGGGTGCGCCGGGCGACCTCCGCCGGATCGAAGACGCCCGCGGCCAGCCGCGCGAAGAACCGGAGCGCTCCGCCTTCGTTCACTTGGCCGCGCGGGCTGAGCAGTGCGGATCCCGGGGAGATCGCCCGGCCCAGCCGCAGCAGGTCATGCTCCGTGCCACCCGTCCCGTGGAGCAGAAGCAGCGGGGGTGCGGTCGGGTCGGAGCCCGGCTCGAAGACATGGAAAAAACCTGGGTCGTTCCGGGAGGTGTGCGGCATCGTGGCGTCGAAGCTCGACGCGACGGGGAACGAAAGGGTGCGGCTCGCTTCCGCAAGCCGCAGCGGCTCAGGTCGCGTCGATTTTCGCGATGCGCGCCACGTGGCGGCCGCCCTCGAACTCGGTGCCAAGCCAAGTGCGCACGATCGCGAGGGCCTCTGCCTCGGTTACAGTGCGCTGGCCGATCGACAGCACGTTACCGTCGTTATGCGACCGGTTCCAGACTGCGGTCTGCTGGTTCCAGCAGAGCCCGCAGCGCACGCCGCGCACGCGGTTGGCCACGATCGCCTCCCCGTTACCCGAGCCGCCGAGCACGATGCCACGCTCGAATTCACCCCGCGCCACCGCCTCCGCCGCGGGTCGGATCCAGTCGGGATAATCGCACGACGCATCGGAATGCGTGCCGAAGTCGCGCACCGTGTGCCCCTCCGCGAGCAGCTGGGCCTTGATGGCCTCCTTGTAGGCGAAACCGGCATGGTCCGAGGCGAGGGCGATGGTGAAGCGCTTCATGGCTGCGTCTGGATAACGCCGCCCGCCGCACTGGTGACCAGCCGGAAATCAGGCGCCGGGCAGTGGACCCGAATCGCTCTGCGGATGAGTTACCACGAATGGACCCCGATGGACACGGACGAGTTGGGCTTGGTCTCACCGTAGTTGCCGGAGGTGCGTGGGGTGAGGTCGTTGAGGCCCACCCTCCTGTGGCGGGCTCCCGCAGGTCGGAGGGATAGCTGAGGGGAAATCAGACGCCGAGGGCGCGGAGCACGGCGGCGGTATCGGCCAGGTCGGGGAAGACGGCGTCGGGCGAATGGGCCGCGAGTTCGGCGGGGGAGTGACGGCCGGTCGCCACCGCGATCGCACGGGCCCCGCAGGCGCGGGCGCACTCGATGTCGTGCGGGGTGTCTCCGATGATGACCGCTTCGGCGGCGTTGAACTCGTGGCCGTGGTGGGCCGCGGCTCGGTGGAGGGCGACCGGACCGAGGTCGTTGCGCCGCGGACTATCGTCGGCGTAGGCGCCGAACGGGAAATGGTGCCAAAGGTGATAGTGGTTGAGCTTGTGCTCGGCGCCGCGGCGGAGATTGCCGGTGAGGAGTCCTTGCGCGAAGCGCGCGTCGGCGGCCAAACGTTCGAGGAGTTCATGCACCCCGGGCAGCACCCGGCCCTGCGGACCCGCGGCGAGTTCGCCGGGCAGCCTCTCTAGGTAGGCGTCCAGGTAAGCGGCGCAGGTCTCCGGGTCGGGTTCGATCCCGTTGCGGCGCAGGATCTCCGGCGTGAGCCAGGTGTCGGTGCGACCGGCCCAGTCGATCGTCGTCAGGTCGCCAGGCCGGCCAAAGTGGCGGGCGAACGCGGCTTCCATCGCGCGCGAGCCGGCGTTACGGGTCACAATCAGCGTCCCGTCGATGTCCCAAAGCACAAGGATGCGTTTCGTCATACCTTGGGTGCGGCCGCCGCCGGTCGGACCTCGCGCACGCAGACGTCGACACGCAGGGCCCGCGTCGGGGCGCCTCGGTAGGTCCCGCTGACCGGGCGGATGTCGGCGTAGTCACGGCCAACCGCGAGGGAGATGTAGCGGTCGTCGGCGATCCGAGCGTGGGTGGGATCGTAGGCGAGCCAGCCGGCGCCGGGTAGCCAGGCCTCGATCCAGGCGTGCGAGGCCTCGTTTTCCCCGGGCCGGCGGGCGGGGTTCAGAAAGTAGCCGCTCACGTAACGCGCCGGGATGCCGAGGGTGCGGCAAAGGCCAAGATGCACGTGGGCGAAGTCCTGGCAGACTCCCGCTCGCAACCGCAATGCGTCGGGGGCACGGGTGCTCACCCCGGTCGAACCGGGTTGGTAGGTGAACGTGCGGTGGATGTGTTCCCCGAGGCGCCGGACATCGCCCCAGACCTCGCCGCGGCTTCCGGCGAGGATATCCTGCGCTTCCCGCCAGAGCTCGACGTCGAGCGGCACGTAGGGTGAGTCGGTGGCGAACTCGGCCATCATCTCACGCTCGGGTGCCGCCGCCAGTTCGTCGGCGGAGACCGCGGGAGCCGCCGGACGTTGGTGGGCGGGCACGGTCTCGACGCGCGAGACCGCCGTGATGCAGAGCCGCTCGTGCGGCTCGGGCACCTCGAAGTAATGCACGGTGTTGCCGTGGAAATCGCTGTAGTCGCGCGTCTCCGCCGCCGGCGAGATGCGCAGGTCGAAGGACAGGCAGCGCTGGTTCCCGTTTTCCGCCGGCCGCAGCCGGAGCTCGTTGAAACTCTCCTTCGCCTCGCCTTCGTAAACAAAGCAGGTCCGGTGAACGACGCGCAGGTGCATGGCGCCGGTGGTTCCGCGCGGCCGGCTATTGCTGCTGTTGCTGCTGCTGGTCCTCGAGTGAGGACTCGGCGGGGTAGAACATCGTTGTTTCTGCGACCTCGTCTGAGATCGCGGCGAGAGTGGCCTGGCAGTCCATGAGGAATTCGTGAAGTCCCTGCCCAAGGACGTCGGTAATCGTGCGGGACTCAAGCTCGCCGAGCAGGCGGCGAGAGGCGCGGGCGGCGGCGGATCGCGGGCGGGCGCCGGTTTCGCCGAGGATGCGGCGGAGCAGGTCGTCGACCTGCGCGACGCAGAAATGGAGCGAACGGGGGAAGGAGTCGGAAAAAATGAGGAACTCCGCTGCCTTCCACGGCAGGATCTCACGCACGTGGTACCGGCGGTAGGCGTCGAGCGCCGAGGCGGAGCGCAGCACGGCCTGCCATTGCGCGGTGTCGAGGGCGCCGCCGACGTCGGTCGCGCTGGGCAGCAGGATGTGGTACTTCACGTCGAGGATGCGCGTCGCCTTGTCGGCCCGCTCGAGCATCTTGCCGAAGCGGATGAACTCCCAGCCCTCGCTGCGCGGGAAGGTGGCGTCGGTCAGTCCTTGGAACTGGTGGGAGGCGCGGATGATGCGGGTAAAAAACTCCTGGGGGCCGCGCGCCCAGACGTCGGCCGTGTTGGTCGACTTAAGGATGAGGTGCAGCTCGTTGATGACCTCCCACATCTCGAGCGAGATCTGGTCGCGGATCATCCGGGCGTTCTCGCGGGCGGCGTAGACGCAGTTCAGGATCGAGCCGGCATGGCGCAGATCGAAGGCGAGGAACTCTGTCACGGAGTGGCTGTCGGCCGTCGCGTTGAGTTTGCGGAACTCCTCGTAGGCGCCGGAGCTGAGGATGAGCGACTCCCAGGTGTTCTGGGACGCGACCGAGAGGTCCTGCAGGTCCGCGAGGAAGTGCAGGTTCACGTCGAGCAGGCGCGCGGTGCTCTCGGCGCGCTCGATGTAGCGGCTCATCCAGTAGAGCGAGTGCGCCACGCGCGAGAGCATGACGGTCATCTGGGGGCGCTCCGGCGGGGCGGATGCGGCCTGGCGGGTCGGCGGCATGGTGCGCGAATCAGGTGTCCCCCTTGAGGACCCAGGTGTCCTTGGAGCCGCCGCCTTGGGAGGAGTTGACGACGAGCGATCCCTTGCGGAGCGCGACGCGCGTGAGACCGCCCGGAGTGACGGTGATTTTTTCCCCGTGGAGGATGTAGGGCCGGAGATCGATGTGGCGGCCCTCGAGTTGCCCGTCGCACCAGGTGGGCGAACGGGAGAGCATGATCGGATCCTGCGCGATGTAGTTGCGGGGCTGGGCGGCGACCTGGGCGCGGAAACGAGCGCACTCGTCCTTGGAGGCGGCCGGGCCGATCAGCATGCCGTAGCCTCCGGCCTCGTTCGCGGCCTTCACAACAAGCTTATCAATGTTGTCGAGGATGAAGCGGCGGTCGGCCTGTTCAGAGGCGAGGTAGGTGTTAACGTTCGGCAGGATCGGATCCTCGCCGAGGTAGTATTTGATGATGCGCGGGACGTAGGCGTAGATGACCTTGTCGTCGGCGACACCGGTGCCGATCGCGTTGGCAAGGGCGACGTTGCCGGCGCGGTAGGCGTTCACCAGACCCGGCACGCCGAGCATGGAGTCGGCGCGGAAGACGGTGGGGTCGAGAAAGTCGTCGTCGATCCGCCGGTAGATGACGTCGACCTGGCGCAGGCCCGCGGTGGTGCGCATGTGCACGCGGCGCTCGCGCACGACGAGGTCGCGCCCCTCGACGATCGGGATGCCCATCTGGCGCGCGAGGAAGCAGTGCTCGAAGTAGGCGCTGTTGTGCACGCCGGGGGTGAGGAGCACGACGGTCGGCTTCTCCTTCTGGTCGGGCGCGAGGTGCAGCAGGGTCTTGAGCAGCTGCTCGGCGTAGCCTTCCACCGGGCGGACGCCGTAGCTCTGGAACAGCTGCGGGAACGCACGGCGCATCGCGGCGCGATTCTCGATCATGTAGCTCGCGCCGGACGGACAGCGGAGATTGTCCTCCAACACGAGATAGTTGCCGCGGTCGTCGCGTATAAGGTCGGTGCCGCAGACGTGGACATGGATCCCACGCGGCACGTTGAAATTCATGAACTCCCGCCGGAAGTGCTTCGCGCCGAGGATCAGAGCCGGCGGCACGACGCCGTCCTTGAGGATTTTCTGGCCGTGATAGATGTCGTCGAGGAAGAGGTTGAGCGCGTGCAGGCGCTGAACGAGCCCGGCCTCGATGCGCCGCCACTCGGCGTCGGGAATGATCCGCGGGATGAGGTCGAACGGGAAGATCCGCTCCGTGCCCTGCGAGTCGTTGTAGACGGTGAAGGTGACCCCGCGGCGCAGGAAGGCGGCGTCCACCGCGGCCCGGCGCTGGTCGAACTCCGCTTCGGGCAGGTTGTCGAGGCGTTCAGCGAGCCGCCGGTAATGCGGCCTTACCTCAGACCGGGCTCCCGCCGCGAACATCTCGTCGAAAAAGTGTTCGGTCTGGTACGGTGAGCGGAGCAGGGACACGGCGAAGGGAGGGTTTCAACTCCTCCCTAGCAGGACCCTTGCCAGCGTGGCGGAGATCGTCGCCACCCGCTTATTCGCGGGCGTCCAACGCTCTTACATCAGACCGCCGATCCGATTTACTGATCCGGGCCGACGTAGCTGGAGCCGACTAAAACCGTTACGGCCGAAGGTTTCCCCGAAGGCCTCCGCGGGTTTGACCACGGATTTCACAGATGTCGCGGCTGATGAACCGGCGTTAAGCCTCTCCGAAATTCCCGGCCTTCTGTTCAAGGCTCGGTCGGTCGTGAGGCGTAGCCCGCCGGCTCCGGGTTGGGGCAACCACGGATGGCGGCGGACTCGAAGCGGGTTGTCGGCGAATCAGAAAGTGCCCTTGACGCCGAACATCCAGAGGGAGCCGAACTCGGTGCGCTGCCGGAAGCGGGCGACGGCGGGTGTGCTCGGGCCATAGATTTTGATGTCGTCGGGCGCGTCGCCGACGTTCCGCAGATTCGCGAAAACCGCGAGAGTGCGGCGGAGCGTGTACTCGGCGTTCAGGTCGACGTAGAGCCGCTTGGACCACCATGTGAAGGTGCCTGGCTCGATACTGGAGCCGGCGGCGATCGCGGCGCGCCGCTGGGCACCGCGGTAATTCCAGTTGGCGCGCAGCGAGTATTTTTCGCGCGTGATACTGAAGCCCCAGTTGGCGGTGCGCGGCACGAAACCGGGGAAGTTGGCCGACGCGGGTCCGAGCAGGCGTTGCGCGCTCCCGTTGGCGTAGAGTTGCAGGCCCCGCGCCCAGGAGGGCAGGAAGGTGAGGGGCTGGCGGTAGTTCAGCGTGACGCCCTGCATGCGCACGGAACGGTCGAGGTTTGTCTGGGTCACCACGGGGTATTGCCCGTAGACGTTGGGGTTGAGATCGTACAACTCGAGGAACTCCGCGGCCGCCGGGATGGTGGTGCTGCCGAAGAAGTTCTCGAAGTCGCGGCGGAAGGCGCCCACGGAGATCTGCCCGACGCTCTGGAGGTAGTACTCCACGCGTACGTTCACGGCGCGGGCTGTCCACGGCTTGATGCCGATGTTGCTGATCGTGATCTGGTCGCCGGGCGACGGATTCTCGGGGTCGGGCAGCGTGACACCGCCGGAGTACTGGTTGAAGTCGGGCCGGCCGATCGAGGTCGACCAGGAAGCGCGGGCGATCAGGTCGTCGCGCACGTTGTAGCTGGCGTTGATGCTCGGGAACCAGCGGAGGTACTCCTTCTCGGCGGTGAAGCCACGATCGAGGAAGGTGAGGCGCGAGAACTCGAGGGTGTTGGCGGGGGCGATCGCGATCGGTCGGCCGTTGGCTCCGAGTACCGGCCGCCCCTGCGCGTCGCGCTGGACGTTACGGTTGGGATCGGTGAACGGGCCCTGCGCCGCGATGTTCGTCTGCTCGGCGCGCAATCCGCCAGTGAGACGCAGCCGGTTCTGCAGGAGACCGAGGTCAGCGCGCAGATAGGCGGCCGAAACCAGTTCCTCCGCCCATTTCGAGTTGGTGATCAGGTTTCGGTAGTTGGTGTTGGCGTTCGTCGTGAAGTACGTGGGGTTGTCGACGTAGTGCCGGTAAAGCAGCTCGCTGCTCACGCCCTCGATGCGCGGGAAACCGTAGGGCGCGGTTCGGCTGGAAAAACTGGGGTCGATGAACGGCCGGGGCCGGTCGTCGCCGGCCGGGGTCGGCGTCGCGCTGGCCACGCCGTCACGGCCGACGTACGTGAAGTTGGGCAGGAAAAGCCGCTGGTCACGTGCAGCCTGGCGGAAATCGAGTCCGCCTTTGAGCGTGAGCGGGACCGGACCACGGAATGCGCGCCGGGCGTTCGCGTAGAGGGTGTGTTTGGTATCGTCGGTGGAGCGCTCGTTGCCCGTGGTCGCGGTGAGGGCGTAGGTGTTGAGCGAGTAGGGGTCGACGGGCAGGCCGGCGGCGTCGGTCACGGTCACAGCGCCGGGGCGGAGGTAGAAGGTGTCGGCGAAAGAGACCGTGACGCCCGTCCGACGGGAGGTGGTGGTGTCGAAGAGGCCCGCGCGGAGCGTGTTGCTACGGTTACGGGCGCGGGAGAGGGCGAGGCCGGACTCGAGCCGCCAGACCGGGCCGTCGTGACGCCAGGTGAGGGAGGGCATGTAGGTCCAGTTCATACGGGAGGCGCCGGTGCTCACCACTTGGATATTGCCCTGGCCGGCGGCGCCGCGGGTGTGGGTCAGACTGAAGTCGCCGGGGTTGACGCGTCCCACCTCGAAGGTGAGCGCGTTGTGGTTGATCATCACGTCGAACGTCGAGGCTTGGAGCGAAAGTGAGAGGCGGTCACGTGGCGCGGGCTTCCAGTCGACGGTGAAGCCGAGGGATGAGCGCTTGGTGTCCTTGCCGCTGTTGCGCACCTGGAAGGCGCTCAGATACGGCCGGTCGAACGTCGTGTGGGGGTAGGCGGCGCCATTGGTGGCGGCCTGCGTGCCGCGCCACGTGTTCTGGGCGAGCGGCTCCCCGGAGTACTGGCGGTTGAAGCCGCCGGAGAGGGTGAAGCCGAAGGTGCGGGTCACCGGGGCGACATAGGAGAAATCGGCGCCGGGATGTAGCTTGCGGGTGGGGTGGCGCGGGGCGGGGGTGCGGTCCCAGTCGCGGGCGTTGTCCCGGAAAAGCACGTAGGTGCTGAAGTTGAACTGGGGCTTCGAGCGCTCGAACGAACTACGCGGCACCATGTTCACGGAGCCGCCGAGGGCGTTGCCCTCCGAGTCGGGCGTCGGGGAGAACTCCACCTCGACCCGCGAGAGGTTGTTGATGGAAACCTGGTCGAGGCCGACCGAGCGGTTGGTGCCGCCGCCACCGCCGCCGACCGCGCTGGCTAGGCTGAAGCCCGCGATCGTCACGGGCACGTAGTCTCCCGGCACGCCGTTGAGTGAAACCTCGCGCGCGTTGCCGCCGGCGTAGTCGATGTTCACGCCGGGCAGGAACTTCAGGAACTCGGCCACGTTGCCTTCGGCGACGTCCCCGAACTCGTCGACGGCGACCACGCTCTTGATGTTCGGCGCAAAACGCTGCTCGTTGATCGCCAGCGCCGCGCCGTTCATCTCGCGGGCCGTGGCGACGACAAACTGGTCAAGCCGCACCGGGGCGCCGGGATCGCCGGCGGCGGCGGTCGCGCCAAGACGGAAATCCGCGGTCGCCAAGCCGCCCGCGGTGACCTGCACGGCGGTGGTCTGCACCACCATTCCGGTGTAAAAGGCCCGCACACGAACCGCGCCGGCGGGCACGCCTACCAGGCGGTAATTGCCATCGGAGTCGGTGGCGGCCTCGAGTGTCATGCCCTCAACTGAAAGGCGCACGCCCTCGAGAAAGGAGCCGGTGGCGGCGTTGGCGACGCGGCCCTCGATGACGCCGGCGCCGCCTTGCGCGACGACGGGAACGAGGGAGGCGAGGAAAAGCGTGAGGCCGGCGAGCGCGGCACGGACGGACGAAGCGAGCAGACGCATGGGTGGGGTGTTCGCGGTCGAGCGTGGAAATCCCCGCGCGCTTGGCCAGCTTGGAGGTGGGTGCAACCCCGCGCGGCTCCGCGGCGCGGGGTTATAGCCGGCGGTAGGCTTCTCGGAACCTCCCGCTCTTCTCTTTAATGGGACGTTGTTCGTGAGGCGCTTCCGAGTCGCACCGTTTGGTGGCAACCACCGATTGACCCGGATTCACACAGATCGAGTCCCTCGGTCGCTTGGTCCGCCAGTCCCTTGGACCTCTTCCGGCTCTTGGATCCCACCGCCAGAGAGTGAACCACGAATGGACACGAAGGGGCACGAATCATTCCGGCCGCCCGGTGATGCCGGCTAGTGTAGCCGAGGCTGCCAGCCGAATGGCGCTTTAGTTTGTGAAGTGCGGCGGTAGAAGGTGCCGTGGCGGGCTTGGCGATACTTGTGACGAGGGCGGTTGAGGCGTGGATAGGGCTTGGGTCGGCGTTTGACCGCGCGCGGTTCCCAGCGGTCGGGGCGCAGGGGGACCGGATC
>CAIUOU010000136.1 GCA_903900845.1 uncultured Opitutia bacterium
CCATCCACGCGGATCGCGAGCAGGTCCGCCCGGTTATAGCCGGTCCCGATGAAGATGAGACCGTGCGCGAACACGGGACGCGGAATCAGGGAGTAACCGCCGCCATACCGCACGCGCCATAGCTCGCGTCCGTCGACGGGGTCGTGGGCGATGACGGCGCCGCTGGCCGGACACACGATCTGAGGCCGGCCCCCAACCTCTATCAGAAGCGGCGTGGCGAAGGAGAACTTCTGGCGCACGGGCAAATCACGCGACGATCGCCACGCCACCTCACCGGTACGCCGGTCAAGCGCGATGAGCGCGGGATCCGTGCGGGCGTCGGCGCTGAAAACCAACCGGTCGCCGACGATGATGGGCGAGCCCCCGTTGCCATGCTCCGGCTCGTAGCGCAGACGGTTGTTGCGCCAGACGACACGTCCGTCCGTGTCGAGGCACGCGGTCCCGAAGTGGCCGAAATGCACGTAGACGCGGTCGTCCTGCACCACGGGTGAGGGGCTGGCCGGGGAGTTCTTTTGGTGCATCGACGCGCGGCCCGTCTCGGTCGGCGAGAAAACCTCGGTCTCCCATAGGATCCGGCCGGTCGCCAGATCCAGCGCGAGGGCGCGAAGCGAAGGAGCGCCATCGCCATCGGACACACCCGTTGTGAGGAAGATCCGCCCGCCGGTTGTCACCGGGGAGGACCAACCGAGACCGGGAATCGCCTGCCGCCAGATGACATTTTCGGTCGCCGACCAACGCAGCGGCAGTTCCGCCGCGCGGGAGATCCCCTGCCCTCCCGGCCCACGGAACTGGGGCCAATCCTCGGCGCGCGCCGAACCAGCGGCCAAGATGAGCACGAGGAGCAGATCGACGGCGCGGGGTAACGAAGGCATGGCCCGATTGAGGACCGCCACCCTGAGCCGACGAGGTAAAAACAGCGGGCCCCGCCGCCGGAAGCCCCACGACCAGGGGCGCCAATTGACTGGCGGCGCTGGTCGGCCCGTGTTTGCTGCGACCAACCCACGCGCGCATGTCCGCCGTCCGCCTCCGGTTTTTCGCCGGCCTCCTCCTCGTCCTCGCCCTCCTGCTTTCGCTTCGCCGGCCGCCGGAACCGTCGTCCGACGGCGAGCCCGTGGCCGCGGGAGCTACCGCCGCGGCACCGGTGCAGCCACGGGAACCAACCGACCCGACGAAGACGGCAGGAGTCGTCTCGGCGGCGGCCCTCCCGGCCGCGGCGCACGGATCCGCGAGCGTGCCGGGCCCCGTGGCCGCCTTCGAAGATTGGCTCACGGCGTGGCGCCGCGCTGCGCCGGAGGACGAATCCGGGATGACGTCCGCGGGCGTCGAACTCGCCCGCCGACGCCGGTCCGCGTTACGAGAACTCATCCGGAAAAATCCCGGGGCAGCGCTGGCGGCCGCGGTGCCCGCCGGTTTCCGGGCGACGCTGCCGCCCGCCGTCGTCGCCGAGTTGGAGGAACGCATCGACCGGCGCGGGGACTGGGAAGTGGCCGTATCCTGCGTGGGCGTTACGACGCGGGTCGAGCGGTTCGCCGTGATAGGAAGCCAACGGCTGGAGGCTTTCACCGTCGGCCGGCGGCTGGCGCAGCCCACGAAGCTGGGCATCCCGTTGCATGGAATCGCGGTCGACGGTCTCGGCGCCTTCTCGGATGAGCCGCTACGACCGCTGGATGATCTCGAGAAGGCTGCGCTGGGCGTCGCGGCCGACCAGACCGCTGCAAACACCGGCGGTGAGATCACCGTCCTTGAAGGTCCGGAAGAATTGGCGCGGCGACGCGCCTCCCTGCTCGCGGACGAGGCAGCCGCGGGACCCTTCCTTCCCTCCGCCACCACGCCGGCCCGCGCCGCGAGCACGCCGTGGATCCTCGGCGCGAAACGTGTGCTTTGGGTGCAGGTCGACTTCGCCGACGATCCCGGGCCGGTTGCGACGGTGGCCGAGATCGAGGCGACCAGCCGGCAGGTCGCGACCTTCTTCGCCGCGACCTCGCACGGTGCGACCACGATGACGTTCACCGTGCTGCCGACAGTCCTGCGGATGACCCGCGAGAAGGCTTTCTACAACGCTTCGTCCACCTCGGCGGGGCAGCTCCAGAACGACGCCGCGCCCCTCGCGAAGGCCTACGACGCCGCGAACGGTGCCAGCGGCGCCTTCGATCCCGACAAGTACGACCGCTGGATCGTGCTCTTCAAACGCATGCCGGCCTATGCCTTCGGCGGTCAGGCCATGCTCACCGGCCCGCAGGTCCGGATGAACGGCAACATCTCGCCCGGCACGACGTATCATGAACTTGGTCACACGCAGGGCCTCACGCACTCGCACTACTGGATCCCGTCGGGCCCGGCCCCCACCGGGGCCGGCTCCCACCTCGAGTACGGGGACCCTTACGACGCGATGGGGCGCTCCGGCAGCGGCCCGAGCAACCACTTCAACGTCGGCCAGAAGAACAAGCTGGGCTACCTTCCGGCCGAAGCCATCGCGGACATCGGCGCCGGCGGGACGGTGCGGCTGTTCCGGCATGACCATGCGGACGCTTCCGGCCTGCGCGCGCTGCGTTTCGCGCCGGAAGGCCTCGGCTACGAGCTCTGGGTCGAGCATCGCCGCGCGGGACCAACCTCCTTCGGCGCCGCGCAACTCGACCGCCTGCGGCAGGGCGTGCAGGTCCGCTGGGGTCCGGGCAAGGCGCCGCGCTTCACCACCGGTGGTGGCAGCTACCTGCTGGATGCGACCCCCGGATCTTCCGGCGG
>CAIUOU010000137.1 GCA_903900845.1 uncultured Opitutia bacterium
CGCCCATCTCGGCAAGCCTCCCGCCGCGGTCAACGGCTTTCTCCAAAACGCGTGAATTCCGCTCTGCGATCGAAGCACGGAGGTCAGGATGGTGATCGTGAAGCGGAACGACACCACGGAGTTCTTTCACCACGGAGACACGGAGGCACCGCGGACGGGTCGAAGCTGGAAGTCAGGGACTCACGGTTCCGGCGCGATACGGTCCGAAAAGTCATCAGGTGGGACCACGGAAGACTCGGAAAGCGCGGGAGGCTGGAGACTGCCGCCTCTCGCGGTCCAATCGTAAGCATGGTCCGCGGCAAACAGCCGCGGCTGCACCCCGCCTCTGCGCCAATTGCGCGTTGTCGCGGCCATTGAGCTGGTTGGCCGCGAGGAACCTCAAAACGCGCAGAGGCAGCGTTTCGACAGGAAGGTCGAAAAGTTCGGTAAGGCATCGGCCGCTTTTCGTCATTATCCGCGGTATCGGAGAAATCCGCGGTAAAACCAGACGCCATCGGACCTTCCTTCGGCCGTTGCCCTTCCCAGCATCGTCCGCGGCTGGCAGCCGCGGCTACAGCAAGCCGTCGCGTTCTCATCTGTGTTCATCGGTGTCCATCCGTGGTTGCTCTCACGCGAAGCGATTCGGCAATGCCTTCGGCCTTCAGGACCACCACATCGCCCGCGGCTGCACCAAGCTCAGACGCGGCAAAATTCGTGTCCCTTGGCGTCCATTCGTGGTTACTCCTCGGCTGGGCGGTTCGGCGCCATGTCTTCCCGCCTCGCACCCTTTCCGGAGGCGAGACGCCGCCCTGAAGAAGCTTCGGCTTCAGCCGTGCCGCGCTGGGGATGAGCCGGCGCGTCGGTCGCCTTGACCGCGCCGCGAGCGTCCGTGAACGTCGCTCGCGCCACCATGCTGATCCTCCGCGGCTCCCCCGCCCTCTCGCCCTTTCGCCTGCAGAAATTGCGGCAGGACCTTGCCGGCGCCGGCGTGCCGATCCGCGCGGCGAACGCGGAATTCGTGCACATCGCCGAGACGGACGGCCCGCTCGGAGCCGACGACATAGCGGTGTTGGAAAAGCTGCTCACCTACGGCCCGCGGCGGGCCGCCGAGTCCGTCCAAGGCGCAACCCTGGTCGTAGCCCCCCGCCCCGGCACGCTTTCACCGTGGTCCTCCAAGGCCACCGATATCGCCCGCAACTGCGGCCTGAGGGCGATCCGCCGCATCGAGCGCGTCATCCAACTCACCCTCGACCTCGGCGGCGAGGATCCGGCGCCCCACCTGCCCTCGATCCGCGCGCGGATCCACGACCGGATGACCCAAGCCGTGCTGCCGGACCTCGCCGCCTGCGAGGTGCTCTTCCGCCACGAGCAACCGCGGCCGATGACGTCCGTCCCGGTCCTCGCCCGCGGCCGCGCGGCGCTGGTCGATGCCAACCGATCGCTCGGGCTCGCGCTCGCCGAGGACGAGGTCGACTACCTCGTGAAGGCGTTCACGGGCCTCGGCCGAGACCCGAACGACATCGAGCTGATGATGTTCGCGCAGGCCAACTCCGAGCACTGCCGCCACAAGATCTTCAATGCCACGTGGGAAATCGACGGCCGCGCGCGCGAACGCTCGCTGTTCCAGATGATCCGGCACACCCACGAGCGGCACAGCGAGGGCATCCTGTCGGCCTACAAGGACAACGCGGCCGTGATCGTGGGAAGCCGGGGCGGACGGTTTTTCGCGGACCCGCGCACCAACGAGTACGGCGCCGTGACAGAGGACATACACGTGCTCTGCAAGGTCGAGACGCACAACCACCCCACCGCCATCTCGCCCTTCCCGGGGGCCGCCACCGGTTCCGGCGGCGAGATCCGCGACGAGGGCGCGACCGGCCGCGGTTCGAAGCCGAAGGCCGGGTTGGTCGGTTTCACGGTTTCCAACCTCCGTCTTCCGGGCGCCGTGCAGCCGTGGGAAAAGGATCACGGCAAACCCGGGCGCATCGTCTCCGCGCTCGACATCATGATCGAAGGCCCCCTCGGCGGCGCCGCGTTCAACAACGAGTTCGGGCGCCCCGCGATCAACGGATACTTCCGTACCTTCGAGGCCGAGGTGCCGGGCTCCGGCGGCCCCGAGCTCCGCGGTTACCACAAGCCGATCATGCTCGCCGGCGGCCTCGGTAACATCCGTGGCGAGCACGTCCGCAAGGGTGAGATCGGCGAGGGCGACAAACTCGTCGTCCTTGGCGGGCCCGCGATGCTGATCGGACTCGGCGGCGGCGCCGCGAGCTCGATGGCCAGCGGCCACGGCAGCGAAGACCTCGATTTCGCGAGCGTGCAGCGCGACAACGCCGAGATGGAGCGTCGCTGCCAGGAGGTCATCGACCGCTGCTGGGCGCTCGGCGCCGAAAACCCCATCGCGTTCATCCACGACGTCGGCGCCGGCGGGGTTTCCAACGCCCTGCCGGAATTGGTCAACGACGGCGGACGCGGCGGGCGTTTCAACCTCCGCGCGTTGCCGTGCGACGAGCAAGGCATGTCGCCGCTCGAGATCTGGTGCAACGAGTCGCAGGAGCGCTACGTGCTCGCGATTCCGGCGGGCCGCATGACCGAGTTTGCGGCGCTCTGCGAACGCGAGCGGTGCCCGTTCGCCGTCGTGGGCGAGGCCACCGGCGAGCGCCGGCTAGTGCTGGCCGATCCGCATTTCGGCAACACGCCGATCGATATGCCGCTCGAGGTGCTGCTCGGCAAACCGCCGCGAATGCACCGCGTGGAGCACTCCGTCGCGCGGACCCGCCTTCCCCTCACCCTGCCCGCGGGAACTACGGTCGCCGAGGCGGCGCGGCGCGTCCTCGCTCACCCGAGCGTGGCCGACAAGACGTTCCTCATTTCCATCGGCGACCGCACGCTCGGCGGGCTGATCGCCCGCGACCAGATGGTTGGGCCTTGGCAGGTGCCCGTCGCTGACTGCGGAGTCACCGCGGCCGCCTACGACGTCACCACCGGCGAGGCTATGGCCATGGGGGAACGCACTCCCGTCGCCCTCAACGACGCGGCGGCCTCGGCGCGCCTCGCCGTCGGCGAGGCCCTCACCAACCTCGCGGCCGCGCAGGTGGGCAATATCGGACGCGTGAACCTCAGCGCCAATTGGATGGCCGCCCCAGCGGTCCCCGGCGAGGGCGCCGATCTCTTCGCAGCCGTGCAGGCCGTGGGCATGGAGCTTTGTCCGGCACTCGGTATAACCATCCCGGTCGGCAAGGACTCGATGAGCATGTCGACCGTCTGGCAGCAGGACGGCGCCACGCGGCGCATGACCGCGCCCGTGTCGCTCATCGTCTCGGCCTTCGCCCCGGTGACGGACGTTCGTCTCACGCTCACGCCGCAGCTGCGCCAGGAGCCGGGCACGGTGCTGCTGCTGGCTGATCTCGGGCAGGCCCGCAACCGCCTCGGCGGATCGATCCTCGCACAGGTCTACTCGCAGCTCGGCGACGCCCCGCCGGACGTCGATTCCGCCGCTGACCTCCGGGCATTCTGGGACGCGATCCAGGAGCTAGGTGCTGCGGGACGCCTACTCGCATACCATGATCGGTCCGACGGCGGGCTTTTCGCCACGGCGGTGGAAATGGCCTTCGCCGGCCACACCGGCGTGTATCTGGACCTGCCGGCCGGAGATACTTTCGCCGCACTCTTTGCGGAGGAGCTCGGCGCGGTGCTGCAGGTGCGCGCGGCCGACGAGGCCGCAGTGCGGGCAGCCTTCGAATCTCGCGGGATCGGCGCTCTTATTTCCAAGATTGGCGGACTGACGGAGGGGTATCGCTTCATCGTCCGGCAAGGCGGCCAAGCGGTGCTCGACGAGGATTTGTTCGCCCTGCGCGACATCTGGTCCGACGTGACGCGGCGGATCGCGGCGCTGCGCGACAATCCGGCGTGCGCGGAGTCGGAGCACCGGCTGCGCCTCGACCGCGACGATCCGGGCATCACGCCGAAGATCGGCTTCACGGTGGAGGTGGGTCGCGATCTTTCGAACCGGCCGCCAATCGCGATCCTGCGCGAGCAAGGCGTGAACGGCGAAGTCGAGATGGCGGCCGCGTTCCACCGGGCGGGCTTCCGCTCCGTCGACGTGCACATGTCGGACATCCTCGCGGGGCGGGTGAGCCTGCGGGATTTCCGCGGCCTCGCGGCCTGCGGCGGCTTCAGCTACGGCGACGTGCTCGGGGCCGGCGAGGGCTGGGCAAAGAGCATCCTGTTCAACGACCGCGCGCGCGCGGAGTTCGCGGCGTTTTTCGAACGCGAGGACACCTTCGCCCTAGGTGTATGCAATGGCTGCCAGATGATGAGCAACCTGCGCCCGATCATCCCGGGCGCCGACCTCTGGCCGCGCTTCGTGCAGAACGAGAGCGAACGCTACGAGGCGCGGTACGTCTCGGTAAGCATTGAGCGCAGCCCGAGCGTGCTCTTCGCCGGCATGGAAGGCTCCGTTATTCCCATCGCAGTCGCGCACGGTGAGGGCCGCACCGAGTTCACCGATGAGGCCGCGGCGCGCCGCTGCGGTGAGTCGGGCTTGGTGGCCGCGCGGTTCGTCGACAACCGCCACCAGCCGACGACCGCCTATCCGCTCAACCCCAACGGATCCCCGTTTGGCATGACCGCGCTCACCACGACCACCGGCCGCGTGACGATCATGATGCCGCACCCCGAGCGCGTCTTCCGCTCCGCCTGCATGAGCTGGACCCCCGGCGGCTGGGGCGAGGACAGCCCGTGGATGCGCCTGTTCCGCAACGCGCGCGCCTGGATAGGCTGAAGCTGGTTCGCGGGGGCGAACCGGCTTCAGTGGCCAACTTTGGTGGCCCGGGAAACGCCTCACGGGAGGCGCTCTCGTCCTACGGATCAGGGAACCTCGTAAACCTCGACGAGAGCGACACCCGTGGTCCCTCCCAAGCCGGATACCTGCGCGGTATACGCCCCGGGGGCGAGGTTGATCAGGATGGCGGCGTCGGCCGCGTTAGCCGGGATGGCGAACGCGCCCACTTGCGAGGAGGCGGCGACAATTGCCGCAGCGTCCGCCGACGAGCCAAGGCCGGAGTTCTGAGCCAGAACCGTCGCCCCGGACGCGATCGACAGCTGCGGAAGGGCCAGCGCACCGGTCACGCCGAACTGGGTAAGCGCCGGACCAACGCCGCGGATCAGCACGCGTTTCGGAACGGATCCGCCCACGTAGAAGCCAGCGATAAGGGCGTTGTCACCCGTGCCCGCGGTAGCGCGCGTCGCGATGTTCACGACGCGTTGTGACAGCGGAATGGACCCATCCGTGGCATCGTAGACCTCCGCGAGGGCGACTCCGGAAGCGCCGGACTGGCCGGTGATAACGGCGGAGTAAGCGCCGGGAGCGAGGTTGAGCACAAGCGCCGCGTCACGGCTGTTGGCCTGCAGAGCGAACGCTCCGACGCGGGCTGAAACCGCGGCGACCTCCGAAGGATTGTTGGCGGCGGCACCCCAATCGGTGCCGACGGCGATCGACGTCTGGCCGCGGAATACCTCCAGCCGGACCGCGGAGAGGGCCCCACCCACACCAAAGCCAGCGAGGGTGGGTCCAATACCGCGGATGAGCACCGGCTTGGAATCCGTCCCACTGACCACGAAGCCGGCGATGAGGGTGTCGCTAGCAGTACCGGTAAGGCTGCGTGAGGAGACATTGAGCAGGCGCTCGTTGCGCGGATCGGTGGTTCCGACGTAGCTCGTCGCGCCAGCGGAAAGCGAAAGGGCACCTTGGGCGATCGCACCCGAGATGTTTACGTTGGCCGCGGTCGTGACAGCGACCTTGCCATCAGCCGCCACCGAACCACGACCGCCATCCGCCGTGCCCGGGCCGACGTTGACCACCAAGGCATCGCCGGCCGGACCGATCAGGGTCAGACTTTGAGCCGAGCTTCCGACCGCGCCCGCTTGGTAGAAACCGGCCACCGCTGAAGTGGAGCCCGTGGAGATTCCAGCGGGCGCGGAGAAGGACAGGTTGAGGGAAGTTACGGCCCCTGAAACCGTGCCGTCCGCGGCGATGACACCGGCAACGGATATTTCAGTGTCGGCCGCCGCCCGGGAAGGCCCGTCCTCGCTCGTGCCGGCGGAGCCGGAGCGTTGCGTGAACGAGAAGGCCCCCGTCGAACTGACCGTGAAGTCCTTGCTGAAGAGCACGGTTTTTGACGCCGACACGTAGCCGAGGTACACCGCCGAACGGTCCGAGCGAACGAGCAGGCCAAACGAGCCGGCTCCGCCGCCAAACGAACCGAAGTAAGTTCCAGCGAGGGGGGCAGCTCCCACCGTCAACGTCGCCGCGTTGGAGGTGACGCTGCCGCCGGCGTTGGTCACGACGACCGAGTAGCTACCAGCTTGACCGGCGGTCACACCTGTTAGCGGGAGCGTCGCGGAAGTAGCACCGGCGATCGCCGTGCCGTCCTTGCGCCACTGGTAGGCGAAGGGACCAGGTCCGGAAGCCGCGACGGAGAACGTGGCGGAACCACCCAGAGCCACCGAAGCCGAAGCCGGCTGGGCGGTAATGGTGGGTCCTGCGGGAGGCGCCGGATTGACCGTAACCGCCGCCTTGGCGCTGTTCACTCCGCCCCCAGCGTTGGAGACGTAGACATAGTAGGAGCCGGCGCTGGCGGCTGAGGCCGCGCTGATCACATAGGAAGCCGACTGGGCGCCCGTGATCGGCTTGTCATCCTTGAACCATTGGAAATTGAGACCGGAACCGGTGGCGGAGACGGAAAGCGTCAACGTCGCGCCCTCGAGAACCGACTGGCTGGACGGACCGGAAACGATCACCGGCGCTGGGACCGCCGGGGCCGTAGCACCACCGGACGAGCTGCCACCAGAGGAGCCGCCACTTGAGGATCCGCCGCCGCCAGAAGGGGCGGCGGCTACGGTGAGCACCAGCGTGGCCGATGGACCAGCGCCGTTGGCATTGGCGGGGACGAGAGTGACGGAGGAGGTGCCCGCGGCCGTGGGGGTGCCGGTGATCGTGACGCTACCAGCGTTGTAGGTCAGGCCGGCAGGGAGCCCGGTGACGGTGTAACCGGTGGGCGAATTGCTTGCCGTAAGAGCGTAGGAAAACGCGCTGCCGACCGTGGCGGAGGCGGTCAAGGAACTCGTGATCAACGGGGCGTTGCCGACGGTCAGCGCAAGGGAAAGCCCTGCCCCGGTGCCAGTCGCGTTGTTGGCGCTGACGGACACGTTGAAAATTCCTGCCACGGTTGGAGTGCCGGAGATCACGCCCGTCGCCGTGTTGCCGGTGAGGCCAGCAGGCAGATTGCCGATATTGAAGCTAGTCGGATTATTGCCGGCCGTGATCGTGTAGGAAAACGGCATGTCGACATTGACCGAGGCGACCGCGGGACTGGTGACGACCGGGAGCGCGCCGACGGTGATGGTGAGCGTGAAGGGCGCACCCGCGCCGGACGCGTTGTAAGCCCGGAGCGTCACCGTGTACACACCGGGCACCGAAGCGGTGCCGCTGATCTGGCCCGTGGCGGTGTTGAGAGAGAGACCGACCGGAAGACCGGAAGCCTCATAGGAGGTCGGGGAATTGGTCGCCGAGATGGAGTAGGCAAAGCTGCCGTTAATCGCGACCGTCTCCGCCGCGCCACCACTGATGACCGGTGCCGTGAGTGCAGGCGCGACCGTGATCGTCAGCGTGGCGGCGGCGCCGGTTCCGGTGGCGCTATTCGCGCTAAGGGAGACCGCGTAGGTGCCGGAAGCGGTGGGCGTTCCGGAGATCACCGGCGCAAGGGAGGTGCCCCCAACCGCGAGCCCCGGCGGCAGGCTACCGATGTTGAAGCTGGTGACCGGGTTGGCTCCCGAAGGAACCGTGGCGGTGACAGAGTAGGCGGCAAAGGCCGCACCCACCGTACCGGTCGCCGAGGTGGCGCTGGATATGGAGGGTGTGCCTTCCGCGGCCGTCACGGGAATGACAATCGTGGCGGAGTTAACGAAACCACCGGAGTCGGTGATGGAGACCGTTCCAGAGTAATTGCCGGAGGCGGTCGGTGTGCCGGTGATCGTGCCTTGGGAGGAACTGATACCGAGGCCGGGCGGCAGACCGGTGGCACTGTAAACGACCGAGCTAGCGGCGGAGGAGTTGACCTTGTAGCTGTAAAGTACCCCCACCTTTCCAGTGGTGGCGTTGATCACCGGCTGGGCACCGAGGGCGGCGGGAAACGCCACGGCCAAGACGACAAGGAGGGTCTGCGTGAGGGAGGAAATTCTGAGATTCATGGGATTGAGGACGTCGGGCTCAGTTTCCGAAGGTGATGCTCGGCGCGATCGTGATGGTGACCTTGACCGTGCCGCCCTGGCCCTTCGCGTTCGTTCCGGAAATGGAGACCGGGAACGTGCCGGAGGCAGTGGGCGTGCCGGTGATTTCCCCGGTGACCCCGGCAAGGGCCAAACCTGGCGGCAATCCCGCGGCAAGGTAGGAGAGCGCAGGCGGATCGGAGGCAATCGTGTACTTCACGAAAGCTACACCCACCGTGCCGGAAGCGGTCTGCGAACTCACGATCACCGGCGTGCCGGCGGCAGGCGCGACATTCACCGTGAGCGGGAACGGTGCACTGACCCCGGCGGCGTTCCGCGCGATCGCCGAAACCGCGATGCTGCCGGGAGCGGTGGGGGTACCTGATACGACGCCGGTGGCGGTGTTGAGCAGCATCCACGCCGGGGCGCCGATGAGTTCGTAGGAGCTCGGCGTGCCGCTGGCAGTGATGGTGTAGGCGAACGAGACCCCAACCTGAGCGGAAACGGTCATGGCACCGGATACCACCGGCGCGGAAAGAGACGGACCGATCACAATGGAGAGATCACGGACCGGGCCGGCGCCGACGCCGTTGGTCGCGACCAAACCGGCAACCGTCGTCCCCACAGCGGTGGGCGTGCCGGTAATCTCGCCTGTGAAGGGGTTGACCACCAAGCCAGGGGGAAGATTGACAGCGTCGCGCGTGACCAGAGGACCGTTAGTCGCGTCGATCACGTAGGAAAACAGCGAACCCACGTTGCCTGAGGCCGTGCCCGGACTGGTGATCAGCGGGGCAAGGGCCGAAGGTTTAATCGTAAAGGTCACGCTCTGCGCCAGACTGGTTCCACCCTCCCCCGTCGCCGCGACCGCGACCGAGAAAGTGCCGGACTGCGAAGGACTGCCCTTGATCAGACCCGTGGAGGAATTAAGCGACAGGCCCTGTGGCAGGTTGCCGGAGACACTGTAACTGCTGATCGGCGCGGGTGTAGCGGTGATCTGGTAGGAAATTTGCAACCCCACCTCGCCCGTGGCGGTCGGCGCACTGGAGACGACGGGCGCCGTTGGTGCAGGATTGATCGAGAAAGCCAGAGACTCGGCGGCACCTAGGCCGGAGGCATTGGCTGCGCGAATGGTCGCCGTGAAACTTCCCGCCTGCGTCGGCGATCCCGAGATCTGGCCCGAAGCAACGTCGAGAGCCAAGCCCGCCGGCAGGTTGAGCGCGACGTACGACGTGGGCGACTCGCTCGCGGTGATTTTGTAGCTGAACGCGAGCCCTACCCTACCCGTGGCGGACAAGGCACTGGTAACCACCGGGGTGGCGGGGGCAGGGGCGATCGCGATGGAGAGCTCCTTCGGATTACCGATTCCGTCGCCATTACCTGCGGTCATTATGATCCTAAAAGGGGTCGATCCGGTCGCGGTCGACGGTACGCCGGAAATCACGCCACCGGCGATCGAGAGCCCCGCCGGCAACGGTGTGGCAGTGAAAGAGGTCGGACCATTCGTCGCCGCGATGGTGTAGGTGAATGCCTGGCCGACCTGGCCGGCCGCCGAGCCGTTGCTTGTGATTTCCGGAACGGAAAGCGGGGGCAGGACGTTGATCGTGATCTCGAGACCCAGTCCGGATACGACAACGTCGTTGGTCAATTTCTTGGACGCGGAGAAGTAAACCTTGTGTTGTCCGGCGGTCCCAGCGGCTGGCTGGCCGGAAAGAACGCCCGTGGAACCGTCGAACCCGAGACCAGCGGGCAGCGTTCCGAGCATCGAGAAAGTGACCGCGGGCGGAACGATGTCCGAGCCTGCTGACTTCGCAGCAAGAATAAACGGAGTCAGCGGCTCTCCCACCCGCGCGGTAACGGAGGGCGTGCTCACCACTTGCGGGGCTTCAGGATGCGGGTTGACCGTGACAACCAAGTTCGTGGCCGGGCCGCTGCCCGCCAGATTCCGCGCTACAATCGGGATCGAAAAGGTGCCAACCTTCGTCGGCGTACCGGAAATCGTCGCGGTGGCGGAGGTCAGGCCGGTCGCCGACAACCCGGCGTTCGCGAGAGCGGCGTCATCGATCGTGAAACCGGTTGGAAGCGGATCGCCCGCGACCGTGACGGAAAACGCGGTGCCGACGGTCGCGGTGCGGACGTTTCCTCCGTTAACAATCGCGACCGGAGCATTGGCCGGCGGATTGATGACCACGGCAAGATTGGCGGTGGCCGACAGTCCGCCCCGCGTAGCGGTAACTGAGACTGGGAAGGTTCCCGCGACCTGCGAGGTGCCGGAGATCACACCGGTTGATGTGCTGAAACTCAAGCCGGTCGGCAGGTTTCCAGTGATGGAGTAGGTAGTCGTCTGGGCACTCGTGCCGAAGTTGGGAGTGAAGGAAAACTGAATCCCTGCTGTTCCCGAGGGATTCGCCACCCCGGCGTACACCGGTGCGTCCGGAGGCAAATTAACCGTAACTGCGAGGGGCAGACTGGCCGAACCGGTCGCGTTGGTCGCGGTTATGGTGATGACAAAAGTGCCTCCAACCAGGGCCGTTCCCGAAAGCTCTCCCGTGCCGGAAATGCTGAGACTGCTCCAGCCGGCCGGCGGAGAAGAGGGACTGATGGTATAGCTCAAACCGGTGGAGGGCGTAACCACAGTCTGGTACTTGAAGGGTGTTGTTCCCGCGGTGGCAACGTACGCGGCCGCCGAGGTGATCACCGGCGCCGGCGGCTTAACGAGAATACTGACATTCTTGGAGGTACTCGTCTTCGAGTTCGTCGCGGTGATTGTGACTACGACCGGAGTTCCACTGCTGGAGGTCGGCACCCCGCTGATGTTACCCGTCGCACTGTCAATCTTGAGACCAGCAGGGAGATTTACCGAGGCGGTGAAAGTGGCCGGCGCCGACAGCGGATTCAGCGAAACCGGGCCGAAAAGGAAGGAGCTGCCCTGGATAGCCTCCGCGGAAGTAGCCGGGATGGAGAAGTCGGGCGCCAGCGGCTCGACCACCAGAGTCTGGGTGACGTCGCCCGCCGCGTTGTAATTCTCGTTGCCCGCTTGGCGGGCCGTGATCGTCACGGAACCGGCCATCCGCGGCGTAACAACATTTCCAAGCACCGAAGCGACAAGCGGGTTGGAGCTGGAGTAGGATACCGGCAACCCCGAGGAGGCCACTGCCGACAAGTTGAACGGCACTGCATCAACCGACTTGGTTCCCAAAGCACCGAAGGATGAAATGGACTGCGACGCCTTGGCGATGACCAAGGTCTTGGAAGAGTCGCTACCGGAGTAGTTGTTCTCGTCGATCGAGGCCGAGACCGCATAGGAACCCGCGTTGGTGGGGGAGGTCGCCGATCCCGGCGCCGCACCATAAACGATGTTTACCTTCAGACCGGCCGGGGATGTCACCGCCGTGACGGGCTTGGGCAAACCATCATAGGTCGCCGCCAGCCCGGACAGCGACACAGTTGCCGCCGCCTTCGCGACGGTCATCGAGGCCTTCTTTTCGGCAGCGCCGAACGACTGATTACCTTCCTGGACTGCAATGACGTCGGCGGTGCCGGCGCCTTTGATCGTCAGCGTGTTGCCGGTGATCTCGGCGACCGCTAGGTTCGAACTGGTGAAGGTGACGGGCAGGTTGCTGCTGGCCGTCGCGCTCAAAGTGATCGGCGCATCACCGAACTTCTTACCGTTCAGGACACTGGAGTCCCAGACCAGCGTCTGCCCAGACGCCACCACGGTGAGGGTTCCGGTAACGGAGGCGGAATTGAAGTTGGCATCACCCGGCTGCGTGACCGTGATGGTCGTGCTGCCCTGCGTGAGCAAATCGATCAACCCGGCGGAAGAAATCGTCGCAACCGCGGGAGTGGAATTCGTGTAGCTGAAATTCGTGAGCTTCGAGGAAGCGGCGACATCAATCGTGAAGTCCGGATCCGTCGCGGCACGCTTGAGAACGGAGACGATCGCCAACGTCTGATCGGCCTTGATGATGTTGGCGGAAAGAGACGGCGGGGTAAGTGTGTAGTTCCCCGCCGCGGCACCGGAGAGGCTTAGACCGGTAATGTTGACCGGCTTCGAACTTCCCGCGCCCGCGTTGGCAAACGCGCCGACCGCCGTACCCGAGAGGGACACGTCATCGTTGCCAACCTTGCCCTGCAGAAGCGCCGTTCCCGTGATCGTCGCGACGCTCGTGCCGTCGTAGGTCTTGTTCGATGCGGAAAGATCGCCGACCGTGAGTTCCTTCGCGGTGATGTTCGCCGACGAGGAATTCACGGTGGATAGCACGTAATTTCCGGCATTGGCTCCGGTTAGCGTGGCGCCCGTGAGGAAAACCCGCTTTCCACTTCCAACTCCCGCCGACTCGAAGGCGGCAGTGCCCCCGGTCAATTCCACCACGTCCCCACTCCGCACACCGGTCAGGCTGCGAATCGTGACCGCGGCGGTGGTGGTGCCATCGTAGGTCTTGTTCGTGGCGACAAAGCTACCGGTCACCGTGAAGGACGAAACGGTCAGCGTTCCCTTCTGGTACGTGATGTCGTAATTCGACGCCAGGAACGTGCCACCGCTCGCCGCGGTCGGAACCAAATCGTAGGTGCCCACAGGAGAGGCCGCCGTGGCGCCGCCACTCGGCGTGATGGTTACGGAGCCGATTGATTGCCCGGTGACCAGACCTTGGCTCGTGAACGCGATCGAGGTGCCATAGGTCTTCGCGGTGCCGTAAACCTTGGAATCGTCCTTGGCTTGGATGATGAGCGTACGAGGAGTGATGGAAAGCTTACCGTCGAGGAAGGTAATGGCGTAATTGGCGCTCGTGAGTCCGGCCGGCGTGATGGCGTGCTGGCCGACGTTAAGCGCCGTCGCCGCGGCGCCGCCGTAGGTCAGCGAACCGCCCAAAACGGATGCCGTTTCGCCGGGAATGAATCCGGCGTAAGTGACGGCATGACCGCCGGAGGCGAAAACCTGTCCATCATAACCCTTGGAACGATCCTCCGCCTTCACCGTCAGCGGGACCTTGGCGATGTCGGCAGTGAGAGACACCGGAGCCAGCGAGTAATTGTCCTTAGCCGCCCCATTGAGGCTGAGACCGGAGACCGTCACAGCCTTGCCGATGCCACCATTGGAATTCGCGAAAACGGCGGAGGCTGTGCCGGTGAGCGATACGTCGTCACCCGAAATCGCACCCGACAAACCGGCGGTTCCAGAAAGAACGGCGGTCGCGGAACCGTCGTATGGCTTATTGCCCGCGGACAGGCCGATGACGGTAAGTTGCTTCGGAGTGATATTCGCGGTCGCCGTCGCCACCGAGGAAAGCGTGTAATTCGACGCCTTGGCGCCGGACAGGCTGGCGCCGTTCAAGGTCACCGTTTTGCCGTTGGCCGCGGTAGCCGAACCGAAGGTGGCGGTCCCACCTGAGAGGGAAACCTCATCGCCTTGGACTGCGCCCGAGACGATTCGCTCGCTGACCTCCGCCGCCACCAACCCGTCATAAACCTTGTTCGCGGCCGTGAAGGAGCCGGTCACCGCCTTCTTCTCGATGACGCCCACCGCGCCCGGCGCAGATTCGGGCAGCGTGTAGTTGGTCAGGACGGTGTTCGCTCCAGCCGCGAAATTACTCGCCGCCAAGGCGGCCGTCACCGTCTTGCCAGTTCCAGCCGCAGCCGTGTCGAAGGCCGCGGTGGTCTGGTTGACCGTGGCGCTCTCCCCGTTGACGAATCCGTCGAGGACATAGTTCGCCGAGGTCAAAGAGGCCGCCGTGGTTCCGTCATACGTCTTCGAAACCGGGCCCTGCACCACAGCCGAAATCTGCTTCCGTCTAACCTCACCCACCGAACCGGATGCAGAGGTCGGCAAAGTGTAATTGGAAAGAGTCGTCCCTTGGCCCGGCGAAAAATCCTGCGCAACGAGGGATGTCACGCTGACGCTCTTGCCCGTTCCGGCGGTGGCATTGTCGTACGCCCCCAACGTCTTGGTCACCGTCACACTCTCCGTACCGACGAAACCCGTGAGATCGTAGTTGTCCGCCGACAAGGCCGCCACCGTCGACCCGTCATAGATCTTGGTCACCGTACCCTTGAGCGCCAAGTTCAGGGACTTGGGGCTAACCGTCAGAGTCTTCGTGACCGTCGCCGGCGCATACTGTACCCCATCGTTCGGGGTGAAGGTCACCGACAGGGTTTGTTCGCCGGCGTTCAAAACCGTCCCGCTCGCCGGCGTGTACGCGAACGAGCCTGGCAGGTTCGCACCTTCCGGTGTCTTCGCC
>CAIUOU010000138.1 GCA_903900845.1 uncultured Opitutia bacterium
GCGCGCCGCCGCGGCGGCGGCCGCGAGACCGGGACGCAGGGGCGTGCGGGCGGCGAACACGGGTGCCGGGGCCGCGCGCGGAGGCGGGGGCGCCAGGCGCGCCGGATCGCCGGGCAGCGGCGAGATCTCGTCCGCGACCAGTTCCTCGATTTCGTGCAGCCCCGCGACCGCCAGCGCGCGCGCAACCTCGATGTCGGTGGAGGATGAACGCACCTCCATGCCCTGCGCGGTCCATTCGATCACCGCATACTCGTCGCGCTTCTCCACCCGGCGGTGCACGATCGCGTCGTGGTCGGTGAGTTCCAGCTCCCGGACGTCCCCGGCGACGTAAATCTCCCGGCCTTTCTCCAGCTGGCTGGAGGAAAAGCCGCCTTCCCAGTCCTCCTCGAGCTTTTCAAACCAGAATTCGAGGGACTTCGGGGTATAGATCCGCTTGGGCCCGTGCGACTGCATCAGACGTGGAAGGTGCGACCGTAGGTTCGCACCCGGCACCTGCAACCCCGAAGTTGCTTCGCGTTTGCAGCTGCTCCGGGCGCTTTTACCCGCCGGCCGCCGCCGGTTCGCGGTCGCGTTCCGTGCGCAGCCGCAGCTGCCCGCAGGCGGCGTCGATGTCGTGGCCCTTCTCGCGGCGCAGCGTCACCGAGACGCGGGCCGCGCGCAGCACGCCGGCGAACCGCTCCTGCCGCGCGAGGGAGGGGCGCTTCCACGGCAGCCCGGCCACCGTGTTGTACGGGATCAGGTTCACGTGCGCGTGGAGATCCCGCGCGATATCGCGGAGCCGCGCCGCCTGGTCGTCGGAATCGTTCACTTCCTCGATCAGGATGAACTCAAGCGTGACCATCCGGCCGTGTCGCTCGGAGAAGGCGCGCACCGCCGGCAGCAACTCCGCCAGCGGGTAGGCGCGGTTCACCGGCATGATGCGCTCCCGCACTTCGTCGGTCGCGCCGTGCAGCGAGATGGCCAGCCGGAAACCGAGGTCCTCCTCCGCGAGCCGCGTGATCTTCGGCACCAGCCCGCTGGTGGAGATCGTGATGCGGCGCGCGCCGAAGCCGAGGCCCCATTCGGCGTTGAGGATCCGCAGGGCCTCCAGCAGCGCGTCGTAGTTGGCCAGGGGCTCGCCCATGCCCATCACGACGATGTTGTCGAACGACGCCAGCTCCGCGCGGGCGCGCGGCGTGCGGGCGTCCTCCCGGTGGCAGACCTGCAGCAACTGCGCGACAATCTCTCCCGCCGTGAGGTTGCGCTTCAGGCCCGCCAGCCCGCTCGCGCAAAACACGCAGCCCATCGCGCAGCCCACCTGGGTCGAGATGCAGATCGTCTTGCGCGAGTGCTCGAGCCCCACGCCCTCCTGCGGCGCGCGGATGATCACCGTCTCGATGAGGGACCCGTCGCCCAGCTCGAGCAGCAGCTTGTCGGTGACGTCGGCCGACTGCCGGTTGAGCACCAGCTGCGCCGGCATGAGCTCGAAGGTCTCCGCCAGCCAAGCCCGGAGCGCCTTCGGCAGATTGGTCATCTCGTCCCACGAGCGCACGCGGCGCTTGTACATCCACTCCAGGATCTGCCGCGCCCGGAAGGCGGGCTCGCCGCGCTCGCGCAGCCGCGCCGTCAGCGAGTCGAGGGTCTCGCCGGTGAGAGCCGGTCTTTCGGGCGGGCGCGTCATACGGAGTGCGGAACGTGGGCCGCGCGCGCCGCTTCGTCAAAGGGTTAGGCGCCGCGATGCGGTGAGGGATGCGGGAAGATGAGCGGGAGCGAGGGGGAAGGCGGCTGGAGGTAGAGGTGGGATCACGAAACGTACCAAAGGCACGAAACCGAGCGGGTTGGCCCACGGGACCCTCGGCAGACTCGGAAACCCAACGCGCCCGGAGTCATGCGTCCCTGATTTCCAGATCCAATCGGGCCTTTTCACCTCCGTTCGCTCCAGTTCCCCGATTGGGGCTGCGCCGCGTCACAACCAACACGCAGCTCCCTCGGCTGCGGTTTTTTGGCGGACAATCCCGGACGCTCCCGGCTCCGAGTTTCCGCCTTCTCCGCGGGCCAACTCCGCCTCGACCTGTTCCGCCGTGACGTTCAGTTGTTCGGCCACCCCCTCCTCTTCCGGATGAAACCGCTGCCCTTCCTCGCACTGCTCCTGCCATTCATCGTCTCCGCCGCCGACGACAAACCGCATCCTTTCCAGTGGAAGATCGAGCGCTTCGATCCGGCCTTCGACCGTCTGGTGGCGCCCGACGCCGCGCTGGAGCCGCTCGCCGAGGGTTTCCGCTGGGCCGAAGGGCCGGTCTGGCACGATGGCGGCGTGGTGTTTTCCGACGTCCTCGCCAACACCGCCTACCGGTGGCGGCCGGGTGTGAAGGGCGCCGAGGTCTACTTGAAACCCAGCGGGCAACTCACGCCTCAGCCGGGCTTCCGCGAGACGGGCAGCAACGGGCTAGCCCGCGATCCGCAGGGCCGGCTCCTGCTCTGTCAGCACGGCGAGCGTCGCGTCGCGCGCTGGGAAAACGAACGCTTCACCGTGCTCGCCGATCGCTTCGAGGGTCGGCGCTTCAACAGCCCCAACGACCTGGCGGTGCGCCGCAACGGCGAGGTCTATTTCACTGATCCGCCCTACGGTCTCGAGGGCGTCGACAGGTCGCCTTTGCGCGAGATCCCGTTCCACGGTGTCTACCGCGTGACACCCGCGGGCGAGGTTTCGCTGCTCACGAAGGAGATCCGGTTTCCCAACGGCATCGCGTTTTCCCCCGCCGAGGACATCCTCTACGTGGCGGTGAGCGACGGCGCGGCGACGCGCGTGATGGCGTACGACGTGCGACCCGACGGCGGCGTGGCCAACCCGCGCGTCTTCTTCAACGCGCAACCCCTGTGCGCGCCCGGCGTGCGCGGCGGCTGCGACGGTCTCAAGGTCGACCGCGAGGGCAACGTCTGGACGACCGGCCCCGGCGGCGTGCTCGTCATCTCGCGTGAGGGCCGCCTGCTCGGCCGTCTCAATACCTTCGAGCCTACCGCCAATTGCGCGTGGGGCGACGACGGCTCCACGCTCTACATCGCCGCGAACTACTTCCTCGTGCGCGTGCGGACGCTCAC
>CAIUOU010000139.1 GCA_903900845.1 uncultured Opitutia bacterium
AGGCTATCCGCCGCGGCATCATCCCCGTCTGAGCCCGGCCCCCTCGTGAGGTCCGCTCGGTTGTCCCCTTAGCGTTAACACCCTACTGGCGCCCCCGCACGAAAGTGTGATGGCCGCGGTCGTGCCACGCGCGGCGCAGGCTGATCGACTAATCCAAGTACCCGGTGCTCCCCACCCGCGTCTCTTCACCGAGCCCCGGTTGCCCGAACTTCATGCTCACCCTGCCCCCGCCCTGCGTGCCCTCGCGTGTCTCCGCCGCGGGCTTCCTCCGCGTCGCGTTCGTCTGCCTGCTGCTGCCCGCGCTCGCCGCCGCCCAAGCCGCCGTCGGCACGATTACCGGACGCATCCTGAACCCGGCCACGGGAGAGTATGTCCGCAACGCCCAGATCCGTGTCGAAGGCACCAACCTTCTCGTTGTGTCCGAGAACGGCGGCTTCTACTCCTTACCCGGGGTTCCCGTCGGCACCGTCCGCCTGTCCGTCACTTTCACCGGCTATCGCACCGAGACGGCAAGCGTTCCGGTCCCGGCCGGCGGCGTGGCCGTGAAGGACTTCGAACTCGTCTCCTCCCTCGCCGCCGCTCCCGCCAGGGACGAATCCGGAGCGGTCAGGCTCGAGAAGTTCGTGATCTCGACCGACCGCGAGGGCAACGCCAAGGCGATCATGGAACAACGCAGTTCGATGAACATCACCAACAGCGTTGCCTCCGATGTCTTCGGCGATGTGGCGGAGGGCAATGTCGGCGAATTCCTCAAGCATATGCCCGGCGTCGAACTCGACCTCGTCCAGGGCGAAATCCGCACCATCCGCCTCCGCGGCCTCGACTCTGAGTACACGCAGGTTTCCCTCGACGGCGTCTCCCTCGCGTCCGCCGACGCCAACCAGGGCGCATCCGGCAATGCCCGCGCCTTTTCCTTCGAGCAGGTCTCACTCGCCTCGATGGAGTCCATCGAGGTGTCCAAAACCATTTCCGCCGATGTCGATGCCAACGCCCCGGCGGGCACCATCAACCTGAAGTCCAAGCGCGCCTTCAACATCGCCGGCCGCCGGATGTCGGCGCAGGCGAACCTCACGGCCTTTTCCGCGCGCTTCAATCTCGACGACTCCTACGGCCCGGACGACCGCCGGTCCCGGAAAATCCATCCCGGTGGCATCTTCGATTACTCGGACGTGTTCTTCAACAAGCGCCTCGGCATCAACCTCAACATCAGCGAGTCGATGGCCTACTCGGCGAATGCCCGCACGACGGTGGCTTACAATTATACGCCCACAGCGATCGACCCGCGGCCGGTCGTCCCGACGTCCCTCGCGTTCATCCACGCCCCGCGCACGAACCGCCGCTCCACGGTCAATTTCACCTCCGACTTCAAGGCTTCCGAGCGTCTCGTGCTCTCCCTCGGACTCCTTTATAATTACGCCGACCTGAACAACCCCCAGCGGGCCCTCACCTTCAATACCGGCGCCCGGAATCTGGTCTCGGGCGCCGACCCGCTGGTGAGTCTCACCTCCTCCGCGGTCGGGTCGGTCAGCAGCAACCCTGCCGCCATCGTCAAGCAGGGCCAGACCCTCACCGTGCTGCCCAAGTTTGAATATCGCAGCGGTACCTTCGTCCTTGAGGGCAAGTTCGCGGGCTCCAACTCCATCTCTTGGTACGACCCCCGCGGCCGGCGCGGCGCCATCCGCGACGCCGGCGGCCCGAGCGTCACCAATGTCGCTTTCACCGCCCGGCGCTCCGCCTACAACAGCGCCG
>CAIUOU010000140.1 GCA_903900845.1 uncultured Opitutia bacterium
GTCCCTTGGTCCTTCGCTCGTCCGCGGCTTTTTGTCTGGCCCGCGCGACCCCGCACCGACCATCAACTCGCCATGGCGATGCGCTTCACCATTCTCGGCAGCGGAAGCTCGGGCAACGCCGCGCTGCTCGTGACCGAGGGTGCGCGCGTGCTCGTCGACGCCGGGTTTTCCGCCCGCCGGCTCGGCCAGCTGCTCGATGAGGTGGGGGAATCGCTCGCGCGGATCGACGCGGTGTTCCTCACCCATGAGCACGGCGACCATGCCGACGGCCTCGAGGGCCTCAAGCGCTTCCCGCACATCCGCGTGTTTGCCAACGAGGGCACCCGGCGCGTGGTTCAGGCGGGGCTGACGTGGCGGGTGGATTGGAACGTCTTTGAAACGGGCAGCCGCTTCCGCTTCCGCGACCTCGAGGTCGACACGTTCGCCGTGCCGCACGACGCGCAGGATCCCGTCGGCTTCCGCTTCTCCCACGGCCACGAGGGCGACCTCGTCGCGCCGCGGCGTACCCTCGCGTGGCTCACCGACCTGGGCCACGCGCCGCTCAACATCCGCCATTGCCTCCGGGACTGCGACGTGGTCGTGGTCGAGTCGAACCACTGCCCGCGCCTGCTGCAGGCCGACACCCGCCGTCCGTGGGCCACCAAGCAGCGCATCTCCGGTCGCCACGGGCACCTCTCCAACGAGGCCGTGCGCGAACTGCTCGCCGACGTGGCGAGCCCGCGCTGGCGCCACGTTTTCCTCACGCACCTGTCGCGCGACTGCAATTCCCGCGCCGCGGTCGAGGAGGCGCTCGGCGACGTCCGCGCCCGCCTGGCCGGGTGCCGGTTCTCGGTGGTGGAGCAGGGGCAAACGACGCCCTGGCTCGAACTCGCCTAAGCGACAAACGCGCTTGCCCTTGCGGGCACGCGCGGAGGCCGGCACCGTCGGCGCATGCCCGCCGATCCCTTCCGCCGTACCAAGATCATCGCCACCCTCGGACCCGCGACCGAGGGCGAGCCTATGCTCGAGGCGCTGATCCGCGCGGGGGTCGACATCTTCCGGCTGAACATGGCCCACGCCAGCCATGACTGGACGCGGGGCGTCATTCGCCGCATCCGCGCCCTCTCGACCCGCGCCGGCCGCGAGGTCGCGGTGATGATGGATATCAAGGGCCCCGAGATCCGCACCGGCGATCTGGCGACGCCGCTGGAGCTGCGGGCGGGCGAGGTGTTCGACTTCACCGTGAAGCCCGGCACCGCCGGCCAAAGCGGCGAGGAGGTGAGGTCGGTGGACGTCAACTACCAGGGCCTGGTGCACGACATCCGCGTGGGCGACGAGGTGCTGGTGGACAACGGCCTGCTGCGTCTCGAGGTGCTGGAGAAGCACGAGGCGCGCATCCGCTGCCGGGTGGTGATCCCGGGCGAGCTGAAGTCGCGCCGCCACATCAACCTGCCGGGGGTGAAGGTGAACCTGCCTTCGTTCACCGAGAAGGACCGCGCGGACGCGAGCGTCGGCCTCGAGGAGGGAATCGACTTCCTCGCCCTCTCGTTCGTGCGCGAGGCGCGCGACGTCGAGATGCTGCGCGATTTTCTGACGGAGCGGAAATCACGCGTGAGGATCATCGCCAAGATCGAGGACCGCTCCGCGATCGCGAACCTCACCTCGATCGTGGAGGCGTGCGACGGCCTGATGATCGCGCGCGGCGACCTCGGCATCGAGTGCCCCTTCGAGGAGCTGCCCGTGATTCAACGCCGCGCCGTGCGGGCCTGCCTGGCTCAGGGCCGCCCCGTGATCGTCGCCACCCACATGCTTGAGTCGATGATCACCCAGCCGGTGCCGACCCGCGCTGAGATAACCGACGTGGCCAACGCCGTCTACGAGCTCGCCGACTGCGTCATGCTCTCGGGCGAGACGACCGTGGGCAAATACCCCCTCGAGTGCGTGGGGATGCTCGACACGATCGCCCGGCGCATCGAGCGCGAGACGGCCGGCGACGCCGGCGAGCCCGCCGTCTTCACCGGCGAGCGCATGAAGGTGCTCAAGGCCGCCGTCGTGCTCGCGGGTCAGCTGCCCGGGTCGAAGATCATGACCTTCACGCGCCACGGGTTCATGGCCCAGGGACTTGCGTTGCTGCGCCCGGCCCACTCGCCGATCTTCGCGTTCACCCCCTCGCTGCAGGTCCTGCGCCAGCTCCGGCTGCTCCGCGCCGTCGAGCCCATCCTGCTGGAACTCGCCTCCGACCCCAACGAGAGCATCGAGAACGCCCTCGCCCACCTCCGCCGCGTCGGCCTCGCGGCACCGGGAGACAAGATCGTCATCGCCACCGACATCGTCGCCGAGGACCGGCTCGTGGACGCGGTGCAATTGCGCACCCTGCGCTGAGGGCCCGGAAGTTGACGGTCACCCCGCACCCTTCATCTTCCCGCCATCCCATCCCCGCTGCCATGAAATCCCTGCGTCGCTGTTGGCCCGCGTTCGCCGCCGGGCTGCTTGCCCTTTCCCCCGCTCTCCTGCCCGCGCAGGAAACCCGCCTCGCCAATGTCTCCGCCCTCACCCGCGTCGGGACCGGCGACGACGTGCTCACCGCCGGCTTTGTTGTCGGCGGCACCACTCCCAAGCAGGTGGTGATCCGCGCCGTCGGGCCGACCATCGGCGCCGCGCCGTTCAATGTCGCAAGCGCGCTTGCGGACCCGCAGCTGACGGTTTTCGGGCCAAGTTCGTCCACGCGCGTGGCCGCGTCGAACGACAATTGGAACGCCGCCGACGCCGCAACCTTTGCCTCCGTGGGCGCCTTTGCTCTCACCCCCGGCAGCCGTGACGCCGCCGTCGTCACCACCCTCGCGCCCGGCAATTACACCGCGCAGGTCACGGGCGCGGGCGGAACGTCCGGCAACGCCATCGTCGAGGTCTACGAGGTGGGCGCCACCGGGGGGAAGTTCACGAACCTCTCCACCCGCGCGCGCGTCACCGGCACCGCCACGCCGCTCACGCCCGGTTTCGTCGTTTCGCCCGGCTCCGGCACGCGCAAGTTCCTGATCCGCGCCGCCGGGCCCGCGCTGGGCGCGCTCGGCCTTTCCGGGTTCCTGACCAACCCGACGATGACGCTCCGCCGCACCGGCGGCACCGCGACGGTCGTCGCCACCAACGACGACTGGGGCACCCAAACCGGCGCCATCACGGCCGACCTGCTGAGGCAAACCTTCGAGGCCAACGGGGCCTTTGGATTCCCCACCGGCAGCCGCGACGCCGCCATGATCGTCGACCTCGCCGCAGGCAACTACACCGTCGAGGTCACCGGGGCGGGCAACACCTCCGGCATCGCGATCGTCGAGGTGTACGATCTCACGCCCGCCGCCACTCCCGCCGTCTCCGTCGCCGCCACCAAGGCCTCCGCCGATGAGTCCGGGGCGCGCAACGGCGAGTTCACCTTCACGCGCTCCGGCCCGGTGAATTTTCCCCTCGAGGTACGTTACGGCGTCGGCGGCTCCGCGGTGAACGGCTTCGATTTTGTTTCGCTGCCGGGGACGGTGATGTTCTCCCCAGGGATCGGCTCGGTGGCAGTCGCGGTTAAACCCAATCCCGACCTGCAGAACGAAGGCAACGACACCGTGGAAGTCTCCCTCGTGGCCGGCACCGGGTACGCGTTGGGCGCGCAGACCTCCGCCAAGGTCACCATCGCCGACAGCTCGGCTTCCCTCTACGTGGCCTCCGTGCGGCCGGAGTCATCCGCCACGGTCTCCACCGCTTCGGGTACCGCCACCATCCTCCTCAGCGCCGATGAGTCCGTGGCCGCCGTCACCTTCAGCGTCTCCAACCTCTCCTCCACGGTCACCTCCGCCCACCTGCGCATCGGTCCCTCGGGCGACTTCGTCTTCACGCTGCCGTACGCCTCCTCCGGCACCGCGCAGTGGCTCCTGCTGCCCACCGGGAACTACACCAACGCGGCGCTGCTCACCGCCCTGAAGACCGGCAATATCTACGTCGGCGTGGACACCGCACGCTACCCGGCGGGCGAGGTCCGCGGCACGTTCATCCAAGGCACCGGCTCGGCGAGCTTCTCCCGGCCCGCCGACCCGCCTTCCGTTTCCCTGAGTAATCTTTCCGCCACCGACGCCGCCCGTTTCCTGACGCAGGCGACCTTCGGGCCGAAGCGCAGCGAGATCGACGCCCTCACCGGCGGCAGCATCGACGCCTGGCTCAACGAGCAGCTCGCGCTCCCCTTCACGTCGCACCGCCAGGCCGTCGTGGACGACCGCACTCGTTTCGGCGGCAGCGGTAGCTTCACCAATTGGAACGCCATCCACCCGCCGAACCGGCAGTCGGCGTGGTTCAAGAACGTGCTCACCGCGCGCGACCAGCTGCGCCAGCGCGTCGCCTTCGCGCTGAGCCAGATCCTCGTCATCTCCGACGTCGGTCTCGGTGACGACAGCCGCGCGGAGCCGATCGCCAACTACTACGACATCCTCGGCGCCGGCGCCTTCGGGAACTTCCGCGCGCTGCTGGAGCAGATCACACTCAGCCCCATGATGGGCGAGTACCTCAGCTCGCTGCGCAACGCCAAGGCCACCTACGACACGGCCGGCAACGCCATCACCACACCCGACGAGAACTACGCGCGCGAGGTGATGCAGCTTTTCTCCATCGGCCTCGTGCGGCTGCAGCCCGACGGCACACTGATGCTGGGCGCCGACGGCCTGCCCATCCCGACCTACAACCAGACCACCATCACCGAGATGGCCAAGGTGTTCACCGGCTGGGCCTACCCGTCGACCAACCTCAACGCCTTCCGCACCGCCGGGGCCAACCACATCAGCCCCATGCAGCTTTACCCTGCATTCCACGACGACACCGCGAAGGACCTCAGCCCGGTGCTCGCCACCCCGATCCCCGCCAGCCAGGGCGGAACGACCGACCTTCGGCTGGCCCTCGATGCCCTGTTCAACCACCCCAACACGCCGCCGTTCATCTCCAAGCTGCTCATTCAACGGCTGGTCGCCAGCAACCCGAGCCCCGCCTATGTGTACCGCGTCGCGCGGAAGTTCGAGGACGACGGCACCGGCGCCCGCGGCAACCTGGCGGCGGTGGTGCGCGCGATCCTCACCGACTACGAGGCGCGGTCGCCCGAACTCCTCGCCAACGCGGCGCACGGCAAGCTGAAGGAACCGCTGCTCCGGCTCACCGGGCTACTGCGCGGCTTCAACGCCTCCGCGCCGAGCGGCCGCTTCCTCGGGCTCCGCCACACGGTCGACGGCAACTTCATCACCTCCTCCACCCCGAGGCCCGCCGCCGCGACCCAGATCGCCACCGTCAATTCCGCCACCCTGCCCGGCAATGCGATCAGCAATTTGGCCCAGGCCGCGATGCGCTCGCCCACCGTGTTCAATTTCTTCAAGCCCGACTATGTCTTGCCCGGCCCGCTCGCGGCCGCCGGTCTCGTCGCCCCGGAGTTCGAGATCACCGACGACAACTTCGCCATCATGGTGCCCAACTATCTCCGGGGCTTCGTCGTGGCCGTCACCCCCACCACCAACGGGGTACCCACGTCCGCCGCCGATTACACGCTCACCCTCGATCTCTCGTACGAGAGTTCCCTGGCGGGCAACGTTCCGGCCCTGCTCGACCACCTTAACCTCGTGCTCTGCTCGGGCTCGTTGTCCGCCGCCTCCCGGACCCGCATCACCTCCGCCCTGGCCGCCCTGCCGTCAACGACTTCGACCATCGACCGCGTGCGGACCGCGATCCTCCTCGCGCTCACTTCACCCAACGCGGCGATCCAGAAATAATCACCCGAACCCTCCCTCCCATGAGCAACCGCAAGAAGACAGCCCCCGAGGTTTCCCGCCGCGAGTTCTTCGGCAGCGCGTGCTGCGCGGCCGTCGGCGCCACCGGCCTGCTCTCCACGCTGGGCAGCCTGCGCCTGATGGGCGCGGTCGCCAGCCCCGCCAACGGCCCTCAGCCGCCCAGCCGGGCCGGAGCCCACCCGTCCGACTACAAGGCCCTCGTCTGCCTCTTTCTCAACGGCGGCAACGACGCCAACAATCTGCTCGTGCCCATGGGCGCCGGCGCCGCCACCGACGCCGCCAGCTACGAGGCGTATCGCACCGCGCGGAGCAATCTCGCCCTGCGCCGGGATTCCCTCCTGCCCATCGCGCCGCGAACCTCCGACGGCCGTACCTGGGGCCTCCACCCGGCCGTCACGGAACTCAAATCCCTGTTTGATTCCGGCAAGACCGCGCTCGTCGCCAACGTCGGCACCCTCGTTTACCCCACCACCAAGGCCCAGTACACCGCGCGCAGCGTCCCCCTGCCTCCCCAGTTGTTCTCGCACAGCGACCAACAGGTGCAGTGGCAGCACAGCGTGCCGGACAAGCCCACGGCCACCGGCTGGGGCGGCCGCGTCGCCGACCTCTTGAACGCGTTCAACTCCAGCGAGCAGATCTCCATGTCGATCAGCATCGCCGGCAAGAACACGTTCCAGGTCGGCTCCACGGTCTCGCAGTATGCGGTCGGCACCGGCGGCGCCACAAACCTCACCGGCACCACCACGTCGACCAACCCGACAAACCTCGACGGCATCCGCTACCGGGCCCAGCGGGACCTTTTCGGCCAGCCGCAGTCGGGGCTGTTCGAGGCCGCGTTCGGATCGGCCTCCTCCGAGGCGATCGTCAGCGCGGAGTTGCTCAACTCCGTGCTCGCCGCCTCGACGACGATCCGCACGGCCTTTCCCGCGACCAGCGCGGGCAACCAGCTCCGGATGGCCGCGCGCCTCATCGCCGCCGCCCCCAACCTCGGCCTCAAGCGTCAGATCTTCTTCGTGCAACTGGGCGGCTGGGACCTCCACGCCGGCCAGCTCGTCAACACCAGCCCGGAGACCGGCACGCACGCCGGCCTGCTTTCCCAGATCAGCCAGGCGGTGAGCGCCTTCCATGCCGCCACCACGGAGCTGGGCATCGAGAACCAGGTGACGACCTTCACCGCCTCGGACTTCGGCCGCACCTTCCGCTCCAACGGCGACGGCTCCGACCACGGGTGGGGCAGCCACCATTTCGTCGTCGGCGGCGCCGTGCGCGGAGGGGAGCTGTACGGCCGCATGCCCGCGCTGTCCATCAACGGACCGGATGACACCGGGCTCGGCCGCTGGATTCCCACGACCAGCGTCGACCAGTACGCCGCGACCCTCGCCACCTGGTTCGGCGTCAGCGCCACCGACCTTCCCGTCGTGCTGCCCAACATCGGTCGTTTCTCCCGGGCCAACCTCGGTTTCCTCGGATGACCCGGCGGCGCGCGCTGCTTGGCGCCGCGCTCGCTGTCGCCATCGTCGTTCTCTGGTGGTGGGCGCGTCCCGCCGCCCGACCGACGACGGACGGAGCCTTGCCGCCGGCGCGTGACAGCCGGGACAGCGCGCCCGCGGCGGTCAACGCTCCCCGCCCCGCCACCACACCGGCGCCTCCGGGAGCGGGGGACGAGTCGCGCCTTGCGGACGAACTCAACGCGCCCGCGGGAACGATTGAGCAGGATCTCCGCGTCGTGCTCGGCCTCCTCGAGGCGTTCCGCACGAATTTTCCGCGGGAGGGCAATCCCATCGGCTCGAATGCCGAAATCACCGCGGCTCTACAAGGCCGCAACCCGACCCGGGTAGCCTTCGTGCCGCGCGGCCATGCCGCCGTGAACCGCGACGGGGAACTCTGCGATCGCTGGGGCTCGCCCTTCTTTTTCCACGCCGAAAGCGCCCGCCGCATGGAGGTGCGCAGTGCGGGACCCGACCGCCGCCTGTGGACCGAGGACGATATCGTGCTCACTCCCTGACCCGTGCGGGCCCTTCGCGGCGCAAGCGTAAGCGTGGTATCGCTCACGCGCCGGCCACATCGTTCGCCGCAGGTGGTAAAGAAAGGTCAGGAGGGCGCTAATCCGTTCGGGGAAAAAACGGCCCTCGGCACCGCACGCAGCCGTGGCACCTTCTCCACTTTCCCCGAAAGCGCAGCCGGGTTGAACCCACGCCGAATCCGTTACCTCCGCTGCCTCCTGTTAAAAGCCTTCAAGCAGGAGCGATCCGAGGAAACCGAGGCGGACCAAGCATGCCGCGACGTTCGGAAAAGCGTAAGCCCATTTTCATCATCCGCGTCGTCCGCACTGCTATACCTGAAAAGCGTGTTTTTTCGGCACGATTCTCCCCGCTCAAGCCAGGGTCGCCTTCATCTGCGCCATCCGGGAAATCCGCGGTTCAATGTCGCTTTGTTCGGAACCGCCTTTGGCCGTCACGCAAGCGGCATGGTCCGCGGCGGGCGGCCGCGGCTACACGGGATGCCTTTCGTCCGGAAAGGCCGAACCGCCTTTCGTTAAGAAACGCGTGTGATATAACCTTGGGTGTTTACCCGCCTCAGGCGGGCAACCCTCGGATCGCCGGGAACTCTTTCCGCCAATTTCCCGTCTCTCGCTCTCGCTTTAAGTCGCCCCTCCCCGGGCGGCCGAACGCGTGGCGTGGACTTCAACTTCGACCCTCAACTTCAACACGGCCGCCGAAGGCGGCCGTCCCATTCGTGCCCCTTCGCGTGCATTTGTGGTTGCTCCACGCGAAGCGATTCCGCGGCGCTTCCCGCTCGCCGCATCATCCGCGTGCATCCGTGTGCATCCGTGGTTAAAAAAACCGGAGATACCGAACAGCCTTCGGCGGTACCTTCCTCCGCATGGTCCGCGGCGGGCGGCCGCGGCTACACCAAGCCGACTCCGTTATCTCCGTTGCCTCCTGTTCAAGACCATCCAGCAGGACTAAACGTAGGCAACGGCAGGAAAAGAGGGTCGGGATCTTTGGCTTGGTGAGCATCCATCAGGACAAACCGAATCTCGGACGACCGATAGGGTCGCGGACGCAATGGAGAATGCGCCACACCTCAGAGGGCGGGACGCAGCGAGCGCCGGAGCTTGGCGCGGGCGCGGGCGACGCGGGACTCGACGGCCTTGGGCGTGGTGCCGAGCGCGGCGGCGATCTCCGACTGGGACAGCTCCTCGAACTCGAAAAGGACCAGCGCCTCCCGGAGATCCGCGGGAAGCGCCGCGATGGCGGCCTGCACCGAAGCGATGCGCTCCGCCCGCTCGAGGGCGCCGGCCCCGCCGGCGGTTTCCACGGCATCACCACCGGCCTCAAGCCACTCCCCCAATTCGACCGTCGGCCGACGCCGCCACCACCGCAGGCGGTTGCGCGCGAGGTTGACCGCGATGGCGAAAAGCCAGGGGCGAAAGGCGGCACCTGGACGGAAATCGCCCCGGCTCCGCCAGAGCCGGACAAAGGTCTCCTGCGCGAGTTCCTCGGCTTCCGAGGCGTTGAGCACGATCCGCGCGAGCAGCGATTTCACGGGAATCTCCCAACGTTCCATCAACGCCGCGAAGGCCGACTCGTCGCCCGCGCGGGCACACTCCATGCGGAGCCGATCCCCGGCCGCCTCGTCGGTTTCTGCGGCCGGTGCAGTCACGGGCCGACCCGCAGGCTAGGAGCCCCGTGGTGGGGGTGGGATTCCACCCGGGGCAGGACGAACGCGAGATAGCGTTCCCCCTGGGCCGGCGGCATCAGCGCGGCCACCCGCCGGAAGTGCGTCTTCATCGCCTCCACGCAGAACCGCTCGAGTTCCGCGACCTCGGCGGAAGGGGCACGCCGTTCCCGCGCCTCGATGATCGCCGCGCAATGCCGCCCGCATTCCCCGCTGAAGTCCTCGTGCAAGCGGCGGATGGCGGTGAACTCGCGCTCGGAAAGCCGGAACTCGACGCGCAACCAGGCGAGCGCATCACCATCGCGTCCGGCCTCCCGCAACGCCCGGTCGCCGCCCAGCATGAAACCGGTGCCGAAGGCCGCCGCACAGACAGCCACGGCAAGGACCGCGGTGATGATCAGGTTCCGCACGCGACGTGATCCTCAGCGGCGCGAGATCAGCCGCGCGTCCAGGATGCCGACGTACTCCTCGGCCAACCGCACGCTCAGGGCCGCGTCGTGCGATCTCGCCCAGCCGCGACCGCCCGCCGCTCCGGCGCCGAGCGCGAGCAGCACCAACAGCGACACCCCGAGCGCGTGCCTCCGCGCGAACTCCGGCCAAGGAACACCCGCCGGTGCGGTCTCCAGCCGGACGCGTACGCGCGCGCGGAAGAGCGGGTCTCGGGGAGCGCTCACACGCCACTCCTGTAAACGTCGGGAAAGCGGATCGGGACCGGGGAAAGCCTGCATGCGGTGGCGGGTTTTACTGCCACTAAACCCCCGCCACGTAAATCCCGCGAAAAAAATCCCGGGGGATTGCGCCGCCCCGGGGTTAACGTTCGTTGCAACCGTCACCATGAACATCCGACTCCTCCTCCCCACCCTGCTCATCGCCGCCCTGCCGGCCTCGCTCACGCTCGCCGCGGACGCCAAGAAGACCGACGCCGAGATCATCAATGCCGCCCGCGCCAGCTACCCGCTGAAGACCTGCCTGGTCTCCAACGAGGCGCTCGGCAGCATGGGTGAGGCCTCCGGCCATATCCATCGCACCGCCGGAAAGCCGGACCGCGTCGTCTTCTTCTGCTGCGCAGGCTGCTCCGACGACTTCAAGGCAGACCCCGCGAAGTTCCTGAAGAAGCTCGACGAGGCCGCGGCGAACAAGGCCAAGAAATAGGGCGCCACGATGCGCGTCCGCCGCGTCCTGCTTCTCGCGCTCGCGGCGGCCGCCTCCGCCGCGGACGCCGCGGAGGATGCCGCGCCACTGCTTTCCGCGGTGACCGGGTCCCCCGCGCTCGAGTCGGCCCGCCGTCGGATCGACGCGGCGCAGGCCCGCGTGGGCGCCGCGGGGCGTCTCGCCGATCCGGAGTTGGAGGCCATGGGGTCGCGCGCCAACCGGCCGGGCACGGTGGATGATCGCTCCATGTGGGAGCTCAGCGTCCGTCAGCCCCTGCCCCGGCGCGGAGAACGCGCGGCCGATCGTGAACGCGCAACGGCCGTGGTCTCGATGGCCGAGGCGGAACTCGCGATGGTCGCCGGCGATACGGCCGCCGACGCGGCGATGGCTCTTGCCGAAGCCGAGGGCGCGCGCGCCCGGGTGGCGCTCCTCGAGACTCAACGTAGTCGGCTTGGCACCGCCCTCGCCAGCCTCGACGCACGTCTCGCCGCGGGCGCGACGGTCAAGCTGGCCGACCGCCTGACGCTCCGGTCGCGGATCGCGGCGTTGGAACTCACGATCGAGGAAACCCGCCGCAACGCCGCCGACGCCGAAGCCGCCGCGCGCATGCACTTGGCCCTGGCTTCCGAGGCTCCCCTGCCACCGTTCGCCGCTCCGGAGATCTCCACGATCCGCGCCGAAGGCTCGCCGGCGGTCGCTCTCGCGGAGGCCCGCGCCACCGAGGCCTCGGCGACGGGCCGGATGGCCCGCGTCGGAGCCAACCCGATGACGGCCGTAGGCCTCCGCTTCGAGCGGGAGGGCGGCGGATCCTCGGCCCAGGATACCATCGGGTTGGCCGTTTCATCGGAAATCCCGTGGCGCAGCCGCGCCTACGCGCGCGCAGGATCGCGCGCTGCGGAAGCCGAGCGCGCGGCGGCGCAGGCCGACGCCGAGACGGCCCGCCGGCGCGTCACCAATGCGACCGGACGTGCTGCCCGCGCCGAACAACTTGCCAACGCCGCACGAAGACTCGCCGACGACACCCGCAGGCGGCTCGAGGCGGAGCACGAGATCCTCAGTGGGACGGTGAGTGTCGGATCGGCGGGCAGCATGGGCGGGGATTCAGCCGTGCTGCATGCGGTCGACATCCTCGAGCGGACCGCGGAGACGCAGCTCCGCATCGTCGAAGCCGAGACCGCCGCCCGCACGGCGCGCGCCGAGCTCTGGCGCCATGTCGCGGCCGGAAAACTTCTCGATTCAGCAACCCGCCCCGGTTCCCCGCCATGATCCGCCACGTACTCATCTTTCTCGGAACTTTCGCCCTCGGCGCGGCCGCCGTGCTGGTGATGCGCACCGCGCGACATGACCCGCACTCCGGCCACAAGCTGGAAGCCCCGGCGGCGGCCGCCCCGGCCCCAGCCGCCACTCCGCACGTCACCCCCGAACACGCGGCCGCTCAGGCGGACGCCAAGCCGGTCAACACGATCTGCGCGATCTGTGGTATGCCGGTGGACCCGAAATTGCCGACCGCCGTCTATCAGGGACAGGTGATCGGCTTCGGCTGCCGGATGTGCCCGCCGAAGTTCAAGGCGGATCCAGACAAGTATGGCCCCCCCTATCTCAAGAACGAGCGGATGAAGTCCGGAGGCACGCCATGATCTGGAAGCGTTGGATGACCGCGCTCGCCGGGCTCACCGCGGGTGCCGCCGTGCTTGCGTTGCTCCCGGAGCATACGCTTTTCACTCCGAGCACGCCGGAAACCGCATCCGCACCCGGACCGACCGGCGAACGTTACGCCTGCCCCATGATGGACTTCATCGGCATCCGGCCCGGCGATTGCCCGGTGTGCGGCATGCGGATGACCAAGGTCACCGCCGGCGAACTGACGGCGGAGCAGCAGCGGCGCATGGGGATCGAGCTCGCGAAGGCAACCGAGGGCCCCGCCACGGCCACCGTGCGCGCGTACGGCGCGGTGCGCTACGACGAGCGCACCCTGGAGGTAGTCACTCCGCGCGTGGCCGGCCGCATCGTGAAACGCCATCCCGCCGCGCTGCACGCCGGCGAGCTCGTCGCGGCCGGAGCTCCCGTCATCGACCTCTACAGCCCCGAGGTATTCGCGGCCCAGGCGGAACTCGCGGCGGCGCTGAAATTGGCCGACGCCCACACCCTCCATGCCCTGATCGAGCGCTTCATGCGCTGGAATCTACCGGCCGTGGGCGCGGCGATCATCGGAGGTGGTGCGCCCGTCGACACCGTCACGATCACGAGCCCTTACGCCGGCCAGATCATCCTCCCGCCGGAAGGCGCCGGGATGTCTGCCGCGAAGCTCCCCAACGTGGGTCAGGAGGTCTTAGCCGACACTCCACTCCTCCGCCTCGTCGAGCCGCGTTCCTTCATGATCTCGGTGCACGTTCCGGAAGCGCGCGCCCATTGGCTGCGCCTAGGCCAGCCGGTGAAACTGTCGTCCGACGACCGCGGCGAACTGCCGAGCGTCAAAGCCACGCTCGCATGGCTGGCGCCGGAACTCGATCCGGCCATCCGGGCCCGGGAGATCCACATCCACCTCCGCGACCCCGAAGGTCTGTTGCTGGCGGGCAGCCTCGTGGAGGCCCGAATCGCGGTCGCGCTCGACGCCGATCTGCGCGCGACGGATCCATCCCGGACCGATCCCGCGCGTTTCACGCTCGTGCCGAAGGCGGCGGTGCTCTCGACGGGCGTCCGTCACGTCACCTGGAAAGTCGCGGGGCGGCGGCCCGACGGCAGCATGAAGTTCGACCTCGCGCCAATCGCACTCGGGCCGCGCCTCGAGGACGAGGCGGGCAACGACGTCTTCATCGTGCGCGCCGGACTGCAGCCGGGAGACGAAGTCGCGGCGCAGGGAGCCTTTCTCATCGACAGCCAGGCCCAGCTGGCCGGCACGCCGAGCCTGCTTTTTCCGCGCGGCGCCGCCGCGCCGGGCCACAGCCACTAGGCTGCGAACGATAGACCCTTCACGGATGCATCCAAGTCGTTACACCCGTGGACTCGGGAAGGATATTCCCGGCAGCCGCGCCTGCCTTAGCCGCGGACCCGCGAAGGCGGTGCGTTTCGGACGGAGCGAACCCGGATTTGCCGCGCTGCCGCTGATCAGGCCCGAATGGTCCGCGGGAGCACCCGCGGCTAAACCGGAGTTCGGATACGACGGGACAGGCCGAGTCCTGGTAGCGTCCGCCCCCGATAACCCGATCAAACCAACCGCCGGAAAACGAATCCCTTCCCTCACGTGATCGCCGCCGCCATCCGCAATCCGCTGCTGACGCTCGCCGCCACACTCGGGCTGGCGATCGCGGGGCTGTGGGCCTGGCGGCATGTGCCGGTCGACGCCCTGCCGGACCTGAGCGACAACCAGGTGATCGTGTGGGCCGAGTGGCCGGGCCAGAGCCCGCAGGACATGGATCTGCAGGTGACGGCACGCCTGACGCGTGAACTGCAGGGCTTGGCGGGCGTGCAAACCGTGCGCGGCATGTCGCTCTACGGCGCGAGCTACCTTTACGTGATCTTCGAGGAGCGGCGGGACCTGTACGAGTGCCGCACGCGCGTGCTCGAACGGCTCGCGCAGTTGCAGGGCCTGCTGCCGCCCGGCGTGACGCCGCGGTTGGGGCCGGACGCCACGGCGATGGGGCAGGTGTTTGCCTTCACGCTGCAGGGGCCTCGCGACACGGAAACGCGCCGCCGCGTGCTCGATCAGCTGGTGACCCCGGCGCTGCGCGCCGTTCCCGGCGTTGCGGAGGTCGCACCCGCCGGCGGCGTGGTGCGCGAGTATCAGATCGACGTCGATCCGGTGCGGATCGAGGAGCAGGGGCTGACGCTGGACATGCTCATGATGGCGGTGCAGCGGGCGGGGCGCGACACGGGCGCGATGAGCGTCGAGCGCGCGGGAGTGGAGACCATGATCCGTGCCACGGGTTTCACCCGCTCGGTGGCCGACGTGGAGAATATCGTGATCCGCGGGGACCGGACGAAAGGCGCGGGCGTGCGGCTGGGCGAGCTCGCGCGCGTGGGCGTGGGAGGCCAGTTCCGGCAGGGCCTGCTTGCCGACGCGTCGCAGGAGCAGGTCGGGGCGATCATCGGCCTGCGGGTGCGCGAGGACCCGCGGACGGTGATCAACGCGGTAAAGCGCCGCCTCTTGGAACTAGGACCCGCCCTGAAGGTGGAGCAACTGGCGGTGATCCCTTTCTACGACCGCTCGCGGCTCATTCTGGAGACGACGGAGACCCTCTCCTCCACCCTGAGGGAGGCGGTGGTGACGACGGTGATCGTCGTGGTCGCGTTTCTCCTCCACTTCCGCGCGAGTCTGGCGGTGGCCGTGAGCCTGCCACTCGGCATGCTGTTCACGTTCCTCGCGATGTGGGCGTGCGGCGTGAGCGCCAACATCATGAGCCTCGCGGGCATCGCGATCGCGGTCGGCGTGATGGTCGATTTCGGGATCATCATGACCGAGAACATCACCCAGCACCTCGTCGACCTGCGCGAGAAGTGCCGGCGGGAAGGGCGGGCGGCGCCAGCCTCGCCCTTCGATCCGGAAGTGACGGAGACGGTGGTCCTCGCGGCGCGGGAGGTCGCGCGGCCGCTGTTCACCTCGGCGGCGACGACCGTGATCGGGTTTCTCCCCGTTTTCGCCCTGCAGGATCAGGCGGGACGACTGTTCGCGCCGCTGGCGTTGACCAAGACGCTGGCGATCAGCGGCGCGGTGGTGAGCGGCGTGTTCGTCGTGCCGGTCCTGTGCCGTCTTCTGCTGCCGCCGTGGCAGATGAGGCGCACCCTCCTGTTGGCGGCGGCGGGCCTGGCGGGCGGGGTCGCGTTCGGGTGGTTCATCCGGGACGGCTGGTCGCTGCCGATCAACTACGGTCGCGAAGTGCTGACCCTGCCCGGGTGGTTGTTCGCCCCTCTCTTCGCCGCGCTGGTTTCCTCCACGGTGTGGCGTCTCGGCCGCGAGAACGTCGCGAACTACGAGGAGAATCCGGCCAGCCGCGCGATCCACGTCGCCTACGAGTGGGCGTACGTGCGCCTCCTGCACCACCGCGTGCTATTCTCCGTCGCGATCGCGACGCTGGCGGCCGGCGGCTACCTCCTGGGCCTCGGTTGGCCGGTGCTGCGCGAGCCGTTACGCGCGGTCTTCGCGGCCGCCGGCGCCGATCTGGCGCGAACCCGCCTCGATCACACGATGACCCGGGCCTTCCCCGGCGTCGGTGCCAGTTTCCTGCCGCCGCTCGACGAAGGCGCGCTGCTCTTCATGCCGTCGCTGCCGGCCGGAGCCGGGCTCGCGGAAACCCAACGCGTGATGACGACGCAAAATCGCCTGATCGAGTCGGTACCCGAGGTGGCGTCGGTCCTCGGCAAGATGGGTCGCGCCGAGACGGCGCTCGATCCGGCGCCGATCGGGATGATCGAGACGGTCGTACAGCTGCGCCCTTACGCGGAATGGCCCGTGCATGATTTCCCGCGGGACGACGGCCGCGTGGAGCGGCGGACGCGCACGCTGGCCGAGGTGCGGGCGGCGCTGGCGGCGGTGTCGGACATTCCCGGCGTGGCGCCCAGCTGGCTGCAGCCGATCGAGACCCGCGTGGTGATGCTTTCGACGGGGATCCGCAGCCTGATCGCGTTGCAGGTGCTCGGCGACGACAATGACGCGCTGGAACGTTTCGCCGAGGCCGCGGAACGGGTGATCGTAGGCACGCCCGGGGCGATCGACGTGCAGATGCAGCGCGAGGGCGGAAAGCCCTACGCGGAGATCCGCCTAGACCCGGCGCGCCTCGCGCGCTTCGGGCTATCCAAGGAGCAAGTGATGACGGCCGTGGAGACCTCACTCGGCGGCATGGCCGTGGCCTATTCGGTGGAAGGCGCGCTGCGTTACCCGATCCGGATCCGTTACGCCCGCGAGCGGCGCGACGACGACGATGAACTCACCCAAGTGCAGGTGCCCGCCGCGGAAGGTCACGGCGCAATTCCGCTCTCCAGCCTCCTGGCAGCTCCGATGGTGCACGAGATCCAGACGCCGGATACAGCGGCGCTCCAGGCCGCGCTGCCGCTCGCGGCGCAGCGCAACCTCACGATCATTTCGGCGCGCCGCGCGGAACTGACGCTGCCCGCGGGGGACAAGCCGCCGGCCTCCCCCGTCGGCGGGGTCGCGTTCGCCGTCACGGGGCGTCGGCCGAGCGAGGCCGGCTTCACGCACACCATCGGCCCGATGGCCATCCGCTCGGAAGGCGGCAAGCGCACGCAGTACGTGCTGCTCAACGCCCGAGGCCGCGGGGAGGTCGAGGTGGTCCGCGACGCCGACACGAAACTGCGCGCCGCCTTGGCAGACGGCCGGCTCACCCTACCCTCGGGAGCTACCTACCGCTGGGTGGGGCGCTACGAGCAGAAGATCCGCGCCGACGAGACCATGCGCTGGATCGTGGCCGTATCGATGACGGTGATGATCGTGCTCATCTACATCGGCACCGGGTCCTGGCTCATCACCGCGATCATCGTGCTGTGCAACGCCACCGTCACGACCGCCGGCGGATTCTTCCTCGTGTGGTGGTGGGGCGCGGAGATGACGACGGCCGTGGCGGTCGGCTTCATCGTTCTCCTCGGAGTGATGTTCAACGACGGCATCCTCCTCGGCACCTACATCCGGGAGAAATTCCGCACTCCTCCCTGCGACGCCGCGGAGGTGAACCGCCGCGTCTTCGAGGCCGGACTGCGCCGCCGACGGCCGGCGATCATGACAAATGCCACCACCCTGCTTTCCCTCGTGCCGGTCTTGTGGGCCACCGGCAGGGGTTCCGAACTGATGCAACCGATGGTGCTCCCGGTGGTGGGCGGCATGCTGTTCGACCTTGTGTCACTGTTCTCGGTCCCGGTCTTCTTCACTTGGTACTGGGAACGGAAGCTCGCGCGGACACCCGCGGTCAACGGATCACCCGCCACCAACCCCGCCCCAGCGAACTCCCCATGAAGACTCTCCTCCCCGTCCTGCTGCTTGCCCTCAGCACCGCCCTCGGCGCGGCGACCGAACTCGCGCGCGCCGCTCAGCCGCAACTCGCGGTCAACGCCAAGGGTACGGTCTGGGTCGCCTTCGGCCGGGGACCGGAAATCCACGTCGCGAGATCCGACGACGGCGGCGCGACGTTCGCGACGCCGGTGACCGTCGCCAGCCTGCCATCCCTCATGCTGGGACGCCGGCGCGGCCCGCGGATCGTCGCTCACGGTGAAATCCTCACGGCCACGGCGATGGCCGGCGACCTTCACGCCTTCCGGTCCGCGGACGGCGGCCGCACGTGGAAGGGCCCTTTCCGCGTCAATGACACCGTCCGCAGCGCGCGCGAGGGCTTGAATGGCCTCACCGTGGCGCCCGACGGCCGCGTGTTCGCCACCTGGCTCGACCTGCGGGGTGAACGCACTCAGCTCTTCGGGGCGGAATCGGCGGACGGAGGACAGACATGGTCCGCGAACCGACTCATTTACCGAGCGCCGTCGGGCCAGACGATTTGCGAGTGCTGCCATCCAAGCGTCGCCTTCAACGCGCGCGGCGATCTGCGCGTGATGTGGCGCAACGCCCTCGAAGGCGCCCGGGATATGTGGAGCGCGGAGCGCCCCGCCGGAGCGGAGGAGTTCGGTCCGGCGAGAAAACTGGGTGAAGGCTCCTGGATGTTGAAGGCGTGCCCGATGGACGGAGGCGTGCTGTTCCCGGCGGCGGACGGTTTTGGAACAGTCTGGCAGCGGGCGGGGCGGGTATTTCACGCGCGACCCGGCCTCGGCGAACGCGAGCTCGGGCCGGGAACCCAACCGGTCGCGACGACGGTCGGCGGCAGCACCATCACAGTCTGGCAAAACGGGAAAGAGCTTTGGACCAAGCACGTCGAGACAGACGGCCCGGGCACGCTGCTAACGCCGGAGGGTCGTTTCCCAAGCCTGGTGAGCCTGCAGGGTTCCTCGGGCGCTCTGGTAGCCTACGAACGCGGCGATGGGATCATGATTGAGAGCGTCGGTCTCCGCTGAGCGGCGCCGGGTTGATCCTTGGCGCACCTTCGTGTTGGCGCACCAATCGGCAAACCTCAGATAGCCCGGTTAGGCTCCGCCCAAGCCGAAACGTCGTGCGGCCTACGCGTGTCGGGTGTTCCGTGAACATGTCGGCAGCGAGGTGTTTCAGGAATGGTTTTCGCGACCTTTGAGCAGCAAGGCTGGTAAGATCGTGCAGCGGCGGACTCCGTCCGCTTGGCCGGCTCCATCCGAGTGATTGGGAGTGCCGACCCTCGGAATCACGTTCCTTCGGAACTATCCCCCTCGGTCGCGCCATCTTCGTGTCTATCTGCATGGTCTGCGAAATTTGCGGATGAAACATCCGCCACCTTAGGAAACGCCTTCGGCCATCGGCGTCGCGCCAGGATCCGGGGCAACAACGCTCATCCCGCCCGGCGTGGCGGAGCTGCGCAGGGCGACACGTGCGGGCTTGCGCCCGACCGGCGGCGCGAAAAACCTCGTATCCCCACGCCGGTTCCCGGCGTCTGCCCCGCCAACCCTTCAACAACCTTATGATCCCCATCGACACCTCGTACCTGAACCGCCGTGACTTCATCAGCTTCTCGGCGCTGGCCGCGGCCGCTCTCGGCTTCTCCGGCTGCACCACGCTGGCCAAGCAACCCCGCAAGCCACGCCCGATCGCAGCCGGCGCGAAAATCCGCTTCGCGCAGATCGGCTGCGGCGGCAAAGGCTTCAGCGACGCGATGTCCCAGAAAGACGAGGACGTCGTGGCCCTGTGCGACATCGACGCCACGCGGCCCAACGTGAAGAAGCTCCGCGACGCCTTCCCGAAGGCGAAATTCTACACCGACTTCCGGAAGATGCTGCTCGAGATGGACGACCAGATCGACTCGGTAGGCGTCGCGACGCCGGACCACATGCACTTCCTGCCCGCCTACATGGCGGTGATGCTGGGCAAGCACGTCTACATCCAGAAACCCCTCACCCAGACCGTCGGCGAGGCGCGCGAACTACTCCGACTCGCGCGGCTCAACGGCGTCTGCTCCCAAATGGGCAACCAAGGCCACGCGGGCGAGGGCATCCGTCTCGTGCGCGAGTGGTTCCAGGCCGGCCTGCTCGGAGAGGTGCGCGAGGCGCAGATCTGGACAAACCGGCCGGTCTGGCCGCAGGGCATGCAGGCGTGGCCGAAGGCCGACACTCCCCCCGCGGGCTTCGACCAGAACCTGTTCCTCGGCCGCGCGCCGGACCGTCCGTACAGCAGCGAGATCCATCCGTTCAAGTGGCGCGGCATCATCGACTACGGCTGCGGCGCGTTGGGCGACATGGCATGCCACATCATGGATGCCGCGTTCTGGAATCTTGAGCTAGCCCAGGCCTCTTCGGTCACCGTCGAACTGAAGAAGATCGATCAAAAGAGCTCGGTGGCGTTCCCGAAGTCGGCCATCGTCGAGTTCAACTTCCCCGCGCGCGGCAAACTGCCGCCGGTGAAGCTCACGTGGTCCGAGGGCGGCGAGAAGCCCGAGACGCCCGAGGGCCTGAAGCAGGACAACCGCCAGCTCGCCAAGGGCGGCCAGCTGATCATCGGCAGCAAGGGGACGGTTTACGACGGCAACGACTACTGCAACAGCCCCCGCTTCATCCCCGAGGCCAAGCACAAGGAGTTCGTCGAGGGCGGGAAGATGCCGCCGAAGACCGTGCCGCGCGTACCGGAGAACAACCCTCACAAGGAGTGGGTCGCCGCCATCCGGAAGAACGATCCCTCGCAAGCGGGCTCAAACTTCGAGTATTCGGTGCCGTTCACCGAGGCGGTCTGCCTCGGCACCATGGCCATCCTCGCCGGCGGCAAGTTCACCTTCGACCCGGTCAAGATGACCACCGACCGTGAGGACGTGAACAAGCTGCTCTATCCGACCTACCGCCGGGGCTGGGAGATCGACGCGATGGGCGCCTGAGGAGAGGGAAAACTCTACGAACGATAGCCGGACCCTTGCGGGTCCGGCTATCTTTTTACCCACGGCGAACGCATCGCCGGCACGGTAACGAATTGCGCGCGGATGCGTCTAACGCCATCACCCCACACATCATGCCCCGCCCGGAACCCGTTCGCTCCCGAGTGACCGCCTCCGTGTTTATCACGGCGCTGGCCACAGCTCTGGCGATGCTGGCCGCGACACGTGGGCATGCGGCCAAGGGAGAGGCGAAACCGGAGAAACGGGAACTCCGCCGTGAAACAGCCGGAGGCGAGGAAGCTGCGCGCAAGCCCGCCCGGGCGGACAAGGATACGGCCGCTAACGGTCCGAAGTCCCGTTCCGAGGAAGCCGCCACCCGCAGCCTCGACCGACTGCGCGACCAACTTGCCGTGGAGGACGACGGCGAGTGGGCAGTCATTCTCGAGCGTATCAAACGGGTGAACGAGGCCCGCGACGGCCTGTGGAGGGGTGGCTCAGGTGGAAAATCAGGACCAATCGCCACGAAGAAGGGCGACCGCTCCAGCCGATCGGCCAACCCGGAGCAGGATTCGCTCCGCTACGCGGTCCGCGACAACCTACCCGACGCCGAGGTAAAGGCGCGCCTCGCGCGCGCCCGGCACCTGCATGGGTTGGCCGAAGCCCGCCTCCAGCAAGCGCAGGTCGAGCTGCGGGCAGTTCTCACCATTCGACAGGAAGCGATCGCCGTGCTCGCCGGACTGCTGCCGCCCTGAGGGCAAATTGGCGGATAGACCATCGGCATGACCCGAGGTAGGCGGCCTCGGCTACATCGGCGCTTCCTCATCCGTGTCGAGTCGTGTCCATCCGTGGTTGAAACCCCGCGGAGTTATTCGGAAAGAGAGGCTTCAGCGGAGGAGCGCCTTGTGTTCGGCATGGCGGCGGGTTTCGTGCGTTTTCGCTTCTCCGTGCCACTTTCCGCTTCCCTCTTCGACTACCACCTACCGCCGGAGCGGATCGCGCAGACGCCCGCCGCTCGACGCGACACCTCCCGCCTGATGGTCATCGACCGGCGTTCGAAGCGGCTGGAACACCGCGCCTTCTCCGACCTGCCGGAATATCTCGCCGCCGGGGACATCCTTTTTCGTAACAACGCGGCCGTGCTCCCCGCGAGGTTGTCCGGCCGACGGCCGACGGGGGGCGCCGTCGAATGCTTCCTGCTCCGACCCGATGGCGATGATTTCACGTGGCGCTGCCTCGTGAAACCCGGCCGCAAGCTCCCGCCGGGCGGGACGTTCGAACATCCTTCCGGGGAATTACGCGGCGAGATTGTCGCGCGCCTGGAGGACGGCTCCGCGGTGGTTAGGTTTACGACCAAAGGTGGAGAACCGGTCACGGCCGCGGCCAACCGGCTCGGCGATGTACCCCTGCCGCCGTACATCTCCCGCGAGGGCGAGGCGGAGCACGCCGCGAACCGCGACCTCGACCGCGAGCGCTACCAGACGGTCTATGCCGCGCGGGAAAAGCAGGTCGCAGTCGCCGCGCCCACCGCGGGGCTGCATTTTACTCCGGAGCTGCTGCTTCGGCTGGAGATGGCGGGAATCCGGGCGACGGACCTCACCCTCCACGTCGGCCTAGGGACCTTCCGGCCGATCACCGCGGAAACCGTGGAGTCCCACGACATCCATCGCGAAGTATACGAGATTCCGGCGGGCACCCGCCGTTTCATTCACGATCCGGCCGGCGGGCGACGCATCGCGGTCGGCACCACGGCGGTGCGTACCGTGGAGGACTACCTTTCCCGGGGACCGGCCGCGACCGACGCCTCCGCCTTCGCCGCGGAGGCTTCGATCTTCATCCACCCTCCGCGGCGTTTTGCCGGCGTGGACGCCTTGGTCACGAATTTTCACCAGCCCCGCTCGACGCTGCTTTGCCTCGTTTCGGCGTTTCTCGCCCCGGGCACGACCGACGGCATCGCGTGGCTGCAAGAGATCTACCGGGAAGCGATCGCGCGCGAATACCGGTTCCTGAGCTACGGCGACGCGATGCTCATCCTTTGAACGGGGAACACCGACGGCGCTTCCCTTTTCCGTCCGGGCCCGCAGGTTGACCGCGTGACCAACGAGGAGCTGCAGAACCTGGTGGAAGAGGCCACCGCCGATTTCGCGACCGACGACCCGCAGGCGGCTCTGGCGAAGCTGGCCCGCGCCACGGCGGCCGCGCCGGACTCCTTCGAGGCGTGGCATGCGCTCGCCGAGGTTAACCTTTCCCTGCGCCGGCTCGACGAGGCCCTGGCCGCGGCGGAGCGGGCGCACGCTCTCCGCCCGGGCGACGTGTTCATCAACACTTCCCTGTCCCGCATCTGGGTGGAACGCGGAGACAAGGCCAAGGCCGAGCATTTCGGCGCGCAGGCCAAGATCGGCGGATGGCGGGAGCAGCTGAAGAATCCCGGGAGCTGAGCGGGTGGCCGGGGCCACCGACCTCCCGCCCGTTGACACCCCGGAAAGCCCCTCCGTAAGGTCGCGGCATGGAGTCCTCCGCCTACGTGCTGGAATTCGAGAAGCCGCTGAGGGAACTGTCGCGCCAGCTGAACGAGCTGCGGCAACGCTCCATCGAGACCAACGTGGACCTTTCGTCGGAGGTCCGGGGAATGGAGCTGAAGATCGAGGCCACGCGGAAGGAAATCTACTCCTCACTGAGCTCCTGGCAGAAGGTCCAGATCGCGCGCCATCCGCGCCGGCCCTACGCCCTCGATTACATCAACGCCATCTGCGAGGGCTTCCAGGAATTCCATGGAGACCGGCAGTTCCGGGACGACCGGGCGATCATCGGAGGCACCGCCTTCCTCGAGGGTGAGGCGGTGATGATCGTGGCCCAGCAGAAGGGGCGCGACCCGAAGGAACGCATCGCGCGCAACTTCGGGATGCCCCAGCCGGAAGGCTACCGAAAGGCGCTCCGGCTCATGCGACTGGCCGAGAAATTCCGTCTACCCGTCCTCACGTTCATCGACACTCCGGGTGCTTTCCCCGGCATCGAGTCGGAAGCGCGGCACGTCTCCGAGGCGATCGCCGTCAACCTGCGCGAGATGGCCATGCTGCGCACGCCCACCATCTCCGTCGTGGTCGGCGAGGGCGGCTCCGGCGGCGCCCTCGGCATCGGCGTCACCGATCGGGTGCTCATCCTCGAAAACAGTTACTACTCGGTCATCTCACCGGAGGGTTGCGCCGCGATCCTGTGGAAGGATGGATCCGCCGCCCCGAAGGCCGCCGAGGCCTTGAAACTCAGCGCCGATAATCTCGAGAAGCTGGGGGTCGTCGACGAGGTCATCCCGGAACCGAGCGGCGGAGCCCACAACGATCCGGCCCAGGCCGCCGGCGCGCTCCGCTACGCGGTGCTCAAGCACCTCAACGACCTGCGCGCGCTTGATTCCACGCGACTGTTGGCCACTCGCCACGAGCGCTTCCGACACCTCGGCGTTTTCGAGGAGGCCGGCGTCGTCCGCAGCTAGGCCCGTACGGTCAGCAGCTCGATCCGCTCCGTCCGCGCCATCCCCGGCTCGATCGCCAGCAGGACGCCGGAGAGTCGAACGTCTCCCGTAGCCACCTCGAAACGGCGGGGCATGCCGTCCAGAAACTTGTCCACCACCGGCCGGATGTCGCGACCGAGCACACTCTCGTAGGGCCCGGTCATGCCCGCATCGCAGATGAAACCCGTGCCCTTGGGCAGGACCCGGGCGTCGGCCGTAGGCACATGGGTGTGGGTCCCGATCACCGCGGTAACCTTGCCGTCCAAGTGCCAGCCGAGAGCCTGCTTTTCCGAGGTCGCCTCCCCGTGCATCTCGACGATGATCGCGTCAGCTTGCCCCCGTAGCTGCGCGATCATGCGATCGGCGGCGAGGAAGGGGCACTCGGCCTTAAGGTTCATGAAGGTGCGGCCGAGCACCGTGAAAACCGCCAGCCGGAACCCGCGCGCCTGGACGATGACATGGTCCCATCCGGGGCACGTGCGCGGCAGGTTGGCGGGACGGCAGACGCGGTCGATCTGCGTGATCTCATTCTCCCAGCCGCGCTGGTCCCAGACGTGGTCTCCCAGCGTGATGGCGTCGACGCGACTTTCGAGCAGTGACCTCGCGATCGAACCCGTGATCCCCGCCCCGGCGGCCGCGTTCTCCCCGTTGGCGATCACGAAATCGAGCGCGTGCTCCTGCCGGATCCGCGGCAGCCGGTCGGCGATGATGTCACGCCCCGGACGGCCGACCACATCGCCGATAAACAGCAGGTTGAGCATGGCGCGAACGTGGTCCGCGCCCCGCGCCGCGCCAACCCTAAACCCGGACGCAGCGCCCGCCTAGGGCACGAGATCGAAAACCCGCACGCGGCGCGTGAACTCGCGGTTACCCTCGAGGAAGGTGAATTGCAGGTCCTCCGCCCGACCCACCCGCGCCTCGAAGCGCGAAAGGTCCCAACGGGCGACCGGCTCACCGTCGATCCGCACGACGAGTTCACCGCGCTCCACGCCGGCCCCCTCGGCTGGCGAGCCCGGCACCACCCCCGCTACCCGCCAATACGCCGGCGTGCGGGAGAAGCTCAGGCCGGCGCTTCGCAGCGACGGCGTCTCCAACGGCCCGCCCCCCGCGCGCTCCAGCACCACCCGGTCTTGAAGCTGATCGAAAGTCACGGTGAAGTGCCGCAAGGCCCCTCCGCCGAGCGCCGAGAGCTCGTCGGTGAAATCCACCCGCGGTCGCGCGAAAACCATTTCGCCCACCGTGATGTCCCCGGCGAGACGCCCCGTCTCCTGGTCACGCTCCCCCGCAAGCGTGCCCACCACGGTGCCGCGCACGGGGCCATACGCGAACGCCGGACGAAATCCCGCGGGATTGAGGCTGAAGACCGCGTCGCTGCCCGAATCGACCAGCATCATCAGCGTGCGCCCCCCCAACCCCACGCTCACGAGCGGGACCTTGCGCGCGTCGTCAAACCGGAGCGCCACGCCCGTCTTCACCGGCCCGCCCGCGGACGCCCTCAGGGAAACCCGCCGGCCCGGGTAATCGAGCGTCAGCAGCACCTCACGGAAGAGGGGAAACCCCAGCACACCGTCGATCCGGCGCCCGAGATGGGCGGAGATCGCCGCGCAATCGTGGATCACGACATCCACGTCCTCGAAGCGCGCCGCGCCCAGATCGAGCCTCCGCAGGGAGGAGCGTGGCAGCTCGACCACCGCACCCTCGGCTCCCTTGACGCGCAGGGGTGTTCCGCCCGCGGCGACGGGACCGCGGCCCGGCGAGCGTCGCGCCACCTCGGGTGTGACTAACGTGACCGAGGAGCCGGTATCGACGAGAAACCGGCGGGGACCGGTGCGGTCGCCCGGCGCCTCCACGACCAGCAGGTTTCCGATCAGCTCGGCCGGGAGGTTCACTCCCAGGGCCGGCAGGGTGGTGCGGCCGGGCTGCGGCGGCGCCGATCGGAATCCTCCTCCGGAACAGCCGGCCAGCAGGAGAACGAGCATCGTCACAAACCCGGCGGAGGCGCGACGCCGGGCCCCCGGGGTGACCGCGTTCATTTGCCGGGCGCAGGCAGGCCTCGGCAGAAGGCCAGCGCGCCCAGTACAAGCAATGATCCCGCCACAAAAACCACCGGCGCTCCCCACACCCAGAAGACAACCCCGGCCAGCAACGGGGTGATCGCACGCGAGAGCGCGCCGAGGGAGCGGAAGATCCCGAGCACCCGGCCCTGCTCGTCGGGCCCGGCGTAGAGGGAGATCAGGCCGGTCGTGGACGGATTGACGAGGCTGGAACCGAAGACGAGCACCCCGACCCCCGCGTAAAGCTGCCACGGGGCGGACGCGAAACCGACCGCGAGGAAACCCACCGCGGAGGCGACGAGGCCGGCGGAGAGCACCCGTAACTCGCTCACGACCCGCAGGACCTTACGCACGATCAGCCCCTGCGTGATGATCGCGCACAGGCCGAGGAAACCGAGCAGGTAGCCGTTGTCGCGCGCGTCGAAACCGAACCGTTGCGCGGCGAGGAAGGTGAGCGAGGCTTCCATCGCGACGAAGGCCACGGAGAAAACGAAGGCCACAAGGTTGACCCGCCGGAGTTCGGCGCGGTCGAGGCCGAGGATGGCGGCGAGTGGGTTGCGAAGACGGGGCTCGACCGCCGCGGCACGCGCCCCGGGGGAGCGGGTCTCCCGGAAGCGCGCGGAGATCCAGAGGAGGTTCAGGCAGCTGAGGCAGAACGCGAGCAGCGCGGGCACCGAGAACGGGTTGATGCCAAAGGCGCGAAGCGCGGGAAACTGCTCCGCGAGATTCCAGCGCACGGCGAGCGCCCCGAGCATCGGGCCGGTGACCAGCCCCAGGCCGAAAGCGGCCCCGACCAGACCCATCGCCCGCGAGCGCTCGGCGCGCGAGGTCACGTCGGCGACCGCCGCGGTCGCGACGGACAGGTTGCCGCTGAAGGCGCCGCCGACGACGCGGGCGAGCAGGAAAAGCCAGAACGAGCCGCTCAAAGCCCAGAGTAGGTAGCTCGCGGCCGTGCCGGCCACGGTGAACAGCAGCACGCCGCGCCGGCCGCGGCGGTCGCTCAACTCCCCCCAGAAAGGGGCGAAGATGAACTGGAGCACCGAGAAAACCGAGGCGACCACTCCGCCGAAAAGTACGGGCGCGTAGCTGGCGATGCCTAGCGCGGCGGCGACCGACTCGACCTGCGTCACCATCCAGCCGAGCGCGCCGGACTTGCCCTCGAGCCCGAGGTAATGGGCGAGCAGGTCGGGGCCCAGCGGGAACGCGATCGAGAACCCCACCAGGTCGATGTAGAGCGTGAGGAAGATTACGCCGAGCGAGAGCGGGCGGGCGGCACCGGAGGGCGGCTGGGAGTCGGCGGAGGACAAGGTGCGGAAGGCGGAGAAAAGCCCCTCGGACCGCGCGCGCCAAGGAACAAACCGGCGACCGGCGGGAATCAGCGCGACCGCGGCGGGGAAAAGCGAAGCGCCCGCGGAATCAGCGGTAGGGCAGCGGGTGGCGACCGGTAAGGGCCGCGACGCGGATCTTGACCGACTCCAGCGTGGCGGCCTCGCCCGCGGTGCCGATGGCGGCGAGCACGGCGTCGATGCAGGCGGCGATCTCCGTCATGTCGGTCTCGTTGAAGCCGCGTGTGGTCACCGCCGGAGTGCCGAGGCGGATCCCCGAGGCCTGGAAGGGGCTGCGGGTCTCAAACGGCACCGTGTTCTTATTGCAGGTGATGTGGGCGAGATCGAGGGTCTCCTGGGCCTTCTTGGCGGTAAGATCCGGAAACTTCGGGCGCAGATCCACCAGCATGAGGTGGTTGTCGGTGCCACCCGAGACGATCTTGTAGCCGTGCGTAATCATCGCGGCGGCAAGGGCGCGCGCGTTGCGCACGACCTGCTCGGAATAGGCGCGGAATTCGGGCTTGAGGCACTCGCCGAAGCACACCGCCTTGGCCGCGATCACGTGCATCAGCGGGCCACCCTGCCCGCCTGGGAACATCGCCGAGTCGACCGCCTTCGCGTGCGCCGCGCGGCACAGGATGAGACCGCCACGCGGGCCGCGCAGCGTCTTGTGCGTGGTGGTCGTCACAAAATCCGCGTGCGGCACGGGGGAAGGATGAACTCCGGCGGCGACCAGGCCGGCGATGTGCGCGATGTCGGCGAACAACATCGCGCCAACCCCGCGGGCGATCTCGCCCATCCGCGCGAAATCGATCACGCGGGAATAGGCGCTGGCGCCGACGGTGATCATGCGCGGCTTCTCCCGCGCCGCGACCGCCGCGAGCTCGTCGTAATCGATGAGGCCGTTGTCCTCGCGGACCCCGTACTGGCAGAAGTTGTAGAGCTTGCCGGAGAAGTTGGCCGGGTTGCCGTGGGTGAGGTGACCGCCGTGGCTGAGGTTCATCCCAAGGAGCTTGTCGCCCGGCTGCAGCACCGACGTGTAGACGGCAAAATTAGCCTGGGATCCGGAGTGCGGTTGGACGTTGGCGTGTTCGGCGCCGAAGAGTTTCTTCGCGCGCTCAATGGCGAGCGTCTCGACCTTGTCCACCTGTTCGCAGCCGCCGTACCAGCGTTTCCCCGGGTAGCCCTCGGCGTACTTGTTGGTGAGGACGCTGCCCTGAGCCTCCATCACCGCCGGATAGGTGAAGTTTTCCGAGGCGATGAGCTCGATGTGGCTCTGCTGGCGGGCCAACTCGGCGGCGACGACGGCATGGACCTCGGGATCTAGGGTGCGGAGAGAAGCGGCGTTGAGTGACATGGCGGAAAAGACCCGCGATTGCGCGCGGCCGCGCCGGCCGGCGCCAGCAAAAAAGCGGAGACCACCCGCCGGCGTCACCTCTTGCGTTACGAGAAATCCCGGGCGGGCGGCGTACGCCGTTCCCTCGCCGGGGGGCGATCGCCGATTTCCGGCTCAGCCGGTGAGGCCGCGCAGGTGGCGCAGCAAAGAAGGGATCGACTCAACCATCTCGTCGCGCACCGCCTCGTAGAGCGCCAGCGGGCCGCCGAAGGGGTCGCCGATCTCGCGGTCCACCGAGCCAGGCATGAATTCGCGGAAGAGGTGGAGTTTGGCCGGCGGCCGGTCCGTCTGCAGCCGGATCATTTCGCGATGTGACTCGGTCATGCAGAGCACCAGTAAAGCACGCTCCATCATTTCCTGGGTCAGCGGCTGGCTGCGGTGGGCGGAGATATCGAGCCCGACCTTTTTTAGAGCCGAAACTGAATTGGCGGAAACGGCGTCGCCCCTTCGCGCCACCACGCCCGCCGAGGAAACCTTCATGCCGCCTAAGGGAGCAGATTCGGCCGCCAAGGCGTGCCGCAACAGGGCCGCGGCCATGGGGCTGCGGCACACGTTGGCGGTGCAAACCACGACGATCTCGCGGGGATCGGGCACAGGCGCGGAACGGAGACGGAATCGCCGCGAAACGCAAAGGCGTATTTCATAGCGACTTGCTGCCTCAACTCCACCGCGCCGCCCGGCGGGGACAGGCTATCAGCCGCGTCGAGGCCGGAGTCGTCCGCAACGACTGCCAGCACTTGGTACTAAAGCCATGGCGAGAGCTGAAATAGCCTGTCCCTGAGAGCAGCCTCGGTAGGAGTGTCGAAAAGATCGGACCAGCATCGAGCACTCTCCATCTCGTCGCATATATCTCCATGCCAGGTTTTTAAGAATAAAACGCGCTTTAAGATCTCGATCTACCGCCATCGGGCGGGGACAGGCTACAAATCAAAGGAATCAAAAAAGAGGGCCGGTAGCCTGTCCCTCGGCAGGTGCAGGAACAGCCTGTCCCTTGAATAGGATCCGAGCCCAGCCGTAGCCTGTCCCCACGGGGCTAAAGGCGGCGCAGCGCCCTTAGAGAACGATGCAGATGAAAAGCCCGCTGCAGCGCCGCATCGATGGGCGGCGATTTTTTAGCGGGTTCAACTCGAGCGTCTTCCGGCTCATCCGCCGGAGGGTGGTTCAAACTCGCCTCATCGAGGCGCGTTTTTCCGGGATTTTCCACCAAAAGTGACAGAACCGGCTCACCACGCCCAAGCGCGTCGTAGGCCTCGCGTTCGTCTTCGGGACCGGACTTGGCCGCCAGCTGAGGTTCAAAGCCTGGAGCCGGTACGCCGATGACCACACACCCCTTGCCGCGGGAAACCCGGCGCAACACCGCTTGGAGTTCCGTGCCCGTCACGCGATTCGCCAAAAGGAACACCGGACTGCGCGCACTGGCACGAAACTCAGCCCACGCCAGCAACGCCGCCGCAGCGTCCCGCCCCGGCGCCAAGTAGCGCAAATCCAGAATAAGCGCCTGCCCCGGCGCCGCCGGCCCTCCAGGCAGATCCGATGGCAACTCCCGGATGCGCACGTACGTGAGGCCGTCGCCCAGATCCCGCGTGAGCGGGGCCGCCCAAGCGCCGGTCGCCAGCAACGGCCAACCCAGAGCGAACGCCAGAAACACTCCGGTGCGCGTCATCGCCGGTTCAGCTGCCGAGCGCCGATATCACGGCGAAAATAACGGCTCGCACAGCCAATCCGCTCGCAAACCCCGTAAGCCAGATCCGCAGCACCGCGCAGCGTAGACGAAAGCGCGGTCACGCCGAGCACGCGCCCGCCGTTGGTCACCAGCTCACCGGCGGCGTTTCGCGCGGTACCAGCGTGGTAAACGGTCAACCCCGCCGGCAACGGCGCCGGCAGCGAAATCACGTCCCCTTTGGGAAAAACACCCGGATACCCTTCAGCCGCGACCACCACGCAAAGCGCGTGCTCGGGTCGCGTCTCCAAACGGTAACCCGCCAGACGGCCGTTCGTCGCCCGCCACAACAGGTCGAGGACGTCACCCGCGATCCGCGGCACCACGACCTGCGTCTCCGGATCACCGAAGCGCGCGTTGTACTCGATCACGCTCGGTCCCGATGCCGTGAGCATGATGCCGATGAAGAGCGTCCCGCAGTAAGCCATGCCGTCGTCGGCGATCGCGTTCACCGACGGGCGCACGATCTCGTGCTCGATCCGTGCCAGCAACGCGGGCGTCACCACCTCCGCGGGCGAGTAAGTACCCATCCCACCCGTGTTCGGGCCGGAGTCTCCGTCGCCGACGCGTTTGTGGTCCTGCGACGTGGGCAGGATCACGTAATCGCGCCCCGAAACCACCACAAGGATGGAGGTCTCCTCACCCTGCAGGCAGTCCTCGACCAGAATCTGGCTGCCGGCGGCGCCAAACTTCCCGCCCGCGAGCATCTCCCGCACGGCCTCCTCCGCCTCAGCCGTAGTCTGCGCGACCACCACGCCTTTGCCCGCGGCCAAGCCGTCGGCTTTGACCACGATCGGCGCCGGCCGCGCTCTCAGGTAATCCAACGCGGGACCGACTTCGCTGAAAAACGCGGCGGGCGCGGTCGGGATCCGGTGCTTCAGCAGGATCCGCTTGGTAAAAATCTTCGACGCTTCCAGCCGCGCGCCGTCCGCCGTCGGGCCGTACACTGGGATCCCAGCCGCGATGAGGCGATCCGCCAGGCCGAGCGCCAGCGGCACCTCCGGCCCCACGACCACGAACTCCACGCGTTCCCGGCGGGCGAGTTCCACCAACCCAGCCACGTCGTCCGCCGCCACAGCGTGACACTTCACCTCACCGGCGATCCCCGCGTTGCCCGGCGCGCAAATCACCCGCGGACGCGCCGGCGACGCCAGCAGCGCCCGCACCAGCGTGTGCTCGCGGCCGCCGGCGCCGACGACGAGGACGGAAGCAGGAAGCGCGTTAGAGGAAGGGGATGGCACGGCGCGCAAGTGTGGTCAGCGCGAGGGTCAGGCAACGTCAAAATCGCCGGGCGCCAGGCCCGGCGGCCTGCCCTCAAAGCACCTGCAACTTCTTGCGGTAAAAGGCCACGACCTCGTCGGGGTCATCCGTGAACAGCATGTAGTCAGCCATCCACGCCGGCGCGCGCCGCTCTCGAATCATGGTATTGAGCTGGCGCCGCAGGTCGCCCCAGAAAGCGGCGTTGAAAAATACGTAAGGAATCCGAGGCCGGATCCCGAGCTTCAGATTGCACAGCTCAATGCCCACCTCCTCGAGGGTGCCGACCCCTCCCACGTTGAAGACGCAAAAATCCGCCGCCTCGAACCACTTTTGGCGGAAGTGTCGCGACGACTCCTGAAAAGTATTGAAGAAGTCCACGCCCAGCTCCGGCGGCTGGGCCTCGAGTTCGAGGAAACACGCGCCGGTGAGGGCGCCCTTGGTGCGGGCCTGCTCCGTCGCGAGCCGCATCACGCCGCCGCCACCACCGGTGAGTACACCAAGGTTGTGGCCGATGAAGCTGGTGAGCTTGTCGACCAGCGTCGCGATCCGGTCGGAATCCTTTTGGTCGAGACCCACGGCGGATCCGTAGAATGCGAGGATCGTCGACTCCGCGAAACGTTTGGCGACCTCCTCACGCACGAAGAAACCATGGTCACGCTTGTAGGTGTGGAGGTAGAGGTCCCTGGTGAGTTCGTCGTACCAGTAGACTTGGATTCCGATGGAACTCAGGGTGTCTAACCTTCCATGGGCGTGACTGGAGAAGAAATAGCCGTGGGTGCGCGAAGCCTTGCGGAAGATGATGCGGCGCAGCCTCAGGTCGCCGAGGCGGGAGAGCAGTTCGATCTGCTCCATGAGATTCGGGAAGCTGTCGAGCACGAGGGTGTCGGCGTTCTCCGGCGCGTCATCGAGCGCCTGGATCATGGTGCGGTGGCCGACCGGGCAGGCGTCGCCCGCAAGCACCTTGCGCAGGTCATCGTTGGCGCGGACGACCAGGGCTCGGTTGTCCATCGACCCGCTCTGGCCGCGGACCACGACCTTGGTGCGCGGACGGGCCTCGCGTTCCTCGCGGGGCGGGTTGCGATCGAGGCACTTGAAGACACCGCTGGCGGTGGCGAGCAGGCGCGTGCGGCGCTTGGCCAGCGTCTTGAACTCGGGATCGACCAATTCGGGGGCGCGGAATACGTCGACCGAAACGACCGGGTTCACGATCGGCTGGTCGCCCGGATTGTAGATTTCCAGCATGACGTTCGTGCCGAAAGTCTTCACCGGATCGAGCAACACCGCGCTGGTGTGGATCCCGAAGTTGCCGGCGCCCTGATTGAGCACCACGTAGTGCTCGCGCAGGTACATGGAGCAGCTCGTGAGCACGCCGGAGCGTGGCGGGATCGTCAGCGGCGAGGCGTCGTGGCGCACCTGCACCCGGTCGAGGAAGGAACGGCCCGCGTGGCCCGCGACAACCCGCTCGAACTCGGCCCGCTGGAGCTTGGGGCTCAAGGTGTAGCTGAGGTGGTGGGGCGTGAGAAAGACACTTCCCCGTGAGTCGATGCTGATGGTGTTGGGGAGCTTGATCCGGTTCTCCCGCAACGCGTCCCAGATCTCCGCGGTGGAAAGCTTCGCCGCCGCGGGGGCATGGTAGAGCCGCCCCACCGGGGCGCCGACTCGCATCAGCTTTTTCCAGTAGGGCGCATTCGGAAAGCTGGCGTCGAACAGGAAGGCATCCACCTCCATCTCGATCCGCCCTCCCTCCAGCCTTGGGCCGCACCGGATCCGCATCTCGACGCCGATGCGGGCGAGCGAGCTGCGCTCCGAGAAGCGCAGATCCGCGAGGCGCGCCTGCAGGAACTCGAGCTCGGCGGAATTCCTGGGCCAGAAGGCCAGGGTCATCGCGACGTGACGCTCATCCTTGTTTTTGACGGCGAGAATCTGGCCGTCCGGGCTGGTCCAGAACTGGTCCGGCATCATGAGGGTTTCCCCACCATGCGCGAAGCCTCGGGCCGCACAAGCGGGGAGATCGGGATTGCCTTAACCGGTAATCGCCGGCACGCCTCCCGCCTTTCCCCGGAACTCCGGCCCGCCGCCGCAGTCCGTCCCACTTCCCATGAAACTGAAATCCATCGTCACGCTCTGCCTGTCCCTCTCCGGCCTCGCGGCCGTCGCCGGCGCGCAGACCCCCGCCGCGCCCGCCGCGGCCACCGCCCCGGCCAAGCCCGCGTTCACGGACGCGCAGCTGATCGAGGAATTCGGCTGGTTCATCGGCAAGCGCGTCGGGCTGACCGAGCTTGAGTTCAGCGCCGCCGAGCTGGAAACCCTGCTCAAGGGCTTCCGTGGCGCCGCCGAGGGCAAGGATTCGCCCTACGAGCTGGAGAAGATCGGGCCGCTCATGGACGACTTCATGCAGAAGAAGCAAGCCGCCTACGTGGCCAAGCTGAAGACCAAGAATCTGGCGGTGAACAACGACTTCTTCTCCAAGCTCAAGGAGAACAAGAACGTCGTGGAGCTTCCCAGCGGCCTCCGTTACGAAATCGTCGCCCCGGGCAACGGTCCGGCCCCGAAGGCCAATGAGACGGTACGTGTGCACTACACCGGAAAGCTGATCGACGGCACCGAGTTCGACAGCTCCGTGAAGCGCGGCGAACCCGCCGAGTTCCCGCTGGACCAGGTGATCCCGGGCTGGACCGAGGGAATCCAGAAGATGAACAAGGGCGGGAAGATCAAATTGTACGTCCCGCCGCATCTCGCCTACGGCGACGACGGCCGCCCTGGCATCCCGCCGGGATCCACGCTGGTCTTCGACGTCGAGCTCCTCGACATCAAGGCCGCGGCCGCCGCCCCGCAGCTGCCCCCGCCGGCCAAGAAGTGATCCGGCGCCTCGCGCCACCGGCCTTTTCCCAAGCCCCCGCCACCGGCGGGGGCTTTTGTTTTCCAGACGCCGGCGTCGCCTACTGACCCAGCAGCATCTTAACTCCCGGACCGATCGGCCAACCCGCCTGCAGCCAGAGCACGAGCATCAGCGTCCAGCCTGCGGTGAACGTGAGCGAATAGGGCAGCATCAGGGCAACCATCGTGCCGATGCCTGATTGCGGCGCGTAGCGCTGCGCGAACATGAGGACCAACGGGAAGTTCGAGGCGAGCGGCGTGACCACGTTCATCAGGCTGTCCCCCACGCGGTAGGCAGCCTGTGTCATCTCGGGGGAGTACCCGAGCAGCATGAACATCGGCACGAAAACCGGCGCGAGGATCGCCCACTTGGCCGAGGCCGATCCGAGGAACAGGTCGGTGGTCGCGGTGAGGAGAATCAGGCCGACGATTAGCGTCACCGGCCCGAGTTCGAGCGATTTGAGGAGCGCGGCGCCTTTGACGGCGAGGATCACACCGACGTTGGACCACGCGAAGAGATTCACGAATTGAGCGATGAAGAACACGACCACCAGGTACGGCGCGGCGAGTTCCATGGTCCGCTGCATCGACCGATAGACATCCGTGTCCCGCCGGATCGATCCGGTGGCTATCCCGTAGGTGACGGCGGGGGCCAGCCCGAGCACGAAGATGAAAAAGACGAGGCCCTTGATGAAGTAGGAGTGGATGAACCCGGGCTTGGCGGGGTCCTGCAGCACGCCGCCCTCCGGGATCAGGCCGGCGGCGACGAGCGCGCCCAAGGCGAGAAAGACGCCCGCGGCCCACGCGAGACCGCGGCGCTCCGCGGCGGACGGTGGTTGCAAGTCCTGCGCCGGCGCCCCGCCATCGTAACGGCCAAGCCTCGGCTCCACCAAGCGCTCGGTCACGAACGCCCCCAGTCCCGTCACGAGGAAGACGGAGGCGCCGAGGAAGTAGTAATTCGCCATGGCATTGACCGTGTACTTCGGGTCGACAATCCGCGCGGCCTCCTGCGTGAGACCGGCAAGCACCACGTCGCTCGTCGAGATGAGCAGGTTGGCGGCGAAACCGCCCGAGACCCCGGAGAACGCGGCAGCGAGACCCGCGAGCGGATGGCGCCCCAGCGCATGGAACAGCGCCATGCTGAGCGGTAGCAGCAGCACGTAGCCGATATCTCCCGCCGTGTGGGACATCGCACCGCAGCCGACCACCACCCACGTGAGCCAGCGGCGCGGGGTGCGATTCACCAAGAGGCGCACGCAGGCGCCCAGCAGACCGGAGTGCTCCGCGGCCGCCAGTCCGAGCAGGCATACGAGCACGGGACCGAGCGGGGCGAAATTGATGAAATTCGGAAGCAGCCCGGTGATGAGGCGGCGAAGGCCGTCGACCGACAGCAGATTCACGGCGCCGACCGCCTTCCGCGTGACCGGATGCTCGACGCCCACACCCGCGGAACTCAACGCCCAAGAGAGCAGCACGATGAACGCCGCGAGCAGCAGGAACAGCGTGGCCGGATGAGGGAGCAGGTTGCCCCAGCGCTCCACCCGCGCGAGCTGCCGCTCGAGGAAGGTGCGTGGAGCGGTGGAAGGCGTGGGATGATCCATCGGGGAGATCCTCAAGCTGCACCGGCCGCCATGGCCCCGGCCGCGGCCTGCGCGAAACCAGAGAGGTCGTCGCGCAGGCGCGCGAATCCGAGGCCCAGCTCGCAGGTCGACTCATCCAGGTAGACCGCGCGGTTGATTTCGATCTGCAGGCTGGAACGCCCGCGGGCGGGGTCCCCGTGGGCGCGCACGATGTCGGCGCCCCGGTAGGGGTCGTTCACCTGCACGCGGTAGCCGCGCTCCGTGAAGTACGCCGTAACCCAGCGCGTGACCGCCGGTTCGGCGGAAGTGCCGTCGCGGTCACCGATCACAATGTCGGGACGGGGGCGGCCGGAATCGGTGTTCATCGCGTTGCCACGCGACTTCATCGAGTGGCAATTGAAATGCCAGACCCGTCCGTGGCGTCCGGCGGCCGCGTCGATCTCGCGCCCGAGGGCAGCGCGATAGGGAGTGTGGTAGAGATCGATGCGGCGGCGCACCTCGGCCACCGACAAACGGCGACGGTACATGGGCACGCCGGGCAGGACGTAGCGCCGGATGAGCCCCATCCCCCGACGCGCATGGTCGCTCAGGGCCACGGGCTCGGGCCAGGGCGCATCGAGAAGTTCCTGATCGATATCGTCGGCCGCGCGGTTGGCGTCGAGATAAGCCCGCGGAAACGTCGCGGCGAGCAGCACCGCCCCCGCCTCCGTGACCCCGCGGTACAGCGCGTCAACGTGCGCGTCCCACGTCGTCGCGATCTGTTCCCGCGAGGCGGCGGGCGCGAAATCAGGCGGGTACTCCATCCCGCTGTGCGGTGAGTCGAAGACCAGCGGGGCGGCCGCACCCGTGGGACGATGGATTAGCAGCGGAACAACGGCGGCCATCGGCGGCGGGCGCTTAGTCGCGGTAGTTGAGCGGCGGGGCGCGATCACCGATGACCGCCTCGTAGCGGAAATCCGCGCCGCGGCGCTTCTCGAGTTCGGCGCGCGCGGCCTTGATCGTGGCGCCATCGGAAAAAATATCGATCATCGTGCCGGCGAGGACCTTCGCGGCCACGTTCATGCCCTTGAGCCCCATCGAAGTGCCGCCGCAGGCGACCGCCTGCCAGCTGTGGCCCGGGGTGCCGGGAGCCCACGTCGCGGTGCGCACCCCGACGGTCGGTACGGTCCAGCTGACGTCGCCGACGTCGGTCGAGCCCGCGCCGTCGCGGGGCGGGTTCGGGCTGAACGGGGGAACCAGCGCGGCCACTTCGGGCGCAGGCGCCTTGCCAAGGAGCGTGCGGCCGATCTTCGCCGCGAACTCCCGCTCGACCTCATCGTAGATGACACCGCCGACGACCTCGAGATTCGCGTGCATGACACGCCCGAGGACCTCGTTCGGGAGCAGGTCGTAGACCCCGCCGGTGATTTCCCATTCGACGGTGGTGCCGGTGCCGAGCGCGGCGCCGGTCGCGGCCTTTTCCACGCGATCCCAGACATCGCGCACCACCTGGCGGCTGGGATGACGCACGTAGTAGTACACCTCGGAGAAAGCGGGCACGACGTTGGGAGCCTCGCCGCCCCGAGTGATCACATAGTGGATACGCGAGGTTTCCGGGATGTGCTCCCGCAGCAAGTTGACCATGTGGTTCATGGCCTCGACGCCGTCCAAGGCCGAGCGGCCGCGATCAGGAGCGCTGGAGGCGTGCGAGGAGACGCCCTTGAACCGGAACTTGCCGGAGCGGTTGGCGAGGGACGGCGTCATGATGATCGTGTTGCGGTCGGCGGGATGCCAGTGCAGGGCGACGTCGACATCGCGGAAAAGTCCGGCGCGGACCAGGTACACCTTACCGGAGCCGCCCTCCTCCGCCGGTGTGCCGTAGAGACGCACCGTACCGGAGCGGCCGCTGGCGCGCAGCCAGTCCTTGATCGCGACGGCCGCCTGCGCGGCGCCGGCGCCGAACAGGTGGTGACCGCAGGCGTGGCCGGCCGTGGCTCCGGGGCGCGGCTTCTTTTCCGGAACCGCTTCCTGCGAGGCGCCGGGCAAGGCATCGAACTCCGCGAGCACGCCGATCACGGGCGAACCGGAGCCGGCGCTGGCGATGAAAGCGGTGGGAATGCCGGCTACACCCGACTCCACCTTGAACCCCTCCTGGCGCAGCCTTTCCTGAAGTAAAGCGGAACTACGGTGCTCCCGGTAACCGACCTCGGCGAAGTCCCAGATTTTGAGGGCGAGGTCGTCGTACGCGGAGCGACCGGCATCGATGCGGGCGAAAACATCGGCCTTGGCCTTTTGCGCGGATAACGCGCCCGGGAGGGAAAGTATGAACAGGAACGCGAGAAGTGGTCTCATGGAACGACGGGACAAGGGGGAGCGCGCAAGGAAAGGCCGGTGGGGAGCGGAGGAAGCGGAACCTCATCGGCGCCGGAAGGGAAAGGCAAACCCGATGCCCTTTGCCGGCGCCGCAGATACGGTTTGCCGCTTCTAGGGCGCCGCCCAAGCTCCATGGCCCATGAGTTCCCCCGCCCCCGTCAGCCCGGTCCCGATCGAGACCGAGGCCGTGGTGCCCGCCCATCCGCAGTTGTTCGGTCACCCGCGTCCTCTCTACACGCTGTTCTTCGCCGAGTTATGGGAGCGGTTTTCGTATTACGGGATGCGCGCGCTGCTGACCTTCTACATGGTGGCTCCCGTTGCGAAGGGGGGCATGGGACTGCCCGACAACAAGGCGGCCCTGATCTACGGAACCTACACGATGTCGGTGTACATGTTGTCGATCCCCGGCGGCATGATAGCCGACAACATCCTTGGCTCGCGAATGGCGGTGCTGATTGGCGGGATCATCATCGCCGCGGGGCACTTCTTGATGGCGGTGCCGGGGGACTTCACGTTTTACCTCGGGCTGCTGTTGATCGTGCTCGGGACAGGGCTGCTGAAGCCGAACATCAGCGCGATGGTCGGGCAGCTGTACCGGCCCGGTGACTCCCGGCGCGACGCGGGTTTCTCGATCTTCTACATGGGGATCAACCTCGGGGCGTTCATCGCCCCGTTGGCTACGGGATTCCTCGCGCAGCACAGCAAGTTCAAGGAATTGCTCACCGGCTGGGGCTTCAACCCGGTGCACTCATGGCACTGGGGCTTCGCGGCGGCGGGCGTGGGTATGGTACTCGGCTTGGTGGTGTTCGCGGTCTTCGGGCGTGGGCTGAAGGAAGTCGGACCGGCGCCGGCGGCCGCTCCCGGCGCGTGGCGCAAGCCTCTGCTTACGCTGGTGGGCACGCTTGCGCTGTGGGGTATCGTCAAACTTTCGGACACCGCGGGATTCACGTGGATCCGCTACCTGTTCATCCTCGTGCCGGTGGCGCTGATGGTGTGGTTTGGTTTTTCGCGACAGGAGGACGTGCGGCGGCTGGGCGCGATTTTCTTTTTCTTCATCGGGGCGTTTGTTTTCTGGGCCCTGTTCGAGCAGGCGGGCACCTCGCTCAGTCTTTTCGCCGACCGCTACACGGCCACGCACGTGGGTGGCGTGGAGGTGCCGTCGTCATGGTATCAGGCGGCCAACCCGATTTTTGTGATCCTGCTCGCGCCGGTGTTCGCGCTGGCTTGGACGAGACTGGGCGCGCGGCAGCCATCTAGCCCAATGAAGTTCACGCTGGGGCTGTTTTTCCTGGCGCTCGGTTTCAGTCTGATGATTCCAGCGGCGCGCCTCGCGGCGGAAGGTCGCGTGAGCCCGCTGTGGCTGCTAGGCCTTTATCTGCTGCAGACGATGGGAGAGATGTGCCTGAGCCCGGTGGGCTTGAGCACCTTCACGAAGCTGGCGCCGCGGCATTTGGTGGGGGCGATGCTCGGCATCTGGTTTCTCGGTGCGGCGTTCGGCAACAAGTTCGCCGGCGTGCTGGCGGCGAGTTTCGGCGAGGGCGAGGCGGGGCAGCTGGACCGCTTCTTCGGTCAACAGGCGCTGGCGGTGTTTATTGTGGCGGGAGTGTTCCTTGCGCTGGTGCCATGGGTGCGACGCCGCATGGGCGGGGTGCTTTGAGTTTACGATCGCGCCATGCCTGTCCGCGCCTGGTTCCCGACCTACATCTATTGTGAGACGTTGCAGCGCTCGGGGCTTGAGCGTTTCAACCGAGATCTGGCGGAGGAGTGCCGGCAGCTGCGGGATTACGACCGGGCGGGCCGGAGGTGGTCAGCGAAAAACTATCCCGGCGGATACACGAGCTACGCTTCACTTAACCAATTGCACCGGTTTTCGAGCAGCTTCGCGGATCTCGGGCGGAAGCTGGAACGGCATATGCGAAGGTTTGCCGGGCACCTCGAAATGGACCTGCGCGGACGACAGGTGGAACTAACCGATCTGTGGCTGAACATCATGCCGCCGACGGTCGCGCACTCGCTGCACCTGCACCCGTTGTCATTCATCAGCGGGACCTATTACGTGGCCACGCCGGAAGGCTGTCCGGGACTGAAGTTTGAGGATCCGCGTCTGGACCGGTTCATGGCGGCACCACCGCGACGGGAGAGCGCCCGGGAGGAGAATCGCTCCCACGTCACTTATCCAGCCGAGGCCGGTAACGTGATACTCTTCGAGAGTTGGCTGCGCCACGAGGTGCCGTCCAACCGGGTCGACGCGGATCGGATCAGCGTCAGCTTTAACTTCAACTGGCACTAAGGTTCCAGCCGAGGGACAGGCTATACCCGATTCAAACGCGTGCAGACCGTAGGGACAGGCTGTTAGGACAAAACGAGGGACAGACTGAAAAGCTCACCTAGACGGGCTTGCCCTAAAAGGGCCACTCTCAATCCACACGTTCCCCTAGCCCATTGCCGCCCAGAAGCGGGGCCCGCAAGCAGGGTAAGGCTGAGGTTATGACATACCTTCGAAGGACTGGGTTTCGTATCGCTTGCCTGGGACTTTTCCTCTCCGAGCTACGCCCAGTTAGGGTACATTTCGCCCTGAAAGCGCGATTCCCGCTGGCGAATTTAAGCTTTCCCGCCAGCGTCCTGCCATGCTCGTGATCCGTCGCATGGTAGATCGCCGGCGTGCCTACACCGCGCTGCTACTGCCCGGGGAACCTCCGCGGATTTTCCCGACGACGGATCAAGAACACGCGCGCATCCTGCAGATCTACAAACAGGACCGGGCGCACGAGGGAATCTGTAACGATTTCTCCGACTTCGGACTCGAGTCCTCACCGGCGAGTGGTCCGAAAATCGGGAGCTAACGAAAGTGCGATGTCTGACGCCCGTCCCTTTGCCCTCGTAACCGGCGCCTCGCGAGGCATTGGAGCAGCCATCGCGAGGGCGCTAGCCGCGCGAGGCTGCCGCGTCGCTGTCCATTGTAACAATCGGCGCGACCTCGCGGAGGGCGTTCGCAAGGGATTACCAGGAGACGGACATCAGGTAATCGCCGCCAACCTCTCTACTGAGGATGGCGTGGACCGGGCATGGGGCGAGGCGCTCTCCTCGTTTGGCCGGATAGATATTCTCGTGAACAATGCCGGTATATTCACGGAGCATCCGCCATTGACGACGTCGACGGACTCGTGGCGCGAAACATGGAGGACAACGTTGGCGGCCAACCTGCTCGGGCCGGCCCACCTCAGCCATCTCGCCGCCCGATCGATGGCCGCAGCCGGCGGTGGACGCATGGTCAACATTTCCTCACGCGGGGCGTTCCGCGGCGAGCCGGACGCACCGGCTTACGGCGCGAGCAAGGCAGGACTGAACGCGCTCAGCCAATCACTCGCGAAGGCGCTCGCGCCGCACAAAGTAATCGTGCTTTGCATCGCGCCAGGCTGGGTAGAAACAGAAATGGCCGCCCAACATCTTCATGGCGAAAAAGGGCAGGAACTCCTCGCCCAGCATCCGCTGGGCCGGGTGGCCACGACGGAGGAGGTCGCCCGCACCGCTGTCTTCTGTGCAATGGACGCACCCGCAGCCATGACAGGAGCCGTGTTGGATCTGAACGGCGCGAGTTACCTCCGCACCTGAGCGAGCAGCGGAGGGACAGACTTAACCCAGCGCCCCAGCGCACGGGGACAGACACAACGCCCGTAGTTAGGGTACAAGCGGGCGTAGCCTCGAGGAATCGGCTGCACAAGTCTTCCGAAATGCGGCGGAACCGAATCAAGATAGACCCTAGCGACGGGGAAGCCTGCTATCATTGTGTCACCCGTACCGTAAACGGGGAACAGCTTTTCCAACAGGCCGACCAGGAAGTGCTCAGAAGGATGATCTGGCGAGTCGCCGATTACTGCGGGTTGCAGGTCATCACTTACACAATCCTTTCGAATCACTTCCATGTTTTGGTTCGCGTCCCCGCTCAAGCCCCGGTGGCGGACGAGGAATTACTCCGACGATACGCCGTGCTTTTCTCAACCCCCGGAAACTTCGAGCCAGCGCGATTTTCGACCGTGAAGAAGATGCTGATCGAGAACGGACCTGAAGCTGAACGCTGGAGAAGACGACATTTGGCACTGATGGGCGACATCTCTCAATACATGAAGATCCTGAAGCAGCGCTTCAGCATTTGGTACAACCAAGCCCACGGGCGATTCGGCACGCTCTGGGCGGAACGCTTCAAAAGCATTCTGGTCGAAAACGTTGAGCATGTATTGGCCACGGTCGCTGCGTACATCGATCTCAACGGCGTCAGAGCAGGACTTGCGGCCGATCCGAAGGACTACCGTTTCTGCGGCTACGCTGAGGCTGTGGCCGGATGCAAAGCCCCCAGAGAGGGCCTGCAGTCGATATTCAACTCAGCCGACTGGTGCGCGGTTCAAGCGAGCTACAGGCTAAGGATCTTTGCATCAGGATCAGCACCGCGCGAGGGAAAGTCGGCTATTTCAGCAGCCGATTTTGCCGAGGCACTCAGAACCGGAGGGAAACTACCCCTGGCGACCGTTCTTCGCTGCCGCGTGAAGTACTTCAGCCACGGAGGCGCATTAGGAGGAATGGCGTTTCTCAAGGAGACACTGGCCGCAAGGCGCAAAAAAACCGGGGAAACAGTCGGGTATCCAGCATCACCCTTACCCCCAATCACTGATTGGGGCGAACTGTCCACTTTGATGCCCATAAAAGACGCCGGTCTCCACTGAGGAAAACGGGGCGCGGCGTTATCGCGTAGGCGGCAGGGCGGAGACCATCCGACGAACACGAATCTCCGCACCAAGACCGAGGTGCGCGGACAAGGATCGGCGGCGTCCAGCATGCCGCTTTTTCCTTCATGAAGCGCGGCAACCTGTCACTCAGGTCAAAACTGTTTCTGAAAGCAGTTCAGCGGTTGCAACAAGGCGGCAAAAGGTGGCCGCGGGACTCACAAGGACTCACAAAGCCTGTCCCTAGGCGAAGAGAGGAGGACTGTCCCTAGCGGAGACGGAGGAAAAACCAGCCGGCGATCAGGGCCATCCCGGCGTTAGGTAGCCAGGCAGCCACCGGAGGTTCGACAACACCCCGCGCGGCGAGGGAGGTCGCCACCGTGCTCAGTACATAATAAAGAAAGAAGAGCCCGATCGACTTAGATACTCCCACCGCCGGATTTACCCGCACTCCCGTCACCGCAAACGGAATGGCGATCGCGATCACAATCAACGGTCCCACAACCCCGGCAATCAAACCGTGATACTCCACCGCATAGGCCGCCAGCTTCGGACTTCCTTCCTTTTCCAGCTGGACGATCAGTTCGCGCAACTCCCAGAGGGAAAGACGCGTGGACTTGCGGTCGATCAAGAGCATCAGCTGCGGATCGTCCCGGTAACCAGATGCAAACTTTTCCTCGAACGGAGTGGAACTCGTCTGCTCCCCGGACTCCACATCGAAGACCATCTCTCGCCCCCTCTGAAAGACCCACCCCCCTCGCGATATATCCAGCCAGGCCTCGGCCGCCACGATGCGCACGCGCTCTCGGCGCAACGCGTCCAACTCAGATACCGAGACCCCATAGCCCCGCATCGTCCCGCGCGCGAAACGGTTGATAAACCACACCCGGCGCGCATCGGGATTATCAAACGCCACGCTTTGGACTGCGCCGATCCGATCCGTCGGTAAAGCGCGGGCAGTCTGTCCCCGGAACTCCAGATCCTCCTTGATCGCCCGCGATTGCTCGACCGACCAAGGTACGATTTCCGTGTTGAGCCACCAGGAAAGCGCGCAGCAAGCGACCCCTACCGCCCAAATCGGCGCCATCATCCGACCGAAGCCCACGCCAGCCGCACGTAACGCCGTCAGCTCATTCGACCGGTGCATGCGCCCCAGGGCATAAAGCAGCGAGACCAGCAGCGCCAAAGGCAGGACCGCCGCAAGAAAGCTCGGCACACGCACCGCCACATACCGCACCAGCAGCGCCACTCCCGCGCCCAACTCGCTGAGCGATCTGAAGTCCTCGTAGATCACCTGCACCAGCAACAACCCCACGGTCGCCGCCAACACCAGCCCGAGAATCTGCAACCACTCGCGCAGAAGATAACGGTCAAAGGTGCTCACGCGTTCCGAATTGAACGACCCTCTCCCACCGCGGAAAGCACAAACCCCATGCAAACCCGGACTCCCGTTCTCGCGCCGATCAGTTTGCCTCCTAGGTATTTCCTGCTCTCCTCAGGCCATGCTTCGTCCCCTTTTCCCCCGCTTCCTCGCCGCCCTCGCCATCCTCAGCACAGTACTTCGTGCCGCGGAACCACCACCGATTAAGGTCGGCGAATTCGCATCCCTTACCGGCAAAGAGGCCGCCTTCGGCCAATCCTCCCACAAAGGCACACTGCTCGCCGTCGAAGAAATCAACGCCGCCGGCGGCGTACTCGGACGAAAGATCCAACTCATCACCGAGGACAACCAGTCCAAGGCCGGAGAGTCCGCGACCATTGCCAAGAAACTGATCTCCCGCGACAAGGTCGTCGCCCTAATCGGCGAGGTCGCCTCCATGCGCTCACTCGAAGCAGCGCCAATCGCCCAGCAGTTTCGCATCCCGATGATCTCACCGTCGTCGACCAATCCGAAGGTTACCGAGATAGGTAATTACGTCTTCCGGGTTTGCTTCATCGATCCATTCCAGGGGGTCGTCATGGCCAAGTTCGCACGCAACTCGCTGAAGCTGAAGCGTGTAGCCGTGCTGACTTCCGTTTCCTCCGCCTACAGCGTCGGACTAGCCAAGTATTTCAAGGAGCGCTTCACCCAAGATGGCGGTGCCATCGCCCTCGAACAGCGCTTCACCGAGGGCGACAAGGACTTCAAGGCCCAGCTTACCGCCATCAAAGCCGCAAACGTGGACGGTATATTTCTCCCAGGCTACTACACGGAGGCCGCACTTGTCTGTAAACAGGCCCGCGACCTCGGACTCAACCTCCCGCTCTTCGGCGGCGATGGCTGGGAAGCGCCGCAGCTCATCAGTATCGGCGGGGCGGCTGTCGAGGGGACATACTATTCGACTCACTATTCACCCGAGAACAAATCCCCTGCCGTATCCGGCTTCGTGGAACGCTTCCGCAAGCGTTGGAACAACGAGGTGCCCGACGCCATGGCGGCTCTTGGCTACGACGCCGCCATGGTGCTGGCCGACGCCATCAAACGCGCCGGCACGACCGACAGCGCCAAGCTACGTGAAGCCCTCGCCGCCACGAAGAACCTTCCCGGTGTCACCGGCGACACAACCCTCGACGCCCAACGCAATGCCTCCAAGGCAGCCGTGGTGATCGCGGTGCGGGACGGCAAATTCAAGTTCCTCGAGACGGTAGCTCCGTAGGAGACGCGACGCGGTGCCCCATCTTCGGCCGGGGCCCATAGGCCTAGGCCACCTGGAGCAGTCCAGTTACAGCTCTTACCACGGCTTCCATACTGAGGCTCGCCTCGCTGGGGA
>CAIUOU010000141.1 GCA_903900845.1 uncultured Opitutia bacterium
GTGGCTCCACCCGTACGCTCCCGCCACGTCCACCTTCACCACAAACCCCTCCACCCCTCCTTCCGTTCCCAGCACGCGCTCCCCGGCGCCAGGATCCGCATCCACTTCCCCTCGGTAATTACCCGCCACGAGCACAGAGCCGTCAGCGACGGTGGCCAGCGCATTAACCCCCGCTTCGCCCGAGCGTCCGAACTGCAGCGCCCAGGAAAGTTCTCCGACGGGACCGTACTTCGCGACGAATCCATCGGTTGCTCCTCGCGCAACCAACGGTCGCGTGCCGGCGCCGACGTCGAAATCCACCGTGCCCGAGAAGACTCCTCCCACGTAGACGTTGCCGGCGTCATCGGCGGCCATCGCCCGGATTTCATCACTACCCGTGGACCCGATCGCATGCGCCCAGCGAAAATCCCCCGTCGGTCCGAGCTTCATCACGAATCCATCATGCGCACCGGCCGAGCCCAGCATTCGCTGCCCCGCCCCGGGATCGAAGTCCACCTGTCCCTGGAAGCCACCGCCGACGTAAATGAAACCGTCCCCGTCCACCGCCACACCTCGTCCCGTATCGGCGCCGGTACCGCCGATCGCGCGCGCCCATTCGAGGGACCCGGAAGGAGCGAGGCTGAGCACGAAGACGTCGGAATCTCCCGCGGCGCTGATCTCGCTCACCGCCGGGCCGGGATCAAAGTCGACCCTGCCGCTGAATGATCCCGTCATGACGACGCTCCCGAGCGGAGAGACCGCGACGGCCCGGATCTCATCCGCACCGACCCCGCCAAACGAGCGCGCCCAGAGGAATTTCCCCGTGCGATCAAACTTGCTCACGAATGCATCGGTGGCGCCTTGCGCTGAGGTGGTGGAGGTGGGGTTCGCCCGGTCGAACGCGGTGCTACCGCTGAAGCGACCCGCCAAGTAGACGTTTCCTTCGCGATCGAGGACCGTGGCGTTGACCTCGTCGCGCACGCTTCCGCCCCAGGTAGAGGCCCAGGCGAACCGCATGTCGTCGAGCCCGAGCGCCGCGGGCAGGTTGGGGTTACCGGCGGCGTCCGTGAATCCGGCGGCATCGATCACGATACCGACGCCTCCCGCGATGCCCGCTTCCGGGGTCAGAGTAGCGGAGTAATTCCGGCCGCTGCCGCTAAACCCGGTCAGGGACCCGTTGGTGACCTTCACGTCGGCGGCGGTGAAGTCCGCCGAGTCCTCGCTGAGCTCAAAGCTGATCGTGGCGGTCTCGCCCGATCGCAGCGATGGCCGGCTGGATTTGATCACGGCCACCGGCGAAAGGGTATCCACCCGGATGGAGCGGCCGGCCACCAGGGATCCCGCGGAGCCCGGCGCGGGAAGCGCGAGTCCCGCCGCGACTCCCGAGAGGTTGACGATCTCACCGTCGTTCAAGGAAAGCGCGGCGACGCCGGCGTAGTCCAGACGATCACTGCGGTCCCCATCTTTAACCTCATAGCGGAACGTGATGACCCTTCCTCCCGAGCCGGAGGCGTACACCGCACGGCGGGCCGGCTTAACGGCAAGATCCAGCACGGGGCTGCCCCTGACCGTGACCGGATTGGTGAAAGTGACCTCGATAGTGATGGAGCTTCCCGCGCGGTAGGCGCCGTCGGCGGTGGGTGAAGTGAGCCCGGCGACGGACGCCGCGCTCGCCGGTTCCAGCCGGAAAGAAGCCTCCTCCGAGCGCAGGCTGGGATTTCCCGCCAAGTCCCGCGCGAAGCCGGGGAGAGCGGTCACGCTTGCCCGGGTGACGCTGCCGGGTACGGCGGTGAAAACAGCGGTATACTGGATGCCGGAACCGGAAAGGTCGGAAACCGTGCCACCGCTCACGAGCAGGGCCGTCACGTCGAGCCCCGCAACGGGCTTGTTGAAGAGGAAACTCACCGGACCACTTTCACCGATGCGCACCTGCGAGGGGCCGGTGACCGTGACGGAGGGCGGGTTGAAGTCGGTGGTGAGAGGGGTGGGAGCGCTGGGGGCCGACGCGTTACCGGCGGCGTCCTCCACCACCACCGTCAGCGCCCCGCCGGCCGGCACCGCCGCCTGCAGGGCCGCCGCGGTGCTCGTCCCCAGTTCA
>CAIUOU010000142.1 GCA_903900845.1 uncultured Opitutia bacterium
CCGTTCTCGACGATCGAGGCCTTGAGCTTGAGCTTGGCCTTGCCGTAGCGGGCGAGGGCTTCCTTGAACTCCGCGATGGCCGCATGGGCGGGCCGTTCGCAGATCGCGCGAAGATCGCCGATGACGGGGCGCCGGTAGGCGGCGCGGCTTTCCTTCACCACGATGCTCCAGGCCGGCTTCCCGGCGCCGCGCTCGTTGCGCATCAGTTCCCACACCACACCGTAGCCGGCGAGGGTGGCGAGCGAGACCAGGCTGCCGCCGAAGGCGGTGTTCAGCGAATTGCGGTTCTGCTCCTTGGGTGCGGTCAGCACCAGCGCGCGGTCATTACTCATCTCCACGCCGACGCCCATCGCCTTGGCGAGGGGTATCATCTCGTGGAGGAAGAGCTCCAGCGCGGGGACTTTGACCGACTTCATTCCTCGCGACCTTGGGAAGATTCATGCCATGCGTCAAAGCTCCATTCCGGTCCAGTTCCCGCGCAGGATTTGACCCGCGTAAGGTGCGGAGCTCTTTTCCAGCATGATCAAAACGGGGGCCAAACCCGACCTTTCGTTCGGCGTCCACGCTTGGAGCCAGGCCGACGGTTCGCGGGAAACTTCATTTTCCGCGCTGCTTGAAGGCCGCACGGTGGTTTCGGTGTACATGAAAGGCGGCACGCCGGGGTGCGACCGCCAGACCGACAGCCTGCGGGAATGCGCGGCGGAACTTGGACGGGCGGGTTACGGCATCATCGCTGTCAGCCGCGATGGCGCCACGGCCCAGACGCGGCAGGGCGGGAAGAAAAAGCTCCCGTTCACTTTGGTGAGTGATCCCGGGGACCTGTTCGCCCGGGCGACCGACTCTTTGGTGGAGAAATCGATGTACGGCCGGACGTTCACCGGCCCGGCGAGGGCCGCCTATGTCCTCGAGGCTGACGGACGGGTGCTGGCGGTGGTGCCGAAGGTGGACACAGCGGACCACGCCGCGCAGTTGCGCGAGGTGATAGCGGGTCTGCCGGCCCGCAAGGGCAAGGCGGGCGCTTGAACGCCGGTCCAGGAACACTCCGGGTTGCCGTCGCGCTGGTGGTGGGCGCCCTGGTGCTGGCGTTCATGTCATACGGCCCGCGTGAAACGAACCTCGGGTACGCGCCTGCTCCGATCGCCGCCGTCCCCGCTTCGAATCCGGCCGGTCAGCCGGGGGTGGAGATCCCCGCGGAGCCGATTCCCGACTCCGCCGGCGGCCCGCGGCCACTCTTCCGTTTCGTGAACCCGCTGAACGCCTCGTTGATCGACGCGGCGCTGCCCGCGCCGTCGCGCGAGGTCCGGCACGTCGCGATCGATCGCGCGTGGCTCGGGGGCAAGCAGTCGCCTTTCTGGCGCGATGGAAGCCGCGTGGAGATTCCCCTGCCGCGGGGCGGAAGTGTGACGGTGGCCCTCGGCGCGAGCGAGATGCTCGGGGCGGACCGATGGACGAACGCCGGACGGATCGAAGGCCGGGCCGGCAGCCGCGTCCTGTTCGCCTGGAACGAGGGGCATTTGCACGCGGTGATCGAAGATCCGGTGCTGGGCAGCTTCGTGCTCAGATCCGCGGCCGAAGGTGTCGCACAATTCTTCCGGGTGGAACCGGAGCTGCTTCTGGCCTGTGGGGGTGAGCGCCGGCCGCCACGGGCCGCGGGGGTGGCCGGTTCAATCGCCGCGCCGCCGGCCGGAAGCGCCGCCGCGCCGGCAAATCCCCAGCGGCCCGAGATCCACCTGCTGATCGCCTACACGGAGGCGGTGCTGCCGACACTCGCCGGGGCGGCGCGCACGGCGGCGTTGCAGAGCGCTTTCGACCTCGCGGTGGCGCGTATCAACAGCGCCTTCGACGCGAGCCTCATCACCGCGCGGGTGAAGCTCGTGCGGATCCATGAGACGCGTTACGACGAGGACCTCAGCCTTGTGACCAAGGTGCAGGACGATGCGCTCACCGCCTTGTACAAGCCGGCCGACGGCAAGATGGACGACGTGCACGCGGCGCGTGACGCGGCGGGGGCCGACGTCGTGTGCCTCGTTCTTCAGCGCAACGACGCGGTCAGCAGCGGGCTGAGCTTCCTGCTGGATGATCCGGCCGACAACACGAACCCCCTCTACGCCTTCTCGGTCGTGCAGTATGGATCGGCCACCTCGGGCAACGTGATCGCGCATGAAATCGGCCACGTCCTCGGCTGCGCCCACGACCGCGGCAACGCGCTCAGCGGGGAGGGGGCCTTCTCCTACAGCTTCGGCTACCGCTTCAACGGAGCCGACGGCCGGCAGTACCGCGATATCATGGCGTACCCGCCCGGCACGGAGCTCGCGTATTTTTCCAACCCCGACGTCGTCGTGCCGGCGCCGGTCAACGCGCCGATCGGCGTGGCGGTGGGCCGGCCCGGCGAGGCCCACAACGCCCTCACCATCGAGCAGACGTCCTTCGTCACGGCGAATTACCGGCTGCAGGCCCAGGGTCCGGCGAATGCCGGCGCGCTCATCAACGTGGCAACGCGCGCGTGGGTGGGGCGGGACGAACAGGTCTTGATTGGCGGGTTCGTGGTTCAGGGACCCCTGCCGAAGACCGTACTGGTGCGCGCGGCGGGTCCCGCGCTGACGGGCTTCGGCGTGACGGACGCGCTGGTCGATCCGCGGTTGTCCGTGTACCGGTCCGGTTCGTTGGTGGCCGAGAACGACCACTGGTGGTCGCAGTCCCGCGAGGGTGGGGCGGCGGAGGTCGCGACGACGGCGGCGCGTCTGGGCGCGTTTTCCTTCGGGAGCGGAAGCTTGGATTCGGCGGCGCTGCTCACGCTGCCGGCCGGAGCCTACACGGCGGTGATCGAGGGGGCGGGCGGGGGCACCGGCATCGCGCTCGCGGAGGCCTACGAGGTGAACCGCGACTCGGCGAAGATTATCAACCTCGCCACGCGTGGCTACGCCGACCGCAGTGGTCGCGAGATGCACGGCGGGTTCTACGTGCAGGGCGCCGCCGGGTCGACGAAACGCGTCCTGGTCCGCGTGCGCGGGCCGTCGCTCGCCCGCGCGCCGTTCAATCTCTCCGGCGTGCTCGACGATCCCGAACTCGAGTTGCGCAACGCGGCCGGGCAAGCGCTGGTGCGCAACGACGATTGGAGCACCGGGGCGGAGGGAGGCGCGAGCGCCGAGAACGATTTCAAGCCGTTCGTGGTGACGCATGGCGAAAAGGCCATCTTCGCCACCGGCCATGCGCCCGCGAACCGGCGCGAACCGTGCGTCATGCTGGACCTGCCGCCCGGCGCCTACACGGTGATCGTGCGCCCTTTTGAGCTGAGGGATCCCAATCCCGACCGAGACCAGCCCGCCGCGCCCGGCGTCGGTATCGTCGAGGTCTACGAGATCAATCCCTAGGCGCCCGGCGGTTCCCCAAGCCAGTTTGGCGCGCGATGTTGCGCCGTCGTGGCCCAGCGTGTCGCGCCGCGCGGGCCGCCACTCCCCTCGCTCTAGGGAAAACCCTGCCGCAGGCTGGCCCGCTCCTTGCGGAGGCGGGATATCATGGACTTTGCCAAACTCACCCAGATGTCGCGCTCGGCCGTCGCCGAGGCGCAGGCCATCGCCCGCCGCAAATCGCACGCGGAGGTCGACTCCTGGCACCTGCTTTCCGCCTTGCTGGCGCAGGAGAGCGGCATCGTGCCGGGCCTGCTGGAAAAGCTGAGCCTTTCCGCCGCTGCCGCTCAACTCGCCGTGGAGCGGGAGCTCGACCGGCTGCCGAAGGTGAGCGGTGCCGTCGACGCCTCGAGGGTTTATGTCACCCAGGCCGTCAACGACGCGCTCACCCGCGCCGAGGCCGAGGCGGCCAAGCTCAAGGACGAATTCGTGTCGGTCGAGCACCTGCTGCTTGGTCTGATCGACGGGGCGAAGCCCGACGCCTTCCGGCATTTTTTACGCAGCTTCGACCTCGACCGCGCGAAGGTGCTCGGGGCGCTCAAGGAGATGCGCGGCGCGCAGCGCGTCACGACCGACAACCCGGAGGCGACTTATCAGGCGCTCGAGAAGTACGGGATCGACCTCGTGGCGCAGGCGCGGAAGGGCAAGCTCGACCCTGTGATCGGGCGTGACGACGAGATCCGCCGCACGATCCGCATTCTATCGCGGAAGACGAAGAACAACCCCGTGCTCATCGGCGAACCGGGCGTCGGCAAGACCGCGATCGTCGAGGGGCTCGCCCAGCGCATCCTGCGCGGCGACGTGCCCGAGGGCCTGAAGGACCGCACGATCTTCTCCCTCGACATGGGCGCGCTGGTGGCGGGCGCCAAATACCGAGGCGAGTTCGAGGAGCGCCTGAAGGCCGTGCTGGCGGAGGTGCGGCGCGCCGAGGGACGCATCCTCCTGTTCATCGACGAACTTCATCTCATCGTGGGCGCGGGCAAGACCGACGGGGCGATGGACGCCGGCAACCTGCTCAAGCCGATGCTCGCGCGCGGGGAGTTGCACTGCATCGGCGCGACGACCCTCGATGAGTACCGCAAGCACATCGAGAAGGACGCCGCGCTCGAGCGGCGTTTCCAGCCCGTGCCCGTCGATCCGCCTTCGGTCGAGGACGCGATCTCGATCCTGCGCGGACTCCGGGAGCGCTTCGAGCTGCACCATGGGGTGCGTATCCAGGACAACGCGTTGGTGAGCGCCGTCACGCTTTCGCACCGCTACATCAGCGACCGCTTCCTGCCCGACAAGGCCATCGACCTGGTTGACGAGGCCTGCGCGATGATCCGCACCGAGATGGACTCGATGCCGCGGGAGCTCGACGAGCTGACGCGTCGCGTGTTGCGCCTGGAAATCGAGGCGACGGCGCTGGCGAAGGAGAAGGACGAGGCCAGCGCGCGCCGGCTCGAGGTGCTGCGGCGCGAGCTGGCCGAGGTGCGGGAGCGAGCCCAGGGCATCCGGCTCGCCTGGGAGGGCGAAAAGGCCGCCGTGGGCCGCACGCGCAAGCTCCGCGAGGACATCGAGGCCGCCCGTCTCGAGATGGAGAAGGCGGAGCGCGCCTACGATCTGAACCGCGTGGCCGAGCTGCGTCACGGCCGGTTGCCGCAGCTCGAGGCCGAGCTGAGGCGGCTGGAACGCGAGGGTCGCGAGGCCGCGCGGTTGGTGAAGGAGGAGGTCTCCGAGGAGGAGATCGCCGAGGTCGTCTCAAAGTGGAGCGGCGTCCCTGTCACGCGCCTCGTCGAGGGAGAGAGGGAGAAACTTCTGCGGCTCGAGCAGGTTTTGCACCGCCGCGTGGTCGGGCAGGATGAGGCGGTGAACCTTGTGACGGAGGCGATCCTCCGCGCGCGCAGCGGCATCAAGGATCCGCGCCGGCCGGTCGGGAGTTTCCTTTTCCTCGGGCCCACGGGCGTTGGGAAAACGGAGCTCGCGAAGACCCTCGCCGAGACGCTCTTCGACGCCGAGGCGGCGCTGGTGCGCATCGACATGTCGGAATACATGGAAAAGCACAGCGTCGCGCGGCTGATCGGCGCACCTCCGGGATATGTTGGCTACGACGAGGGTGGACAACTCACCGAGGCGGTGCGGCGCAAGCCCTACGCCGTGGTGCTGTTCGACGAGGTCGAGAAGGCGCACCCGGACGTGTTCAATGTGCTTCTGCAGGTGCTCGACGACGGCCGCGTCACCGACGCGCAGGGTCGCACCGTAGATTTCAAGAACACCGTCATCATCCTCACTTCCAACCTTGGCTCGCGCCACCTACTCGAGGGTGTGACGGGTGACACCATCCCCGAAAACGTCCGGGAGGGCGTGATGACCGAGGTGCGCCGGGCGTTCCGTCCCGAGTTCCTCAACCGCATCGACGAGACGATCCTCTTCAAGCCGCTCACGCTGGAGGAAATCACCTCGATCGTGGACCTGCTGCTCGCGGAGCTTAACCGCCGGCTCGCCGACCGTCGTGTGACCGTCGTGCTCGACGCCGAGGCCAAGGCCTGGGCGGCGGAGCGCGGTTACGACCCCGTCTTCGGGGCGCGGCCGCTGAAGCGCTTCCTGCAGCGGCGCATCGAGACGCAGCTCGCGCGGGCGCTGATCAGCGGCGACGTGGCGGAGGGCGCCGAGGTGCGCTTTTTCATGAAGGGCGAGGATCTGGTGATGAAGCCGGTGGCCGCCGCCCCCGCGGCCGACCCCGGGCGGACTGCGGGGAAAACCTGATTTTCCCGCGATCCGGCGCAGCGGGGTTGAGCGCTTCCGGGCACCCGCGCATCGTTCGCCCATGAAGCCGGACTCGTCGTTCTCCACCCGTTGGCTCTGGATGTTCGTCGCCTTCGCTCTCGCGCCCTTCGCCGGTGCGGCTCCGAGCCGCACCGTGGTTGGCACGGAGCTGGTCGAGGGCGTTCCTTGTTCCGGGAAAATCGAGTTCTACGATGGCGGCCGCCTGAAGCGGGCCACGCTTTCCCGCGACCATGAGATCGCGGGCAACGCGCTGCCTGCCGGCACGCGGGTCTCGTTCCTGGAGGACGGGCGCTTGCGCGAGTGCCACCTCGACGCCGCCGGCGCGGTGTTGTCCGGCCGTCCTTTGCCCAAGGGAACAGAGGTTATTTTCGACGGGAACGGCCGCCTGCGGAACTGCCTCCTGCCTGAGGACACGCTGATCGAGGGGCATCTTTGCCGAGGGCAGGGTAACAATTGGTCGACCGGATTTCATCCCAACGGCCGCCTGCGCCTGGCCTGGTTGGCGCGGGACGAGGACATCCAAGGCGTGCCGTGCATGTCGACGGGGGGTGTGCTGCGCACGATCGGCAAGGCGCTGGCCCGTCGGAACCAGGGCGGGGTGTTTTTCCACGAGAACGGCAACCTATCCAGCGCGCTGGTCGCGCGGGACTGCGTCGTGCAGGGCCGCGCGTTCAAGCGCGGCGAGCTCATCCGGCTCGACCGCGACGGCAACGTGCAGCCGTGAGGCGCTCAGCCGGGTTCTCTCCGTAGAGGGGAGGACCACGAATCACAGCCGTGCGCCAAACCGAGCCGCTGGTTCGCCCGGAACCCCCCAGCGCGGCTCCGCCGCAACTGAAGTGTCGTTCGGGCTACGCTGCGCGGTGAGGGGCAAGTGACCCTGCTTCGCCAGGGCTTCGCAGGGCACGAAGTGACAGGGGTGAGGGAAATTGGCGGAAGGAGTTTCCGAAGACCCGTGGGAGGCCCGCCTGAGGCGGGTAAACACCCTCGGCTACATCGCACGCGTTTCGTGACGAATGGCGGTCCGGTATTTCCGGACTTAAGACATCCCGTGTAGCCGGGGTCGCCGACCCCGGACCATTTTACTGATCGGACGGCCGAAAGTTGTCCCAAGGGTCGCGGATTTGAACCGCAGACGTCCCGGATGGCGCAGATGAATGCGGCGCTGGCGTGACCGACAAGAATCGTTCCGGAGAAACCCGATTCCGAGTTGAGGTAGCGTGGATGAAGAGACGAGGTGCCGAATCCACAGGACCTAGAGTCTAACCTCGATTTCCTGATCACCAGAATCTCTCGGCCTCCCCGTCCCGTCTCCGGCTCACGCCGCGAGGCGCAGGATTTCCTCGACCTTGGCCGGCGTGATCGCGCCGCGCTCGCCGAGTTGCACCATGCCGCGGGCCTTGAGACGGCGCGCCACCTCGGCGGCGGTCTCCACGCTCACGCCGTAGTCGGAGAGGCGCGTGCGGATGCCCAGCGACTCGTAGAAGGCGCGCGTCCGTGCGATGGCGCCCTCGATGCGGGCATCCTCGGAACCGCCGTGCAGGTCCCACACGCGGGCGGCATACTGGAGCAGTTTCCCGCGTTTCGCGTCGCGTTCGACGGTGAGCAGGCTGGGCAGCACGATCGCCAGCGTGCGCGCGTGGTCGATGTCGTGCAGCGCGGTGAGTTCGTGGCCGATCATGTGGGTGGCCCAGTCCTGCGGCACGCCGGCGCCGATCGCGCCGTTGAGGGCCCAGGTGGCGGCCCAGACCAGGTTGGCGCGCGAGTCGTAGTCTTTCGGTTGCGTGAGGGTGCGGGGCCCTTCCTCGATCAGGATGCGGAGGATCGCCTCGGCGAAGCGGTCCTGCACGGCCGCGCCGACCGGATAGGTCATGTACTGCTCCATCACGTGGCAGAATGCGTCGCCGATGCCGTTGGCCACCTGGCGGGCGGGCAGGGAGAACGTCGTCTCCGGGTCGAGAATCGAGAAGCGCGGGAAGACGGTCGGGTGGATGAACGCCAGCTTCTCGCGCAGCCCGCGGCGGCTGATCACGGCGGCGGCGTTGGCTTCCGAGCCGGTGGCCGGCAGCGTGAGCACGGCCCCGATCGGGAGAGCGCTCTTCACGTGCGCGCCGAAGGTGGTGAGGATTTCCCACGGGTCGCCGGAGTACGGCACGGCGGCGGCGACAAACTTCGCGCCGTCGAGCACCGAGCCGCCGCCCACGGGAAGAATCCACTCCAGCTTCTCCCGCCGCACGATCTCCACCGCCTTCATCAGCGTGTCGAAGTCGGGGTTGGCCTCGACGCCCCAATGCTCGACGACGACCCGCTGCCCGAGCGCGCGGCGTGCCTGGTCGTGCACGCCGTTGGCGCGGATGCTGCCGCCGCCGGCGAGCAGCAGGCAACGGGCGTCGGCGGGCAGCTCCCGGTCGAGGGCGGCGATCTGGCCGCGTCCGAAATGCAGGCGGGTCGGGTTGTGGAACGTGAAGTTTTCCATGCCCGCAAGCTGCACAGGGCCGGAGACCGGGCAAGCGGGTCGATTTCTGCTTTGCGCCGCCGCCGACCCGGCGGATGTTGGCCGCATGAGCGCCGCGCCCATCACGTTTCTCAACCGTCGCACCGGCCGCGTCGAGACCGAGCAGGTCTTCGGCGAAGGCTGGCTTCGTTTTGCCTACGAGAATCCCATCGGCCGGCTTTCCGTTTGGATGATCGCGCGGCGGGCGATCTTTTCGAAATGGTTCGGCCGGAGCATGAGCAAGCCCTCCAGCGCGCTCCGCGTGCTGCCTTTCATCACGCGCTACAACCTCGACGTCGACGAGTTCGCGAAGTCGCCCTTCGACTACAAGACGTTCAACGACTTCTTCTATCGCGCCCTCAAGCCCGGTGCCCGGCCGATTGCCGGCGGGGACGACGTCGCGGTGCTGCCGGCCGACGGCCGCCATCTGGTTTTTCCCGATATCGACACCGCGGAGGGTTTTTACGTGAAGGGCGCGAAGTTCACCGTGCGGGAACTGCTCGACGACGAGGAGCTCGCGACGCGTTTCGCCGGCGGGGCCATGGTGATCTCGCGGTTGTGCCCGGTGGACTATCATCGCTTCCATTTCTCGGTGGCGGGCACGCCCCGCGAGTCGCGGCTGGTGCAGGGCTGGCTCTATTCCGTAAGCCCGATCGCGCTCCGTCGCCGCATCCGCTACCTCGTCGAGAACAAGCGCGAGGTGACCGTGGTTGAGGGATCCCCTTTCGGGCCCGTCGCGATGATCGAGGTCGGCGCCACCAACGTCGGCAGCATCCGGCAAAGCTTCGTGCCGGGTCGGGCGGTGGCCAAGGGCGAAGAGAAGGGGCTTTTCGCGTTCGGGGGTTCCTGCGTGATCACGCTGTTTCCCCGGGGTTCGATCCGTTTCGACGACGACCTCGTGGCCCAGAGCCGTGAGCAGCGGGAAACCTACGCGCGAATGGGCGAGCGCCTCGGGGTGCTGGCGGCGCGCTCATCTTAACTCGGCGCTTGCCGCGTCCCGCCGCGAAAGCGAACGTCGCGCATCTTCCCCGCCCGGGTGGTGGAATGGCAGACACGACGGTCTTAGAAGCCGTTGCCGTAAGGCGTGCAGGTTCAAGTCCTGTCTCGGGCACCACAGGGATGAGTTCCTCGCGACAGATCGGTTTAATGGGGCGCTTTAAGCCGTCTGATAACCCTTTTATGGGTTGATTCTGCGGGAGCGTTTCCTCCGCGGTTTTGTTCAAGTGTCCGACCCTCGGTGTCGGGCAGGCTTCGCGCCGGTCCGGCAGCGACTCAGAACCAAACCAAACCTACCAAAATGAACATCCGATCGCGGAAGTTGTTGGCTGCCTTCGCCCTTTTCGGGCTGGCTGCCGCCGTTAGCAGTATCGCCTCCGCCCAGACGGCGGCGGGCTCCCAGCCGGTCCAGAAGATGGAGAAATTCGTCGTCACCGGCTCCTACATCCCGACGACTGAGACGGCCTTCTCGGCCGGCGTTTCGCCGGTCGTGCGCATCGACCAGAAGGTGATTGAGAACTCCGGCCTCACGAACACCGCCGAGTTGCTCCAGAAAGTCACCGTCTCGAACGGCGGTTCCGTGCCGATCTCGAACAACGCCACGGGTTTCACCCCGGCTGCTTCCTCGATCTCGCTGCGCGGTCTCGGCGCCGAGGCCACCCTCGTCCTCATCAACGGACGCCGCGTCGCCTCCTACCCGGTCGGCAACGGCGGCACCACCGCTTTCGTCGACCTCAACTCGATCCCGCTCGCCGCGGTCGATTCGATCGAGGTGCTCAAGGACGGCGCCTCCGCCATTTACGGCGCCGACGCCGTCGCCGGTGTGGTCAACATCAAGATGAAGCGCGGCCTCGACGGCACGCAGGTGATGATCAACTACGGCAACACCACCAACAAGGACTCGGGCGAGTTCATCGCGTCGGTCATCACCGGCGCCCAGACCGCCAACGCGAGCGCTATGGTCGGGTTCAACTACTACAAGAAGAACGCGATCTTCAATTCGGACCGCACCTACTCGGCCATTCCGCCGTTCCTGAGCTCCAACGCCAGCCCGCTCAATCTCCAGATCACCCGCGCCGTCGCGCTCGCCGCCGGTGTCCCGGCCGCCTCGCTGCCCGCCGGCACCGCGGCCAATATCTTCGCCTCCAGCCCGGCGGCCTCCGGCAACAGCGGTGCCACGCCCGCGGCCCAGTACCGCTTCGGCGCGGGCCGTCCCTCGAGCTTCAACTTCAACGAGTTCTCGATGTCGTATCCCCGGCGCGACAACCGCGGCATCTTCGCCTACGCCGACCGCAAGATCTTCGGCACCGACAACATCCGCGGCTACGTCGACCTGAACTACCAGAACGCCGCCACCGAGAACCAGCTCGCGCCCTCGGCCACGGGCAACTTCTCCGGGTCCGGCACCGAGCTCGTCATCCCGGCCCGCACCACCACGCCGTTGGCCGGTCCCGACGGCCGCACGCGCGTCGCGGTCGCGGGTGCCTACAACCCGTTTAATCCCTTCAACCAGGATATCACCGGTGGCACGCGCGCCCGCCTGGCGGAGTTTGGCAACCGCATCTTCCGCAATCAGACCGACGCGCTCCTAATCACCGCGGGCATCAAGGGCGAGAACATCGCGGGCAAGTGGAACTTCGACTCGGGCTACACCCACTCGTCGATCCGCGACACGTCGCGCAACACCTTGGTCTCGGCCGCGCGCTTCAACCGCCTGATGAACGCCGCCGACTCCTTCTTCCAGCCCGGCAGCTCGGACTACCTCGGCACCACGCAGCCCTACAACCCGTTCGGCTACTACAAGGTCTCGATTCCGAACAACGAGAAGGTCGTCGGCGCGGCCAAGATCAACACCAAGGACCTGAACGAGTCGAAGCTCAACGCGGTGAACGCCGTGATCTCGACCGGCAGCCTCGTGGATCTCCCGGCCGGCCCCGTCGGCTTCGCGCTCGGCGCCGATTACCGCACCGAACAGCTCGCGCAGTATCCCGATCCTTACGGCGCCACCGGCGACCTGATCGGCAGCTCGCCCAACGCCATCACGCAGGGGCAGCGCAAGGTCTGGGGCGCGTTCACCGAGCTCAACGTCCCCGTGGCCCGCAAGGCGCCCGGCTTTCACGACCTCGGCATCAATGCCGCCCTTCGCCACGAGAACTTCATGAGCGAGCGGAAGAAGACCACCGTGCCGAAGATCGGCGTGCGCTGGCAGCCGCTCGACGAGAGCCTCACGGTCCGCGCCAGCTGGTCGAAGGGCTTCCGTCAGCCCTCGCTGTACGAGCTCTATTCCACGCCGACCTCGGGCCTCACCCCGATCCAGCACCCGCTGACCAAGGTCAACGAGCCGGAGCAGGACGTCACCGTCGCCGGCAACCGCCGCCTCCAGCCCGAGAAGACCGAGTATCTCAACACCGGCTTCGTTTGGTCCCCGCAGGCCAAGGCCCTCAAGGGTCTGACCCTCGGCGTCGACTATTGGGAGGCCGGGCGCCGC
>CAIUOU010000143.1 GCA_903900845.1 uncultured Opitutia bacterium
AACCGCGCGCGTCGCACCAAAATAATGTCGCTTTCCCAGAACGATCCCACTCCCCGAGGAAACCTCTCGGAAGCGGAAGAGCGTTTCGATCGATGGCGCAGGAGGCTGGGCTGGTACCTGGCACCAGCGGTGCTGGCGGTACTCTGGTTTCTGCCGATCCCGGGTCTTTCCGAACCGGCCCGGCACCTTTTCGCCATCGTCGGGATGGCGCTCACGCTTTGGATCACCGAAGCGATTCCGCTGGCGGCGACCGCGTTGCTCGCCCCGGCGCTGTGTGTGGTCGCCGGCCTCGGCTCGGCCCGGGAGGTCTTCCGGCCGTTTTCCGATCCGGTCGTCTTTTTGTTCATCGGCAGTTTCCTGATGGGCGAGGCCATGCTGAAACACGGGCTGAACCGGCGCTTCGCGTTCGGTCTGCTCACGCTGCCCTGGGTGACCGCAAGCCCGGGACGGCTGTATGTGGCGTTCGCGGGCATCACCGCGGTGATCTCCATGTGGGTCTCCAATGCGGCCGCTACGGCGATGATGCTCCCGATCGCGCTGTCGATCCTGGCCGAGCTCGGCCTGCGGCAAGGCGCGGCCAACTTCCGCGCGACTCCTTACGCGGCGGGATTGATGCTGATCACCGCCTTCGCGGCCTCGGTGGGTGGCATGGCCACGCCGGTCGGCACTCCTCCCAATCTCATCGGCATCGGCGCCGTCGAGCGGCTGCTCGGGTACAAGATCACCTTCTTTGAGTGGATGCGGCTCGGCTTTCCGGTGGCGGTCGTGCTGACGATCTTCCTGGTCTGGCGTTTCCGGCGGCACTGCCCGTTCCCCTCCCTTCCCTTGGCCGACAACCGCCTCCTGCTGGAGAAGGAACGGTCGAAACTGGGCCCCTGGACCCGAGGTCAACGGAATGTCGTGGGCGTGTTCATCGGCGCCGTCGCGTTCTGGATGCTTCCGGGGCTGATCGCCGGTTTCGCCGAACGGGGCGCGGCAAGTCCGGCCTTCCTCTGGTTCAACGCCCGCGCGCCGGAGAGCATCATCGGCCTGTTGGCCGCGTCCGTGCTTTTCATCCTGCCGGCGGACTCGAAACGGGAGTCCTTCACGCTGGAGTGGCGGGATGCCGCCGGCATCGACTGGGGCACGATCCTGCTGTTCGCGGGCGGCATGAGCCTCGGCGAACTCATGTTCTCCACCGGCCTCGCCCACTGGATCGGTTCAGGACTCGCCACAGTCTTCCAAAGCCATTCGGTCGTGGGACTGACCCTGCTCTTCACCGCGATCGGGATCGTGGTCAGCGAGACCACCACCAACACCGCCTCGGCCACGATGGTGGTGCCGATCGCGATTGCGGTTGCGCAGGCGGCGGGGGTCGACCCCCTGAAGCCAGCCCTCGCCGCCTGCCTCGGCTGCTCGATGGGTTTCCTCCTGCCCGTCTCCACCGGGCCGAACGCGATGGCGTACGGCACCGGCTGCGTACCCCTCAAAGCGATGATGCGCCATGGCGTGTGGCTTGATCTGGCCGGGTGGGTGGTGATCGTCGCGACCGTGCTGCTGCTGGGGCCGTCCTTGCCCGCCGAGCCATGAGTGCGGAGGCAACGCGTCTCCACGCGCTTCCTCGGCCCGGGTGCGCCCCGGTCGGAGCCGCCAGCGCGGCGATAGCAGGTGAGGCCGAGATCTCGCGTTGGTTCGAACAGGAGGTGCAACCCCACGAGCCCGCCCTCCGCGCCTACCTGCAAGCGCGCTTCCCCACCCTGGGCGAGCACGACGACCTTGTGCAGGAGTCGTACACCCGCCTCCTCCGCGAGCGCGCGCGGGGCGAAGTCCGCCACCCGCGCGCGTTCCTCTTCACCGCGGCGCGCAACGCGGCCTACGATCTTTTCCGCCGGAGGGGGGCCAAGCCGACCGAGGTGGTGACGGAAGCCATCGAGCTCACGGCGCTCTCCGAACAGCCGGGAACGGCCGAACAATTCGATCAACGGCTGGAACTGGAAGTGCTGTCCGAGGCGGTGCGCTCCCTGCCCGAACGTTGCCGGCAGGTGATCATGCTGCGCTACCTCGACAACCTCTCCTACAAGGAAATCGGCGTCCAGCTGGGCATCTCTCCTGAAACCGTGAAGGTTCACATGGCCAAGGGCATGCGGCGGTGCGCCGCGTTTTTCGCCGACCGCGGCCTCATCGAGGGCGCGCCGCGCAATGCCGGCCAGCGAAGGAGCCCCGCATGACACCCGCATCCGGACCCGAAGATCACGACGAGCCCATCGAGGAAGTGGCGGCGAACTGGCTCACCCTCCGCTCCGAGGGGCTTTCCTCGGCCCAAAAGCGGGAGTTCGAGCGCTGGCGACAGGCCGATCCGCGCCACGCGGCGGCGGTCGCCAGACTGGAGGCCGCTTGCGACCTCCTGAAGAAAATGCCGAGGGTGCGTGCGGACCTGCAGCCGGTCATAACCTTCCCTTCCCCCGCCCGCCCGGCGGAGCGAAACGCCGGAGGTTCAGGCCGCGGGTGGCTCACGGCCGCCGCCGTGGCCGCCGCGGTCATGATCACGGCCGTCGCCTTCCGGCCGGCCTCGCTGACATCCCACTCCCACGCGACCTCGGCCGGCGGCTACGAGCGGGTAGTGCTGGGCGACGGCTCCGTGGTCGAGTTGAACGCAAGCTCCCAGATTCGGGTCGTTCTCGCCAAAGATGAACGCCGGGTTTTGCTGCTGGGCGGAGAGGCCCACTTCACCGTGGCCCACGATCCGGGCCGACCCTTTGTGGTCGAGGCGGCGGGCGTCTCGGTCCGCGCCGTCGGCACGGCATTCAATGTCCTGATCGGCCCCGGGGCGGTTGAGGTGCTTGTGACCGACGGCAAGGTCGCCGTGGTCGATCGCTCGGCCGACACCGCCAGTCCTTCCCCGCGCTCGGGCCGCTCTCCGGGAGAGAGCGCCCGACGGGGTTTTTCCGCGTTCCTCGAAGCGCACGAACGCGCGCGGATCCCGGCGCTCATGATCACGGATGCCGTCCCGTCCGGGAGCGCCGCCGTCATCGAGAAGGTGACCCCCGAAGCCGTCCGGCGGGCGCTTTCGTGGCAGGAACGCCGGCTGGTCTTCGCCGAGACGCCGCTCAGGGAGGTCGCCACCGAGTTCAACCGCCGCAACCGCATCCAGATCGTGCTCGGCGACGACCGGATCGGTGCGCGTCCGGTAGGAGGGGTGTTCGCCGCCGACAACGTCGATGGGTTCCTCCGCCTGCTGGAATCGAGCGGCCGCATCACGGTCGAGCGGAAAGACGAGAAGACCGTCGTGCTGCGCTCGACGGACTAACGGGCAGATCGAATCCGCGGGCAAGATGCTCATGCGTATAACCCGTTTGGTCCGCCGCTGCGTCTCATGGGCACGCCGTTTGCCCCTGCTGATAAACAACCTCATCCCGAGCGGTCCGGTCTCCTCCCTCGCCGCGTGCTCCCTCGCCTGCGCGGTTGCGACTGCCCACGGCGCCGAGACCACTTCGCGAAGCTATGATATCCCGCGGGGCGGCGCCGTGGAGACCCTCCGGCGCTTCGCCGAGATCTCCGGCCGCCAGGTCGTCTATCTGACCGACGCGGTCCGCCAGGTGACCACCAACCCCGTGCGGGGCGAGTTCACCGCCCGGGAGGCGCTCGCGCACCTGATCGCCAACACGGGCCTCGTCGTCGCCGAGGACGGGAAGTCGGGGGCCCTGATGGTGAACCCGGCCGCAGCCGAGGATCCCGCCACCGCCCAGGGCGAAAACCATCTGTCACCGCAGTCGCACGTTCGACCCGAGAATTACCCAATGAAAAAAATCTCCCTCCTAGGCGTGATCGGAACCTGGATCGCGCTCTCCCTGACCCCGGGCCAGGCCCAGACAACGGCCGGCGCCGACAAAACCGGAATCCTGCAGGGCCGCGTCCTGAACGAACGCAACGCCCAGTATCTCGAGGGCGCCCGCATCTCGATCGAGGGCACCGCGCTGTCCACTGTCACCGAGGCGGACGGCAGCTACCGGCTGTCGCAGGTTCCGGCGGGGGCCGTCAAGGTGCAGACGTTCTACACCGGCCTGCCGCGCGATGTGCGGACGGCCGAAGTCGGCACGGGACGCATCACCGAACTCAACATCACGCTCGGGGCCGACACCGCGCGCGACGGGGTCGTGCAACTGGGTCGCTTCCAGGTCTCGACCTCGCGCGAGATGGATGCCTCCGCCCTCGCGATCAACGAGCAGCGGTTCGCGCCCAACATCAAGCAGGTCGTATCGACGGAGCAGTTCGGCAACGTGGCCGAGGGTAACACCGCCGAGTTCCTCAAGTTTCTGCCCGGCATCACCGTCAGCTACACCGGCGGCAACGCCCGCGGCATTTCCATCGACGGGGTGCCCCCCGACTACGTTCCGGTGACCATCGACAGCTTCAACCTCGCCTCGGCCGACGGCGGCCGCACGAACCGCACCGTCATGGCGGACATGGTCTCGATCAACAACCTGTCTCGCATCGAGGTCCTCAACACCCCCACGCCCGAGTCGCCGGCCTCCGCCCTCGCGGGCACCGTGAACATGGTCACGCGCAGCTCCTTCGAACGGGCGCGGCCCCTTTTCCAGTCCAACGTGTACTTCAGCATGCGGGACAACGCGCGGAGCCTCGACAAGGTGCCCGGTGCGAGGCCCAGCCCGACCCGCAACATCTACCCGGGATTCGATTTCTCGTATTCCGCGCCGGTCAACAAGCGCTTCGGCTTCTCGCTGTCGGCGGGCGATTCCACCAGCTACTCCGCGCAGGACCGCTCGCAGTCAACCTGGCGCGGCACCGGCGTGGCGACCGCCGGCACCGGCTTCCCGGCCACCTCCTTCACCCAGCCGTACCTTTCAGCCTACCGCGTGGAGGACCAGCCGAAGATCACGGCGCGCAAATCGCTGGCCGCGTCCGCGGATTTCCGGCTGTCGGACAACGACCGGGTCACCGTGGGCATCCTCTACTCCTCCTTCGACGTGCAGTTCACGCTGCACTCGCTGACCTTCAACCCGGGCGCGGTGCAGGCCGGCGGCTTCTCCTCCACCTTCGTCCGTGGAGCGGCCGGCGCGGGCAATGTGTCGATGATCCACAACGAGCGAAACCGCTTCAACCGCACGGTCATGCCGACGCTGACCTGGCGGCACCAGTCGCCCGGTTGGAACGCCGACCTCGGCTTCGGCTACTCCTCCGCCACCGACGACAACCACGATGTGGGCCAAGGCTATTTCCGCGCGGTCAACGCGATCCGGCGGGCACTCACGATCTCGTTCGAAGATGTCACCTACCTGCGCCCGGGCACGATCACCGTGCGGAACGCGGCCGGGGTCGACCAGAACCCTTACTCGATCAATGGCTACGCCCTCACCTCGGCCGCGAGCCAGCAGAACGCCACGCGCGACACCCAAAAGACCGCCTACGGCAACGTGGGGCGGAAGCTATCCACCCGGATCCCGATCGCGCTCAAGGCAGGCTTCCAACTCCAGGAGGGCATCCGCGACATCACGGACAAATCCGAGACCTTCAACTACGTCGGCGCGGACCGCGTCGCCAATACCACCGCCGCGGTCGGCGACGACGCCCTCGCGCCTTTCCTGGACCCGGTCTTCTCGCTCCGCGTGCTGCCGTACGGATTCCCGGCTTCCGAGGCTCCCAGCAATCGCAAGGTTTTGGAACACTACGCCGCCCAGCCGGGCTATTTCACCACCAACGCCGCCACGACGGCGCGCAACCGCGTCGCGACCTCGAAGTTCGCCCGCGAGCGGCTCGCGGCCCCCTATGTGCGCGCCGACCTCGGTTTCCTCGACCAACGCTTGAAGATCGTCGCCGGGGTGCGCGCGGAGCGCACCTCCATCACGGCCGCGGGACCGTTGACCGATCCGCGGAGAAGCGCCACCGGCATCGAGCGCGGCGCGAAGACCGAGCGCTCCTACCAGGATCTCTTCCCGAGTCTCAACGCCAGCTTCGCCATCCGCGAAAACCTCCTGGGGCGGCTCGCGGTCTACGAGTCCATCGGGCGCCCCGACTACAACCAGTACGCCGGGGGCCTGACCTTGCCGGACACCAGCGCCGGCGACAGCGCGACGAACCGTATCGTGGTCAATAACGTCGACATCACCCCCTGGGCCGCGCGGTCGCTGGTACTGCGACTCGAGCACTACTTCCAGGGAGTCGGGGTGGTCTCGGTCGCGGCCTTCCGTCGTGATGTGCGCAACTTTTTCGGCAGCCGCGTGCAGCCGGCCACCCCGGAGTTTCTGGCCGCCTACGGCTTGGATCCCAACGCCTACGGCCGCTATGGCGTCTCCACCCAGTACAATCTGACCGACGCGGTGCGGTTCGAAGGGGTGAGTTTCAACTACCGCCAGAGCCTTACCTTCCTCCCGTTCTGGGCCCGCGGCTTCGAGGTGTTCGCCAACGGCACCTCCCAGCGTGCGATCGGCGACACCGGTGGAAATTTCGCGGGCTACATTCCGCGGAGCGGCAGCGCCGGCATCAGCTTCACCCGCGAGAACTACAACCTGCGCGTGAATCTGAACCATCGCGGTCGCACGAGGCTCAACGCCGTCGCCGCGGGAGCCAGCATCGAGCCCGGCACTTACAATTGGCAGCCGCCCTCGACCTTCATCGACGTCATCGCGGAGTACAATCTGCGCCGGAACCTGTCGGTCTACGCGAACCTGCGTAACATCACCGACCAGGGAGCCACGACGGAAATCTACGGCCCCAGCACCCCGCGGAACGCGCGTTTCTTCCAGACCACCGCCTACGGGTCGCTGTGGACGTTCGGCGTCAACTGGTCCCGCTGAGCCCACCCACGTATGGCCACCTCGTTCCGCCCGCGCCTTACAGCCGGCCTCTTCCTGTTCGCCGTGATCGCGTCGACCCCGGCGGTGGCCGCGCATCAGGCCACGGGTTTCAAGATCGTGAATGTGACGACGACCACGGCGGACGTCTGGACCCGCGTCACGCTGCGGCCCGCGGCCAACCCGGCGAACGGCCCGCTGCCCCGGGTCGAGGCCTTCGCCACGGCGACCGGAGCGCCGGTACCGCTGCGGGAGAACCGCGCGTTCCCGGACACCCGTATTGTCGTGCAGATGCCCGCGGGGCTTGATCTGGGCGCGGCCGCGGGGGGCGCGCCGGCCGCCGAGGGGGAGACCCGCGTGCGTTTCCGCGCCAAGGGAGCCGCCACTTGGATGGAGACGCCGTGGCGGGCCACCACCGCGCTCCGGGACGGGATCGCGGTGCATTCGCTGCCCGCCCTGACCCCGGGAACCCGCTACGAGATTTCCGTGCAAGCGCGGCGCAGCGCCGGCGAAAACCGGACGGAGGAGCAGCCGGGCGAGTTCAAGACGGCTCCCACGCCGGACCAAAGGGGCTCCTTCGTGTTCTGCATCATGACCTGCCAGAAGTACGAGAAGATCGACCGCCCGGACGGGCTGGCGATCTATCCCGCCATGGGGGCGATGCGGCCGGACTTTTTTGTGAACACCGGGGATGTGGTCTATTACGATCAAGGGCCGGTGATCGCCCTGACCCGGGAGCTCGCGCGCTACCACTGGGCGCGGATGTTCGCCCTCCCGACCCTGCGGGACTTCCACCGCACCTGCAGCACCTTCTTCATGAAGGATGACCACGACATCCTGGCGAACGACTGCGGTCCCCTGACGCGAACCGGGGAGCTCACCTACGCCGACGGGGTGCGCCTGTTCCGGGAGCAAACCGCGCTGCCGGAGGTCGCCAACCGGACCTTCCGCTGGGGCCGCGATCTGCAGGTCTGGCTCACGGAGGGCCGGGATTACCGCACCCCGGATTGGACGGAGAAGCGGACGCCCCCTCCTACGCTCTGGGGTCGCGACCAGATCCAATGGCTGCGGGAAACCTTGGCCGCCTCCAACGCCACGCACCGTCTCATCATCACCACCGTGCCCGTCGTGGGGCCCGACCGCAGCAACAAGGACGACAATTACGCCAACGCCGGCTTCGAGGCGGAGGGGAAGGAAATCAGGCGGATGCTATCGGAATACCGTAATCTGACGGTAATCACCGGAGACCGGCACTGGCAGTACGTCTCAGTGGACCCGGCGACGTCACTCAACGAGTGGAGCGTGGGCCCGTCGACCGCCGCCCACGCCGGCGGCTGGGAGGAAAAGACGCCGCGTCCCGAACATCGCTTCCTCCGCACCGGCCAGGGTGGATTCCTTTCCGGCGTAATCACGCCGACGGCCACCGGAGCGAACCTTGAGCTCCGCCTGCACGACGTGGACGGAAAGGTGGTCTACCGGGCACTGAGGTGAGCCGGGGCGGGACACCATCCGTCTCGCGGCCGGAAAGCATAAACCACGGCTTCCGCCGGCGCGGTGGAAAGCCAGCCCACCGGGGAGACCTCAGCCCGCGGGAGCGTGGTGGGGGGCAATGGGACCCGAAAGCCGCCGGCCAGCCTTCATCACCTGGCCAGGTGTCGCGTGGCCGAGAAAGTTTTCCAAAGCCTTTCCCGTGATGATCAAAGCATCCAGATCGACGCCGGTCGGGAACCCGGAAACCTCCAGAGCATGCACCAGATCAGCGGTGCAGATGTTGCCCGTCGCCCCGGGCGCATAAGGGCAGCCACCGATTCCGGCGAGCGCCCCGTCAAACCGGATTACTCCCGACTCCAGTCCTGCGAACACATTGGCCAGACCCAGTCCCCGGGTGTTGTGGAAATGAAGGGCGAGCGTGATCCCGCGGCAGGCGTCCTGCACCGACCCGACGACTTCTTTCACAAGGGCCGGGTAGGCCATGCCGCTGGTGTCACACAGGCTGATCGAAGGGATGCCGGCATCATCCTGGAGCCGCCGACACCACGTCAGAATTTCGGCGCCCGGAACCTCACCCTCAAAAGGACAGCCGAAGCTGCACGAAAGCGACGCGGCAACCCGCATGCCCGCCGCGCCGGCAAGAGCGGCCGCCTCCCGGATGGCCTGCAATGAGGCCTCCCTCGACATGCGCAAGTTCGCGCGGTTGTGGCTCTCGCTCGCCGACATCACGAGGTTCGCTTCATCCGCCCGGGCGGCGACAGCCCGCTCCATTCCGCGAAGATTCGGGACGAGGGCCGCGTAGATCACCCCCGGGCGACGTACCATGCCCTGGAAAACCGCGTCCGCATCGGCGAGTTGCGGCACCGCCCGCGGTGAAACAAAGGCGCTGACCTCGATCCGTCGGAGGCCGCTCGCCGCCAACCGCTCCACCAGCTCGATTTTACGTTCCGTCGACAGGACGCGATCCTCGTTCTGCAGACCGTCGCGCAGCATCACGTCCTGCAGTTCAACCGACCCTTCGCGTGCCTCGGGCGGAATCAAGCGATGACCCCCTTGATCCTGAGATCATCCTGATCCGTCTCGCTCAACCCGAGGGCTGCGAGCACCACGCGGGTGTGCTCACCCAACCCGGGCGCCGGCGTGCGGACGGCGCCCGGCGTGGTCATCAGCTTTGGCACGATTCCCGGCACCTCGACCTC
>CAIUOU010000144.1 GCA_903900845.1 uncultured Opitutia bacterium
CGGGGGGGACCGGGGAGACAGGCGAGACGCCCTCGTCGCATTCATCCGCAATCTTGCGGTTCAAGTTCGCCACCTTCGGAAAGGCCTTCGGCCGTGCGGTCGCCGGCATGGTCCGGGGGCAACGACCCCGGCTACAGACGAACCGCATTTATCCGTGTCGATTCGTGTCCATTCGTGACTGCCCCCTAGCTGAGCGATTCAGGAAACCCGCCGGCGCGGGCGTCCCGGCATAATCCGCGGCGGGAGGCGGCGGCGACATCGGCGCCGCGTTTTGTCACCATCTTTCCACTGCTCCATACCTCTGTGGCTCCGTGGTGAAAAGCCGGCCGCGCACGTCACGCGCGACTCAACACTGAGCGGCGCCGTCTACGGCAGCGTGATGCCGCGCGCCTTCGGGTCGGGGTTTTGCCGGTAGAAGAGCGCCGTGTGGCCGACCGCCCCGACGCACACGCACCGGCCTTCGTCGGCGATGCGCGCGCAGAGTTCGGCGCGCTCGTCACGGTCCGCTCCGAGAAAGCGCAGCTTCACCAGCTCCTGGGTACGAAGGAATTTCTGCAGTTCCCCGAAGAACTCCGTCGTGAGGCCCGCCTTTCCCATCTTCAGGTGGTCGGGCAGCGTCTGGCCGAGACCTCGGAGATGGGACTTCTGGGCGCCGGTGAGCGGAAACTCGTACATGGACGCACCGTGTCCAGCAGCCGGCACCGTCGCCAGAGAATTAACGGGCGGCGGTCGTTTCAGTCGGGCGGTCCAAAGGTGTCGACGGGCAGGGTTCGCCAGTCGCGCGGGCCGAGTCCCGCGAGGTCGAGGACGCCGAACGATTCACGGTGGAGCGTGAGCACCGAGGATCCCGCCGCGGCGAACATCCGCCGCACCTGATGGTAGCGTCCCTCCGTGAGGGTGAGCAGCGCCTCGCGCGGTCCGATGATCCTCAGCTCGGCCGGCGCGCACGGTTTCTCCTCTCCTTCTAGCCGCAGGGAACCCGCCGCGAAAAGATCGGCCAAATCCGCGGGGATGTCGCGATCGACCGTCGCGCGATAGACCTTCGGCACCTTGTGGCGGGGCGAGGTCAAGCGATGCACGAGCGCCGGCAAATCGGTGAGCAGCAGCGCGCCGCTGGTTTCCTTGTCGAGCCGCCCCACGCTGGTGACGACCGGGTTGCGCCGGCGCCAGCGCTCCGGCAGGAGGGAGTAGACCGAGGGGCCCTCGCGCTCGTCGTGGGAGCAGACAAGACCGGTCGGCTTGTGAAGCAGCAGCAGGAGCCCGTCGGGATGATCCGGCGGCTCGCCGTCGATGCGGACTTCTCCGGCGGCGACGCGCTGTCCGGAGTCGCGAGCCGGCGCACCGCCGACGGTCACGCGCCCGGCGCGCATCCAGTCGCGGGCCTCACTCCGGCTGCAATAGCCGAGGTTGGCGAGAAGCTGGTCGAGGCGGCGCATCGCTATCCGGCTGAACCTGGGTACGGTGCAGGAGGTTCTCCCGCGGGCGAACCCTTTCCATGACGATTTGGATCCTGACCCCGGCCGCCGCCGCCCTTTTGACGCTAGGCCTGCTCACCGTCTTCCGCTCGCCCCCGTGGTCCCCATGGAAGCTCGCGATCCTCGCGGGAGAATTCGGGCACTGGCTTGCCCTACCGTCGGCTTTGCTCGCCGGAGCCGCATGGTCCGCCGAGCCCGGGCCAGGCGGCGCCACAGCGACTCTGCTCGGGATGGCGGCGGCCGCGCTCTTCCTGAAGCCCGCATGGCAGGCGGCGCGGCTGGCCCGTCCGCTGCCGAAGCGGTTGCGGGAGGTCTTCGGCGATTGGACGGGCGACGGTTATCCGGCGTTTACTTGGCGCGAACTGTTCGGCGCGGGCGAATCAGCGGCGCCGTCACCCTCAACCATCGAGTTCGCCCCCGGATTGCCGCTCGACCTGTACCGGCCGGTGACCACAGGAAAGCGGCTGTCGCCCTGTGTCATCGTGATCCACGGCGGGGGTTGGGATAACGGTGACCGCCGGCAGCTGCCCGGGCTGAATCATTGGCTCGTCCAGCGGGGTTATGCGGTCGCGGCGATCTCATACCGGCTGGCCCCGGCGCACCGCTGGCCGGCGCAGCGCGACGACGCACTTGCGGCCATCGCCTTCCTGAAGGCGCGCGGCCCGGCGCTAGGCGTCGATCCCGCGCGCCTCGTGCTGCTCGGCCGCTCGGCCGGAGGTCAGATCGCCCAGGCGGTGGCGTACACCGCGCGCGATCCGGCGATCCGCGGAGTGGTCGCGTTCTACGCGCCCTCCGACCTGATCTTCGGCTATGTGAACACGCACGAGAATGACATCCTGCGCTCGCCCACGCTGATGCGCCAGCTGCTGGGCGGACCACCCGACCGCGAGAGGGCGGCCTACGAGTCGGCGAGCCCCATCTTCCACGTGACGCCTGACGCGCCGCCGACGCTGCTGCTGCACGGCGTGAACGACTCGATCGCCTGGCACCGGCACAGCGAAAGGCTGGCGGAGCGGCTCGCGGCGCAAGGCGTGCCCCACCTGAACCTGCTGCTCCCGTGGGCGACCCACGCCTTTGACTTCAACCTGCGCGGACCCGGCGGCCAGCTCACCCGCTACGCTCTAGCCTGGTACCTGGCCCGGGTGACGGAGCCGAAGGGAACCAAGACCCAGGACTTGGACACAGAGCTCAGGGGGAGCCGACAGGAGAACAAGGAGGCATGAAGTTCACGTTCAGAGAACCCAGATAGTCCGCGGGATCACCCGCGGCTACACCATAAGCCTTTCCAAATGGGACGAGACTGAACGAGGCGGTTTAAGCCTCGTTCCTGAGTTCCAGATCCATCCAGGCTTATTGGACAGCGGGCCTGCCGGGCCTACTTCCGGTTCGCGAATTCCGGCGCGAGCTCGAGCCCGAAGTAGGCGCGCGCGTTGGCGAAGCAGATGTTGCGGACCATGCCGCCGACGACCTTGAGGTCGTTGGGGATGAGACCCGCCGCCATGTCGGCGCCGAGCAGGTTGCAAAGCGTGCGGCGGAAGTACTCGTGCCGCGGGTAGCTCACGAAACTGCGCGAGTCGGTGATCATGCCGACGAACCGCGAGAGCAGCCCGAGGTTGGAGAGGGTGTTCATCTGCCACTCCATACCCTCCTTCTGATCGAGGAACCACCAGCCGCTGCCGAACTGCACCTTGCCGGGGATGGAGCCATCTTGGAAGTTCCCGATCATCGTGCCGAGGACGTAATTATCCACGGGGTTGTTGTTGTACAGGATGGTGCGCGGCAGCTGGTCGGTGGAGTCCAGCGCGTTGAGGTAGCGCGACAGCGCGGCGGCCTGCGGGAAGTCGCCGATGGAGTCGAACCCGGTGTCGGGCCCGAGCTTCGTGAGGAGGCGGGTGTTGTTGTTTCGCAGCGCGCCGAGGTGGAGCTGCTTGGTCCAGCCGCGCGCGGCGTCCCAGCGTCCGAACTCGAGCATCAAGTATGATCCGTAACGGGCCGCTTCCTCGGGCGTCGCGGCGCGGCCGGAGCGCACGGCGTCAAAAACCATACGCGCCTGCGCATGGGTGCATGGCTCGGCGAGGGCGCTCTCGAGACCGTGGTCGGAGACGCGCGCGCCGGCGGCGTGAAAGTCGTCGTGGCGCTTCTTCAACGCGGCGAGCAGGTCGTCAAAGGTGCGGATGCCATTGGCTACGCCGGCCGCGCCGGCGAGGCGGTCGAGCCAGGCGTTGAAAGCGGCGGGGGTGCCGACGGCCAGGGCCTTGTCGGGCCGAAAGGCCGGATAGACCCGGGCCTTGAGTTTGCCGGGGTTGCGACGGATGGCGTCGTGGTGCTGGAGCGAATCGGCGGGGTCGTCCGTCGTGCACACGACGGCGACGTTGGACAGGTTGATGAGGTCGTGGACGCGCAGCTTGGCGATCCGGGCGTTGGCCTTCTTCCAGATGCGCTCGGCGGAGCGGCCGTCGAGCAGCTCATCGACGCCGAAGTAGCGCTTGAGCTCGAGGGCGCTCCAGTGGTGGAGCGGGTTCCGGAGAGTATGGGGCACCGTCTCGGCCCAGGCCTGGAACTTCTCGCGGGGCGCGGCGGGGCCCGTGATGAACTGCTCCTTCACACCGTTCGTCCGCATCGCGCGCCATTTGTAGTGGTCACCTCCCAGCCAGAGCTCGGCGAGGTCGGCAAACTGGTGGTTGGAGGCGATCTGGTCGGGCGGGAGGTGGCAGTGGTAGTCGTAGATCGGCTCGTCGGCCGCATAGCGGTGGTAGAGCTCGCGCGCCTGGCGGGTGCCGAGAAGGAAGTCGTCGTGGATGAAGGACCGGGAGGGCATGGAGCGGAGGGCGTTGAAAGGTGGAGCGGAGTGACGCGGAAAAACCTCAGGGCGCGATGTCGTCGAGCAGGGCCTCGAGGCTGGCGTGACGATCGAGGCGCGCGCGGGCCGCGGCGCACGTGGCGGCGGGGGCCAGGCCGGTGTTCTCGGCGAGGAAGATGAGGTACGCCGCGACGTGGCGCGCGTAATTGAGCCGGCCCTCGGCGCTGATCGCGTAGAAACGGGCGCGCTGCCGGTAACCGGCCGGCGTGTGGTCGCCGAGCGCGGCCTTCTCCGCCCGGCCGCCGCCAGCAAGGACGAACAGGAAATTGTACTCGAACCAGAACATATGCTCGGGGCTCGGCGGCAGCGATTCGAGTGCGGCGCGCGTGACGGTGGGGTTAGCGAACACCTCGATGCCGCGGCCGGACTTGGCGAGGGCGTCGGCGATGAACACCCGCGCCATCTTCTGCTCGGTGGCGTCGGTGCTGAACGCGCCCGCAAGCGCGAGCTCCAGCGTGAAACGGTGCCAATCGCGCCACAGGGCCTGGTCGCCGGCGTCCCGCGAGGCAAACAGCGCGCGGCCCATCTCGTAGGTGTAACGGCCACTCGTCTTGATCTCGAGACGCCCGCCGGTCACGTCGCCCATCACGCGGTAGTTGGCGGCGGATTTCCCGGAGCCGGAGTGGAAGCCGATGCTCACGCCGAACCGGCGGCACACGGCCCACTGGCGCTCGATCAGCGCGCGCAGCTCGTGGTCGTCGGGGTACGGCATATTCTTCTGGAAGCCGAAGGCCGGGGCGACGAAGTGGATGCGCATTCCCAGCGCCTCGCAGAGGGCCAGCATGACGGCGGTCGTCTCCGGCGTGGTGAGACCGGGCAGCTCGTCGATGGAGAGCTCCCGCAGGTAGGCGCGGCCAGCCTCCGTCGTGAACAGCCGCGCACGGGCGGCGGCGTACTTGTCGTCGCGGCGCTTCATTTTCTCCAGCGCCGGCCAGACGCTCGCCAGGAGGCGAGTGAACGCGGCCTCGTCGAGCGCGAGACCGGCGGCGGCGACGCGCGCGCGCACCTGCGCAACGAGCCCGGCGGGCACCTGGGCCGCCACCCACGCCGTGGGATCCGCGTGCGCCTTCGTCTGTGCCAGCTCAGGCGAGAGATCGAAAGTGATGTAGCTCGCGAGTACGCAGCCCGTGACGAGCGCGTCCTCGCGGCCGTCGAACTTACCGCCGATCGGCTGATGGTCGGCGTTGAAGCTCCATGCGATCCCGCGGCGGTGAAAACCCGTCCGTAGTTTGGCCAGCACGCAGCCGTGGCTCATGCCCTCGACGCTTTGGCCCTGGTGCCCCTCGGGCACGTTGGTGCCGATGAACGGGAACGGCACCGAGTCGAGACGGCCCGCCAGCATCACGTCGGTGTCATAGACCAGTTCGCGCGGGATCGAGTTCTGGTTGGCGGTCACCCCGAGGCTGAGGGCGCTCATGGCCCAGTCCACCGCCGGCCAGTGCAGCGTCGTGAAACGCGCGCCGACGCCGAGGGTGCTCTCGCCGAGCCGGCCGGCGGCCGTCGGAAAGATCGTGCTTACCGGGTCGTGCTCCTGGACGAGATTCTTCAGGCGAAGCAGGTTCGCGAAAGTCGCCGGGAAAGCCTGACCTCCACCCGGAAGGTCAACGCCATCCGCCAGCGCGTCGGTTCGCCCCTCGAGCCGCCACGCGCAATCGCCTTGGGCGTTCTCCAACAGGGTCCACGACCCCGCCTTGGTGTGAAAAAAACTCCGCGGATAGGTCCGCAACCGCTCACCGGCGACCAACGCGGCGCGCAGCGCCGGCCAATCGAGGCAAAAGTCGGGGCTCACGCACGGGTTGGTCGTGATGCGCAGGTTGTTTTCGAGCAGGAACCGGTTGATGGCGCTCATGGCTGGGCGGACGAACGAAGGTCCGCCAGTCGCGCAGATTAGCCGGGGAGAGACAAGGGCGCGTTGGCGGTTGCCACTCGGCCTAGCCGACAGTCCAGCCCTTAGCGGCTCCACCGAGACCTCCTGTTCGACCTCCGCTTTGCGCCCTTTCAGCTTTTTCGCGGCAAACGGTGAATGGCCGCGAGGCGGCGCAAAAGCCAAAAGAACGGGGCCCGAGCCAACCAAACGGGGCAACCACGGATGACCGCGGATTCACGCGGATGATGCCGGCGGGCGAGATGCCCCGCGTGATCGCTCCGCGCGGGAGAACCACGAACAGACACGAATGATGCGGGCGCGATGCGCGGAGGTCGTTGCTCGGTTAACTCCGTCGGCTCCTGTCGAGAGGCAGCTAACGCCCTTCCCTCTTTTTCCGAGTCCACCGAATGCGCGGGCGACGCTCATCGTTCGATCCACGGGCGCACGCGAAGTTTGCTCCCAGCGCCACTCTACGCACGCTCCGCCAAAGATGCCGCTGTATCCGTTCCTGATCCTGCTAATCGCGTCTGTTGCCAGCGGAGCCGCGGCCCCCGGGGCGGACGATCTCATCCGGGCAGCGCGGGAGGCGGAGGCGGCGCTGGACACGAGGAAGGCTCTCACGCTGCTGGAGGAAGCGGATCGCCTCCGACCCGAAGATCCAAGGATCCTGCAACGCCTGGCGCGGCAGCATTCGGACCTGATCAACGACCTTGCGACGGAGGCGGAGAAGCGGGCCTCGGTTGAGCGCGCGCTCGGATACGCCCGGCGCGCGGCCGCGCTGGCGCCCAACGACGCCGAGTGCGTGCTCTCGATCGCGATCTGTCTCGGCAAGCTCGCGGTCTTCAGCGGCACCCGGGAAAAGGTGAGGCTATCTCGCGAGATGCACGCCGAGGCGGAGCGGGCGCTGGCGCTAGATCCCGGGTACGCCTGGGCGCACCACATCACGGGCCGCTGGCACCACGAGGTGGCCGAGCTCGGGGCGACGGCGCGCTGGTTCGTGAAGCTTTTTTACGGTGGCCTGCCGGGTGCCTCGATCGCCGAGGCGATTCGTCACCTTGAGCGCGCCGCGGAACTGGAACCCGGGCAACTGAAGCACCACCTCGAGCTGGGCTTCGCCTACCGCGCGGCGGGACGAGAGGCCGATGCGCGCACGGCGTTTTCCCGAGGCTTGGCCATGCCTTCGGGCGAGAAGCACGACGAGTCCGCGAAGGCGCGCGCCCGCGCGGCGCTAGCCGGGACGGGAAGTTGAGCCGGAAGCAGGCTGGACCCGCAGCGGCACCGAGCCGTCGGAAAATTGCGCCGCGAGCGCCTGGTCCGCCCGCACGGCCGCGCGGCGCGTCACCGGTGCGCCTTTTTCGTCGCGCAGGATGACAAAGCCGCGGTTGAGCACGGAGACGGGACTGGCGGCCTGAAGTCGCTTCCAGAGCGCGAGTAATTGGTGCGACGCCAGCTGCACGCGACTCTCGGGCGAGGCGAGCGCGAGACGGGAGCGGGCGGCGTCGAGTTCGTGCCTCCGCGCGAGGGCCGAGTGGCGCAGCGCGGCGCCGAGACGGCCGGCGAGATCGTCGACTCGCTGGAAGCCGCGCTCGACCTGGGCGGAGGGCGTGAGCAACCGCAGCCGGGAGCGTGCGTGGTCGGCCCGAGCGTGCGCCCGCTCGAGGGCGGCATCGACCGCGGCGGTCATGCCGTCAGCCGCCCGGCCGGCGCGTTCCAGCGCGCCCACGAACTCGCTGGTGATCAGCTCCGCCGCGGCGCTGGGCGTCTCGGCACGGCGGTCGGCGGCGAAGTCGCACAGAGTGAAGTCGATCTCGTGCCCGACGGCCGAAATCGTGGGAATGCGGCACGCCGCCACGGCGCGGACCAACGGCTCCTCGTTGAAAGCCCAGAGGTCCTCGAGGCTGCCCCCGCCGCGGCCGATCACGAGCAGGTCGAAGAGACCGGTCTGTTCGGCGAGCGCGATCATCGCGGCGATCTCCGCGGCCGCACCCTCGCCCTGGACCTTGGCCGGCAGCACCACGACGCGCCCGCGCCAACCGCGGCGAGTGAGGATTCGGAGGAAATCCTGCACGGCGGCCCCGGTGGGCGAGGTGACGAAACCGACCACGACCGGCATCGCGGGCAGCGGCTTCTTGCGGGCAGCCTCGAAAAGTCCCTCGGCCGCCAACCTCGCCTTCAGCGCCTCGAACTCCCGCTGGAGCCGGCCCACGCCGTCGTCGACCACGACGCGCACGATCAGCTGATACTCGCCTCGCGCCTCGTAGACGCTCGCCTCACCGAAGACGACGACCTGCAGTCCGTCGCGCAGGCGCACGGTCTGGCGCGCCGCGTTGCCGCGGAACAGCACCGCCTTCAACTGCGCGCCGGAATCCTTCAGCGAGAAGTACGCGTGCCCGCTCGCCTGCACCCGCAGGTTCGAGATCTCGCCGCGCACCCAGACCGAACCGATGCCACCCTCGAGCAGCTCCTTCACGCGTCGCGTGAACTCGGTCACGCTCTCCGGCCGGACCTCTTCCGCACCACCATCACTGGCTTTCATGTGGCGGCCCTCCGGCGCGCGAGATGCCGCCGCAGCAGGTGCGTGCCGGTTGCCAGCGCGGCCACCAGCCCGATCGCGAAGAAGGCCAGCCGCCCGCGGCCCTGGCTCAAGGCGTCGCCAAAAAGCATGAAAGCGACATTGAACGACCACTGCACAACGCAGGAAATCGCGAGGTAGCGCCCGAAAGGCGCCTCCGCCAGGCCGAGGAGGTAGTTCTGCACAAAGAACGGTATGCCCGGCGTGACGCGCAGCAGCACAATGAGGTCGGTGGCGTCACCCCGCTCCACCTCGGGCAGCCGGTGTCCGAGCCGTTCCACCAGCCGCGAAAGCACGGGCCGCAGCCAGCGGCGGGCCAGCCAGTAGGTGACGATCAAGTTAAAGGTGATGGCGGCGATCCCCAGGCCCAGCACCGCGGCCGTGCCGAGGCGCGCGGAGAACAACGGGCCGGCCGAGAGCGCGAATGGCGACATCGGCACGCCGAAACCCGGCAACACCGCCATGGCACCGAAAAAAACCCCCGGTCCCGCACCGGCGCAGGCTTCGAAGACGATGCCCCAAAGCCGACGCCCCTCTTCGAGCGCGGCGTGGGGCCCGATCCGCCAGACCACGAGAACCGCGACCAACGCGACCACCCCCGCCGAGGCGAGCAGCAGGGCCATTGGGCGGCGTGAAACCTCGGGAGCTTCGGACATTCCGGCATCCTCCGCCCGCGCACCGGAGCGTCAAGTGTGGCGCCGATGGCGGAATATTGGCTTTCCCATCCAATGGCGCGGGCTACCGTGCCCGCCGTCGCCATGAAGCTCTCCATTGTCATCCCGTGCTACAACGAGGCGAAGACGATCCGCCTGATTGTCGACCGCGTGCGGGCCGCACCCGTCGCGGAAAAGGAGATCATCATCGTGGACGATTGCTCGCGCGACGGCACCCGTGACCTGCTGCGGACGCAGATCGCGCCGCTGGTGGACAAGGTGATCTACCACGAGGTGAACCAGGGCAAAGGAGCGGCTTTGCGCACCGGTTTCCGCGCCGCGACGGGCGACGTGGTCATCGTGCAGGACGCTGATCTCGAGTATGACCCCAACGAGTATCCCTCGCTGCTGAAGCCGATCGCGGACGGCAAGGCCGACGTGGTTTTCGGGTCGCGCTTCCAAGGCGGCCAGCCGCACCGCGTGGTTTATTTCTGGCACATGGTAGGCAACAAGTTCCTGACGTTGCTCTCGAACATGGCGACCAACCTCAACCTCACGGACATGGAGACCTGCTACAAGGTGTTCCGCCGGGAGGTGATCCAGCGGATCAACATCGAGGAGAACCGCTTCGGCTTCGAGCCCGAGATCACGGCCAAGGTGGCCAAGCTCGACGTGGTGATCTACGAAGTCGGGATCAGCTACTACGGCCGCACCTACGCCGAAGGAAAGAAGATCGGCTGGCGCGACGGATTCCGCGCGCTCTGGGCGATCTTCAAATACAACTTCCTGCGCTGAACGCCGCATGAGCGAAGCCGCCGCCAGACCCCGGGTGACGATCGTCGTGCCGGTGTTCAACGAGGAGGCGGTGCTGCCGGCATTGCTGCGGCGGCTGGCGGCGGTCTTTGATGGAGAAAGGGACCGCGTCTGGCGGGCGGTGCTCGTTGACGACGGCAGCCGTGACCGCACGGCGGGGCTGGTGCGCGCGCAGGCCGTGCGCGACCCCCGTTTCGAGCTCGTGGAGCTGTCTCGAAACTTTGGTTTCCAGAGCGCCCTTTCGGCCGGCCTGGCCCGCGCCCGCGAGGGCGAGGCAGTGGTGACGATGGACGCGGACCTGCAGGATCCGCCCGAGGTCATCCCCGAACTGGTGGCGGCATGGCTGCGCGGCGCCGAGGTCGTGCGCGCAGTGCGCCGCTCAAGGGCGGAGCAGGGACTGAGACGCGTCGGGTTCGACCTTTTTCACCGCGTGTTCGGCGCGCTCTCCGACCACCCGGTCGAGCCCAACACCGGGACCTTCGGGCTGCTGGGCCCGGCGGCGGTGGAGGCGTTCAACGCCTTGCCGGAACACCATCGGTTTTTCCCGGGGCTCCGTTCCTGGATCGGATTTCCGGCGGCCGACGTGCCGTACGACCGCCAGGAGCGGGCCGCCGGAAAACCGCAGCAGACGCTGCGCCGGCTGGTCCGCTACGGACTCGACGGCGTCTTCAGCTTTTCGCACCTGCCCCTGAGATTAGTCACCTATGCGGGCATGCTGGTGGCGTGCCTTGGTTTCGCGGCCGGGCTCTTCTTCGTGCTGTGGCGCCTGCTCGACTTCGAGCGCAGCCCGACCGGCTTCACCACGTTGGCCGCGCTGATCACATTCCTCGGCGGCGTGCAGCTGATCGGGATCGGCATCCTCGGCGAGTACCTCGGACGTATCTACGACGAGGTGAAGCGCCGGCCGAATTATATCCTGAAGTCGGCGCCGCCCCCGGGCGGGAACCCGGCCGCGTCCGGCCCGTGAACGGCGCGGTTCCCGTCCGGCCGCGCTGGCTGGTCACGTTTCTCACCGCGGGTTTCGCCGCGACTCTCGTCGTCTTGGCGGCCCGGGCGATGTTCGCGGTGTTCATGTTCTACGACGACGAGGGGTACGTGCTGATCTCGTACCGGAATTTTGCGGAGGGCGGGTCCCTGTACCGGGAGGTCTTCAGCCAGTACGGGCCGTTCCCCTTCGTGGCCCACTGGGGCCTTCACCTGGCCGGGGTCCCGCTCAACCACGCCGGCGGAAGGGCCGTCACGCTTTGTCTCTGGGTGCTGGTGGCGCTCGCCCTGGCGGCGCTCGCCGGCCGGGCGACCCGCAGCATCCCGGCGGGGATATTCACACTGGCCGGGACCTTTTCCTGTCTCTTCGTGATGACCAGCGAGCCGAGCCATCCGGGGGGCTTGATCGTGGCCCTCGGGGCGGCCGCGGCCGCCGGCGGCTGGTTCCTGCTGCACCGCGGGCTGACGGCGGGATGGGCGGCGTTGATCGGGGCGGTCGCCGCGGCGCTGCTCCTAACCAAAATAAACGTAGGGATCTTCGCCGCCTTCGCGGGCGTCGCCTGGTTATCGCTACACCTCCGGGCCGGACCCGTTCGCCGGATAGCCATCGCGGTGGTGCTGGTCGGCTGCGTCCTCCTGCCCCTCCTGTTGATGCGCGACAAACTCGGGGAACCTTGGGTGATGACGCTCGCGCTGACGTGGAGCGCCGCGGCGGTCACGGCGGTCGCGACCACTGCATGGCAGGGCCCCGGGGATCTGACGCCACGGGCGGCGGTCCCGGCCCTTTTCTCGGGCGCCGTGGCGGCGGCGCTGATTCTCGCCGTGCCGCTCGCCCGAGGTACCGGCATTTCGGACCTATTGGACGGCATCCTGCTTGGTCCGCTGCGGAACGCGGTGAAGTTTTCGCATCCGGTCTCCTGGCCGCCTGGCATGATTGGGTACACGGGCGCATCGGTCGCGTCGTGGGTGACGGTGCTTGCGCTGCGTCGCCGCTACCCCGCCGAGACGGCAATGGTCGTGGCGGCGCTGCGGATCGCCGTCGCCGTCGGGATAGCCGTCTGCCTCGTCCGTCCGCCGCCGCTGCTTGTCTCGTTCAATCTGTATGCTCTGACGCTACCGGCGCTTTGGCCGCTGGCGTGGCGCCTCGGGGAGGCGGGGTCGAATGCGGACCGGGCCCGGATCTGGATTCTGCTCCTCCTGCTGGGCCAGTGCCTTCATGCGTATCCCGTGGCCGGAAGCCAGGTGGCCTGGGGCTGTGTGCTCACAATCCCATTGGCGGCGATCGGATCGTGGGAGGCGGTCCAATGGCTCCGCGCGAACCAGAGCGCGTGGTTCTCGCCGCGCGCGGGTCGCCTCGCCGCGGTAACGCTGGCGCTGGGGGCGGTCGCCAGCGCGCTGGGCACCGGCTGGAATCTGGGGCGCGAGTCTCTTCGCCGCTCCGACGGCGTCAGCCTTGGGCTGCCGGGCACCGGTCCGCTGCGGCAACCGGATGATTCCGCCGCGCTGCTACGCGTGCTCACCCTTAACGCCACAGCCCACGCCGACGTGCTCTTCTCCGAACCCGGGATGTTCAGCTTCAACCTTTGGAGCGGAGCGCCAACTCCGAGCGCGGCCAACGTCACCCATTGGTTCTCCCTGCTCAGCGAGGAACGTCAGCGAGAGATCATGCATCGTCTCGCGGCCAGTCCCCGCGCGGTGGTGATCGTGGACCAGCTGCATGTGAACTTCCTCCGCGACCGCGGATTTTCGCCCGCGGGGCCCTTGCACGATTTCATCGCCCGTGAGTTCGAGCCCGCCTTCCGCGTCGCCGACCTGGAGTTCCGCGTGCGGCGCGGCCGGACGATCCGGCCTTTCCTGGTCGCGGAACTGCTCACGCGCACGGAGTCCGCGGGCGATGGCGAGAGGCACCTCATCCGGCTCCCTCTCCTGCTGCCGACAGGAAGTCCCGTGGAGACGATCGAGTTGGCGCCCGGGCATGCCGCGGCGATCCGCCTCGGTCGCGAAAACACGCGGGCGGAGATTACTCCCCTTTCGCCACGCGGGGATCCGACGGGGCCGGCGATAACAGCCCGATGGCCGCTAGTGACCAGCGGCCCCGTGCTGCTCTCGCTTTATTTCAACGTGCCGGAGCCGTCTCGCCTCCCCCGGGAGGCGACGATCATGCTGCGGAACAAGCACGGCGGGGAGGAAGGACTCGCGCGCCTCGCGCCCTGAGACTGCTCAACCGCGCCGGCGCGCCGCCAGCAGCAGGCTCACCCCAAAGGGAAACGGAATACGGCTGAGACCCGCGCCGACAAACGCCGCGCGCAGCAGGACGTTGAGCCAGCGTGGCGGCAGCCGGTCTTCAGCGCGTTTCCCGTCGGCGCGGGAACTTCCCCGCCAGCCGCGCCAACGCCGCAGCAGCCACACGGCCGGGTACGCGAAGACATTCGTGTGATTCACGTGGAGAATCTCCCAATCCCCCGGCCCGAAAAGCGCGCATAGCGCCTGCCGCGAGTAGCGCCGCTGGTGATGCAGCACCACGTCCCAGTCGCTCCACAACGCCATGCCAGCGGGCACCGTAACGACCGCGAGCCCCCCGGGGCGGAGCAGACGCGCGAAGCCCCGGACCGCGGCGGCGTCATCGGGGATATGCTCGAGCACATCGAGCGCCGTGAGATAATCCAACGACCTATCCGGGAGGGGCACGTTTCCGCCCGCCGGCACCAGTACCTGGCCGGGCTGGAATCTCGCGCGCAACATCCCCAAGGACTCCTCGTGGTCGTCGAGCACCAGCACGCGGCAGCAGGACTCCATCTCAGCGGCGAACAAGCCGGTACCCGCCCCGCAGTCGAGCAGCACGTCACCCGCGGCGGGCGGACGCAGGCGCTCGATCCATGAGCGCACCAGACGACGCTTCCCGGAGTAGTACCAGTGGTCGCGCTCGAGCGCGGCAAGATTGTCGTATTCGGCGGAGTCCACGATCCGATGCGGACCCTGCGTCGAGGACGGGGGGTTGTCGAACCCAAGCCGCCGCCTTGCCAAGCCGGAGGCCGGCGGGGACGCTCGTGGTGAAGCCCGATGAATGAGCCACCCGCCACGCGACCCGGACTCCCCCGCCCGCACCCCGGCTGGCTGCTGTTCGTCTTGGTCGCCGCGGGGTACCTCACCGTCGTCAACTCCCCCCGGGTGCTGCCTTTGCTGGGACTCAACACGGATGGCCGCTGGTTCATCGACTCGGCGGCGATCCTCGCGGCGGCCGACGCCGTTCGCGCGGGGGCGGATCCCTGGCTGCCCAACCCGTTGGACCTGTACGGGCGTCCGCATTGCTATTCCGGGTGGTGGCTCGGCCTCGCGACGACTGGGCTGACGCGGGAGCATAATTTCCTCGTGGGTTCGCTGTGGGTCGCGGGTTTTCTCGGTTCCGCCCTGCTGCTCCTGCGACCCGCCACGATCGGCTTCGCCGTGGTGGCCGCCGCCGTGCTGCTCTCGCCGCCGGTTCTGCTCGCCGTGAACCGCGCCAACAACGATCTCGTCGTTTTCGCGCTGCTCGCGGCCGGCGTGATCCTGATGGTTCGTGACACGGCGCCCCGCAACGCGGCCTTTGCCGGGGCGGTCGCGATAGCAACTGGCCTGAAGTTTTATCCAATCGTGGCGGCCGGCGCGTTTCTCGTCCGCCGCCCCGCGGCCCGTGCCTGGCGACTCGCCGCGGCGTCCGGACTGGCGGCCACCGCGGCCCTGGCGACCGCCAGCGTCGATCGCGCGATAGGCACGATACCGGCGCCCCAGGGCCTGCATACTTTCGGAAGCGTGGTCGCCCTGGAACTGCTCGGACTCCACGGGGCGGCTGCCCGCTTCGGCGCCGCCTTGGCCTTGGCCGGGCTGGCGGCCGCCCTTGCTCTCCTCGGCTGGGCCCCGCGCGCCCCGGCGGGTCGTGAGGCCTCCACCGCGCCGTTCGCCTACGTCGCCGGCGTAGCGCTGCTCGCGGGATGTTTTCTCGCCACCAGCAACTACGCCTACCGGCTCGTGTTCGCCCTCCTGCTGCTTCCCCATCTCGCCTCCCCATCGTCGGGCCGGGGCGGGCGCGTGACGCTGGGCCTGCTCCTCGCGGTACTCTGGCTGGATGGCCTTTACTGCCTGGCGCACAACGCTTCGCTCGGACCTCGGCCTCCTGCGGCCATCGCCGCCGGAGACCAGCTCTGGCTCGCCATCACCCAGCCGGTGGTCTGGCTCACGGTCGGCTTGCTCGCCGCCAGCCTTTTTCCGCTTTGGCGGCTCCCGGCACGGGATCGCGCGGAGGAACGGATTGTTTAAAGCCGCCACGGCGAGCAGCGTGCAATGGTGATCCCCCCCCTCCGCCAACCGGGCGAGGCGCTTTGTCTCGCGCTCGTCATCGCGCTGGCCTCCCTGCACGCGATCCTCGGCGTGACGGCGACCGCGGAGAAGAGCATGACGTCGGACGAGATCGCCCACCTGACGGCGGGGCACGCTTACAACACCCGCGGCGACTTCCGGCTGCAGCCGGAAAACGGCAATCTCCCCCAACGCCTCGCCGCGCTGCCGCACGCGCTGGCCGGAGATCCGCTGCCGCCCCCGGATCGCGCCGACTGGAAAGGGGCCGAGGTCTGGCGTTACGGCCACGCGTTCTTCTATCAATCCGGATTGCCCGTGGAGGAGCGCCTGTTCCAGGCGAGGGCGGTAATGTCCATCGTGAGCGCCGCGACCGGGCTGCTCGTGTTCTTCTGGTCCCGCGCGCTGTTCGGCCCGGCGGGCGGATTCATCTCGCTCGGTCTGCTGGTTTTCTGCCCCGCCTTCCTGGCGCACGGGCCGCTGGCGACATCGGACATGACGATGACACTCCTCCTCCTCGCGGCGGTCGGCGCGTGGTGGCGCCATCTACGGACGCCCGGCATCGCCGGCGCGCTGTTGAGCGCCGCCGTGTGCGGACTCGCCTTCATCGCCAAATTCTCGGCGGTGCTCCTTGTGCCCATGCTCGGCCTGCTCGGAGTCGTCTGGGGCTGGGACCAGTTGAGAAGCGGAAAAGGACGCGCAGCGTGGCGGCGGCTCGCCTTCACCACCGCCGGACACATCGCGGCCGTATGGTTCGTGATCTGGGCCGCCTACGGCTTCCGTTTCTCCGCGTTCGCGGGGGATCAAGCCGACGCACACTTCAGTCACGACTGGAACTCGCTCCTCATCGCGCTCGGCTGGAGGGCGGACCTGCTGGTCTGGCTGAGGGACTGGCGCGTGCTGCCCGAGGCTTGGCTGCACGGGTTCGCGTTCGTCCTGCAATTCGCACGCGCCCGCGGCGCCTTCATGAGCGGCGAGTACAGCGTCACCGGCTGGGTGACGTTTTTCCCCTGGGCGTTCATGATCAAGACCACGCTGCCGTTGCTGCTGCTTCTGGCGCTCGCTGGGCTGACGACGGCCCGGCAAGCGGCGAGGACGCGGGCGGCCTTGGGGCGGCGCTGGGCAGGGAGCATCGCCCCGCTGGCCGTGCTTTTCGCGGTCTACGTTGCGGCCTCGCTGGCCTCGAACCTGAACATCGGCCACCGCCATCTGCTGCCTGTCTACCCGGTGCTCTTCATCGCCGCCGGCGCGCTTGCCCCCGTGGCGCGCGCCGCCGGCCGCTTGGCCTGGACCTTGGTCGCCGCCCTCCTCATCTGGCACGCCGCGGAGTCCTGGCGCGTACGCCCCCACTACCTCGCGTATTTCAACCAGGTTGTGGGCGGACCGGAGAATGGCTGGCGGCATCTCGTCGACAGCTCGCTCGACTGGGGCCAGGACCTGCCCGGCCTCCGCACCTGGCTGGAGAAATATGCCCGCGGCGAGCGGGTGTTTCTCTCCTACTTCGGGACCGGCGATCCCCTCCACGAAGGAATCCGGGCCACCGCTTTACCCGCGCTTCCTGAGGTCGGCGCCGCACGGCGATGGCATCGCTTGGAACCGGGCGTCTACGCCCTCAGCGCGACCATGCTGCAGCAGGTCTACAGCCGCCATCGCGGTCCGTGGACAGCGGAACTCGAAGCGGAGTTCCAGCGCCTCCGGGAGCTCGAGGTGGACTTTATGGCGTTTCAGGGCGACCCGGCGCGCCGCGAGGAGCTCCTGACCAAGGCGCCGCGGGAAAATTGGCGCGCCGGCTGGGCAAACTATGAGAGCCTGCGTTTCGCGCGCCTTTGCCACTATCTACGACTGAAACGACCCGTGGCGATGATCGGCTACTCGATCCTGGTCCATCGCCTCGACGCCGGGGAAATCGCGGCCGCGACCGGTGGTACCGTTCGCGACTGGCAGCAGGCCTTGGAGGCGGCCGCGGCAGGAAGGCCGGTCAATCCGCCGGCCGCGGCTCCGGTGCCGCCGGCTCCACGGCCACCAGGCGGCTGAGCCGTACCCAGCGCGCGCCGAAACGTTTCCGATCGATGGTCTCCAACCGGAAGCCCTCCGGCAGAGCGTCCGCAGGATCAACCGCCGCGAAGCCCTCCGCTGAGGTCGGTCGAATCACCTGGGTGACCAGCACCTCGCGGAAGGTGCCGCGCTCCAGATGCCAGGCCAGCTCGGGTCCGCGCAGGCGGGCAACGGAAAGATTCACCGCTGGGATCCGCTCGAGGATGAATGGCAGGGTGGCCTTGGAAGTGATGACCAGGACGGGGCCGCGCCGGGCGCGAGCCTGCGCAACCTCCCATTCGACCTCGTGACGGACCAGGTTGCGTTCGGTGTAGAGGCGCTGCGCGAAAGCGGGTCCTCCGCTCGCCACCAGCCAGATCATCCAGCCTGCGAAGGCAGCCCGCAGGACCACCGGGCGCGGGAACGGCGCCAGCCGCACCAGCACGCCGGAGAGCAAGGCGAGGATCAGCAACGACGGCAGGGCGAAGCGCGCGGTGACGGGCTCGTCAAAGCGCGCCCAGTAGTAGAACTGGACCACAACGAAATGGGCCGCCACGCCCAAGCCTACCCAAGCGACCGCGACCGCCCGGGCCGGCAAGGGCGCCGGCGAGCGTCGGAGGATACGCGCCACCAGCGCGAAGGCGCCCGCCATTCCAAGCAGGACGAGCGCAAGCGAGCCCGGCTGACCCGGTGACACCGATCGGAAGAACTCCCACGCGCCCTCAAGATTACCGGAGACGTAACGCCAACTGAAACGGGCGGATTCACCCTCGCGCAGTTCCCAAAGCTGCGGGCGAGAGTCCACGATCCTGCTATGCCAAGCCCACGGAATGAGCAGCAGCGGCGTGGCCAGCAGGGCCCACGGCAGAACCATTCGCCTGGCCCGCCACCAACCGGTCGCGATGACGCCCGCGGCAGCGACCGAGAAGAGAACGGATTCGTAGCGGCTCTGCGCCAACAGCACGGTTGTGACGGCCAGCAAGGAGAGCCGGTCGGAGTCGTCCGGAAGTTCGAGATAAAGGATTGTGGCGACCGCGAGGGCGGCGATGAGCGTCAGGTTCAGCATCTCCAACCCCGAACCCGTGGCATTTTGGCCGAACAACGGGGTCGTCGCTAGAAGCACCATGACCAGCACCGCCGCACCTCGCGACCCGCTGAGATGCCGCGCAATCCAGCCAGCCAATCCAAGGCACACCGCCGCCAGCAAAACATTGAGAGCAAACGCATTCAGCGGACGGTAGCCCGTGAGATCGTGCGCGATGGAAATCAGGAACGGGAGGAGGTAAGGCCGCTTGTCGAGGTAGACATCGATCGCGGTCCAGCTTCCCGCCACCTCGTAGGCCCGCACCGGGGTGCCAACCTCCTTGGTCGCATGCAGGTGCCAAGCGGTCCCCTGCACCACGTGCTCGTCGAAGAGCACCTTGGGCGCCAGGTCATCCGAGGTGGCGGAGAAAATCGCGCAGGCCAGCCACGCGAACGCCACATAGCCCGGCCGAAAACGCCTCTCCTTCCAATGCGCAAGGCCCTTCCCAAAAACACGGCTCGCCAGCACCACCCAAAGCAGGACCACCGCCAGGATGTAGAAATAACCGCCCGCCACGATCGCCTTCTCCGCGGTTCCGGGAGAAACCAGAACGAAGCCGGCGGCAAGCGACGCGATCGCCGAGAGCAACAGCCAGAGCACGCGGGGGCGCGAAACCCGGGATTCATCCGGGCCGGCGCGGGAGATCGGCTCGACCGGCATACCCGTCAGGGCAATTTCTTCAGGTAGGTCTCCAGGAATTGCACCCGCGCCCGTTCCAACTCCGCGGGCGAAAGCGGTGTCGCCGCGCGCACGTTTTCCGGCGCGGAGACCGTCCCGCCGTCCGTCTGGATCTCCCGCACCCGGCTGATCCGGGAAAGCGTGAGCGGGTGCAACCGCCGCTCGGCCACGGGCTCGAGGACAAACCCGGGGCCCGGGTCATCACCCTCGCGCAACGTGAGTACGCCGGTGTCAGGATTCACGTTGAAACGCTGGAAGACAAAGATGTCCGAAAACGTCCGGTTCCGGAGATGAAAGGCGATATCGACGCGCCGCTTGGGCGCCAGTGAGGTGGGGGTGGCCGAGACCCGGTGGGTAACCCAGAGCGTGGCGTCATTATCGATCATGAGGTAATCGGGCCGCGGCATCGCCGCCATGAACTCCCTGCGCCAAGCGGTCTCCCGGCCAGGGGTGTATTCCTGCGTATACGCGTGCGCCGCCATCGAGGGAACCCCTCGGACCAGGACCCCGAGCACGGCGACGCCCAGCACCAGACGACGCCCTGCGGGAGCGGTGATCGCCGGCAGAACCAGAAGGATGGCGAGCACGAAACCGAGATGGGCCGGCAAGCTCAGCCGCCGGATCACCGGGTCGTCGAACTTGCCCCAGAAGTAACACATGAGCAGCGCGAAGTGCAGCAGGACACCGAGGCCGAAGACCGCGGTGACAGCGGAAGCCGGTGGCACCACCCCTGGACGGCGCCGCCAGCGCGCTATGCCGAGCACGGCGAAAGGTACCGCGAGGCAACCCAACGCCGAAAGTACCGGGGAGTTGGGCTGGTCGGAAGCTCGGCCGAAAAAGAACGCCAAGGCGTGGGCGAGGTTATCAGGAATGTACGACACGGAGAAAGGCTCCGTGAAACCCGGCCGGCTGGAGAGTTCCCAAGCCGACGCCCGCAGGTCGAAGATGCGTTGGTGGAGCGGCACATGCACGAGCAGCAGAGGCGCGGCCACCACCAGCCAAGGGATCTCCGCACGGCCATCGCGGGCCCAGACCCAGATCACCACAAGCGCCACGGGGACCAGGAAGACGACCGATTCATACCGCACCTGCGCGAGCAGCACGGCGGAAAAAATGAAGGCCGCAAGGGATGCCCCATTGCTCCGCTCCGTGAAACGCACCCCCAGCAAAAGGGTTGCGAGGATCATAACCAGATTGAGCAGCTCGAAGCCGCCACCGGTGGCGTTCTGGCCCAGCAGGGGAAGCCCGGCGAGCAGAACCACCCCAAGGGCGCCGCCAGTTCGACCGGCGAGTCGCCTACCCAGCTCCCACGTCAATCCGAGCAGGACGAACGTGAGGATCACGTTCAGGCCAAAGGCGTTTTCCGGCCGATAGCCCGCGAGGTCGTGAACGACTGACAGCAGGAATGGGAAGAAAAGCGGCCGCTTGTCGACCACGCCCTCGATGATCTCAAAAGCCCCCTGAATATCGTTCCCCCTTAGCGGCGTGAGCACCACTCGATCGAGGTGCATGCTCATCGAGGTGCCGAGAAGCATCAGTTCATCCATCACGATCTTGAAGCCGAAGCGCTCATGCACGAGCAGGACGAGACCAGCGCACGCGACCAAGGCGACTCCCGCGCGGTCAGGCCGGAACCCCGGGAATCGAGGCGACTCGCCGCGGACAATTACCACCAGCGACCAGAGCCAGCCGGTGAAACCGGCCAGTACCATCCAATAGCCGGCGCGGGAAACCACCATGATCGCATGACGGTCCGGCACCGCCCAGAAACCAGCCATCACGGCGAGGACAGCTGAAAGCAGCAACCACCGCATGCGCGGTTCGCGCAGCACGGCCCTGAGATTTGCGCCTATCATGCCGCTAGGCATGGGGGGGAAACGGCCTCCCGACAACGTCCGAGGCGGGGCGTGGGCACAAAAAAGCCCGGCCGATTATCGGCCGGGCGATAAGGTGATTAACCTACCCGCCCTTACGGGGCGTAAGTCACCGTGCGGGCACCGGCGATGGCGCCGACCGTGATGGTGACGCCTTGGGTGTAATTGTCCGGGTAGGACTCGCTGGCGACGGTGTTCAGCGCCTTCACGTACTTGTCGGAGCCCAGCAGACTGGACTTCGCCACCGTGGTCACGCCGTTCTCGAGATAGTACTGGTCGGCGCCGGCCGCGAGCTGGCGGGCGTTGTTAAGGATGGCCTTGTCCTGGGAGGAGACCCGCACCTTCTGGAAGGCGGGAATCGCCATCGCGGCCAGCAGACCGATGATGACGACGACGATCATGATTTCCACCAACGTGAAGCCCTGACGGACGGATTTTGAGGTATTCATTTAAGAAGCTGCGCAGACAGTCTTTGTGATGCGAGAAGCTCAAGGGCGAGCAGTCCCCTGACCCTGCCAGCGCGAGGCCGACTGGCAATTTCAAAGTTGGGGCGGTCCTGACTCCCGCTCAAGGCGCGTAGGTGACTGTCCGCGCCCCGGCGATACCTTCAACCGTGATGGTGACACCTTGGGTGTAATTGTCCGGGTAGGACTCGCTGGCGACAGTGTTCAGCGCCTTCACGTACTTGTCGGAGCCCAGCAGACTGGACTTCGCCACCGTGGTCACGCCGTTCTCGAGATAGAACTGGTCGGCGCCGGCCGCGAGCTGGCGGGCGTTATTGAGGACGGCCTTATCCTGCGAGGAGACCCGCACCTTCTGGAAAGCGGGAATCGCCATCGCGGCCAGCAGGCCGATGATGACGACGACGATCATGATCTCGACGAGGGTGAAGCCTTGGCGGGCGGACGACGGGTTTCTCATGGGTGGATTTTGGTTAACTTTGGATTCTTGCCCCGGCTTTCGGGAGCAGGTCTGTAGGGGGAAAACCCTGTGGTCTTCCACATCCGAGGCAACCCGGGATTCCGCGAAGAAGAGATTTTAAGGAATTGGACGACAAATCGATCGCCGGTCCCCTGACCAAGCGCCACTACTCCGACCCATGAGGAAAGAGATCAAAAGCCAGATCCACGATGGGAAGAACTACCTCATCACCCAGCTCGACGAGGTGCCGGCGGTGCCCTGCCCTTGCGGGATGTCGCGCCGGGGGTTCGCCACGCCCGATAACCCGCTGGCGACGATCCATCTGGTGGACATCTCGATCGACGCGCGGGTGCACTACCACAAGCGGATGACGGAGATCTACCTCATCCTGGAGGGGCAGGGCTTCATCGAGTTGGACGGCAAAAAGGTCCCGGCGCGACCGATGACCTCGATTTTCATCAAACCCGGCTGCCGCCACCGGCTCGTGGGAAAGTTCAAGATCGTGAACGTGGCCGTCCCCGCCTTTGACCCGGCGGACGAATGGTTCGACTGACGGCATGAAAAAGCCGCGGGGGACGCGCTGGCGTCCGGCCCGCGGCCGAGAAGTGTCAAAGGGAACTCAGACCTTGGGGAATTTAATCCACTTGGCGCCAGCCTTGCCGCTCTTCACGGCGGTCTCGATGAAGGCCATGCCGGCGAGACCGTCGTCGATCGTCGGGAAGTCGTAACCACCCTTGGGCGCCTTGCGGCCCTCGACGGAGTCGGCGATGGCGACGGCGGCCGACCGGTAGATGTTGGCGAAAGCCTCGATGAAACCCTCCGGGTGGGCGAAAGGAGTACGGATGGCGCCCTTGGCGGCGTCGCTATGGTAGCCGTTGCCCCGGCGGTGGACCTGCTGCGGGGCGTCGGCCTTCTTAAAGAGGAGCTCGTTGGGGTTCTCCTGGAACCACTGCAGGGAGCCCTTGGTGCCGAAGACGCGGATGTTGAGGTTATTCTCCTCACCGCTGGAGATCTGGGAGGCGAAAAGGATGCCCTTCACGCCACCGGAAAAACGCACGAGGCAGTTGCCGTCGTCATCCAACAGGCGACCGGGGATGAACGTCGAAAGCTCCGCGCAGATCTCCTCGATCTCGAGGCCGGTGATGTAGCGGGCGAGGTTGTGCGCGTGGGTGCCGATGTCGCCCATGCAGTTGGAGACGCCGGAGATCGACGGATCCATGCGCCAGTTGGCGATCTTGCTGATGGTACCGGCCTCGAGCGCGGTGATGGCGTAACCCTGCGGATACTCGACGACCACCTTGAGGAGCTTGCCGAGCTTGCCGCTGCGCACCCAGTCGCGGGCCTCTTTCACCATCGGATAGCCGGTGTAGTTGTGGGTGAGCGCGAAGACCTTGCCGGTGCGACGAACGACCTCGCGGAGCCGCAGGCCCTCCTTGAGGGAGAAGCACAACGGCTTGTCGCACACGACGTGGAAACCCGCCTCCATGAAAGCCCGCGCGATCGGTGCGTGGGTGTTGTTGCGGGTGACGATCGAGACGAAGTCGATGCGCTGGTCGGCGGGCAACGCGGCCTCGCGGGCGACCATTTCCTGGTAGGTGCCATAAACGCGAGCCGGGTCGAGGAACAGGTCGGCACCGGATGCCCGGGATTTTTCCGGGTCAGCCGAGAAACAGCCGGCGACGAGATCGATCTCGCCGTCGAGGCGGGCAGCCATGCGGTGCACGGAGCCGATGAAGGCGCCGCGACCGCCGCCGATCATGCCCATGCGGAGCTTACGGTTGAGTTTCATGGAAGGAGGCGGGGAAGGGCTCGATCAGAGCGCGACCGGCTTGCCGGTGGCGGCGGACTTGTAGGCGCCGTCGATGATTTTCATGAGCGCGAGCGCCTGATCGGGGGTGTTGAGTGGCTTCTCGGACCCCTCGAGCACGCGGATGAAGTTCGCGGCGGAACGCACGCGGCCCATCGTCTCATCGGCCGGCACCACGATGCTGCGGTTGACCGGACGGCCGTTCTCCTGGGTGTACAGCTCGCAAGCGTCGATCGCGGTGTTGTCGAGACCGTCGGTCCCGAAAAGGCGACGCACCATGCCGCCGGCCTTCGCGCCCTGGAAAACCACGGAGACTTCCTCGCGCTGGTTCATCTCCGCCCACGAGACGGCGAAGGACATCGACTGGCCGGACTGGAACGTGACGAAACCGTGCGCGGCCGCCTCGACGTCGGTGACGCCCTTGGCCACGTCGGGGATACCCCACGGGCCCTTGAAAGACTTGTCGGAAATGTGGTCGCGGTAGGTGCGGGCGAGGATGTGCGCTGGTTCGGGATAACCCATGAAATACAGCCCGAGGTCGATCATGTGGAGCAGATCGATGAGCGGGCCGCCGCCGGAGAGCGCCTTGGTGGTGAACCAGCCGCCGAAGCCCGGGATACCGGTGCGGCGGATCCACTTGGCCTGGCAGCTGTTGATGGTGCCGACGACGCCCTGCGAGATGTACTCCATCATCGCGTAGCTCTCGGGCCGGGCGCGGTTGTTGAAGTTGAACATCAGCCGACGGCGGGATTTCTCGGCCGCCGCCTTCATGCGCGTCATCTCCGCGGCGGAGAGCGCGGGCGGCTTCTCGCAGAACACATGCTTGCCGGCCTGCAGCGCCTGCAGCGCGAGCGGGGCGTGGAACTTGTTCGGCACGATGATCGAAACCGCGTCGAGTTCGGGCAGCGCGCGCAGCATCTCGGCGACGTCGCCGAAGTGACGGCTGATACCGTGACGCGCGGCGGCCTTCTCGGCGGCGGCGGCGTTGACGTCGGCCAGCGCGATGATCTCGGCGCCGGCCTCGCGGAATCCCTTGGCGTGGTAGGCGGCCATGCCGCCGGCGCCGATGATGGCGATCTTGGTGCTCATGAAGAAGGAGTGCGGGGGGTTGCAGGGGCTGCGGGTGGTGAAGGGAAACCCGCCGGCGGGGGCCCGCGGCCCGGCGCCGGCGAGGAAAATCAGGCGGGCGACCCGGGGCCGCGCCGCCCGCGGCTCATTTCTGCCGATCGAACTGCGCGTCGAACACGATCGAGCTGGAGGGGAAGTCGGCCTTGCGCACGAAGGCGGCCGACTCCGCCGCGCCATGCAAGCGGTCCATGCGGCCGTCCTCCCATTCCACGGAAAGGGGACCGCGGTAACCGACGTCGTTGAGGGCGACGATGATCTCCTCGAAGTTGATGTCGCCGTGGCCGAGCGAGCGGAAGTCCCATTGCCGGCGCGGATCGCCGAAAGTGGTGTGGCCGCCGAAGACGCCCACCGAACCGTCGCCGTGGCCCCACCACACGTCCTTCATGTGGACGTGGTAAATGCGGTCGCCGAACGCGCGGATGAACTTCACGTAGTCGACACCCTGGTAGCCGAGGTGCGACGGGTCGTAGTTGAAACCGAAGCGCCGGTGGCCCTTCACCGCCTCGACCGCACGCTGCGCGCTGGCGATGTCGAACGCGATCTCGGTCGGGTGGACCTCCAGGGCGAAGTTGACGTTGGCCTTCTCGAACGCCTCGAGGATCGGGCCGAAGCGACGCGCGAAATCGGCGAATCCGGCATCCCAATACGCCTGCGAGGTCGGCGGAAACGCGTAGATCGAGTGCCAGATGGAGGAACCGGTGAAGCCGTTGACGACGGCGGGAAAGTCATCCTTCGAACCGCGGCCGGGCTTGGCGTCGAAAAAAGTGCGCGCGGCCTTGGCGGTGAGCGCGAGCTTGCGGGCGGCGCGCTTGCGCACGCCCTCGGGATCGCCGTCACCCCAAACGTCGGCGGGGAGGATCGTCTTGTGGCGCTCGTCGATGTGGTCGCAGACGGCTTGGCCGACGAGGTGGCTGGAAACGGCGTAGCAGGTGAGGCCGTTTTCCTTCAGCAGCGCCCACTTGTCGTGGACGTATTTCTTGCTGGATGCGGCCGCGTCGGGATCGAAGTGGTCGCCCCAACAGGCGAGTTCGACGCCGTCATAGCCCATCTTCTTGACGAGGGGCAGGAGCTTCTCGAGGGGGAGGTCGGCCCATTGGCCGGTGAACAGGGTGACAGGACGGGGCATGGTAGGAATGAACGGGGCCTTCACGAGTAGGCGACCGGCGCCGGGCGGCGAGAAAAAACCCGGCGGCGAACCGCCTTGCGCCGCGGCGGCGAAAGCGCGCTCCTCGCAGTCGTCTCCCTTCTCCACGCGATGAGCCTCGTCATCTGGACCAACACCGAATTCCCGTCCGCCGAGACCGCCATGCTGGAGGCGGGCGTGGCGCCGCACCGCCTGGTGCGCGCCCGGACAACCTCTGCCGCCGTGCTGGCCGCGGGCCGGCCCGACCCGCTGCTGGCGGAAGCCGACGTGGCGTTCGGCCAACCCGACGCAGCCCAATGCCTCGCCTGCCCGCGCCTGCGCTGGGTGGAGGTCACCACGGCCGGTTACACCCGCTACGACACCGCCGAGTTCCGCGAGGGCTTCCGGGCGCGCGGCGCGGTTTTCACCAACGCTTCCTCGGTCTTCGCCGACTCGTGCGCGCAGCACGTGCTCGCGATGATGCTGGCATTCGGACGACGCCTGCTGCCCTCGCACCGCGAGCAACTCACCGACCGCTCGTGGCACTATGACGAACGCCGTTTCGAGTCGCGGCTGCTCACCGGCCAGACCGTGCTGCTGCTGGGCTTCGGCGCGATCGGCCGGCGGCTGGCCGAGCTGCTGGCGCCCTTCGGTCTGACCATCCTCGCGGTGCGCCGCCAGGTCCGCAGCGAACGCGGCGTGCGCATCCTTCCGGAGGAGCAGTTGAGCAGCGCCCTCGGCCGGGCTGACCACGTGGTCAACCTGCTCCCCGACAACGAGGGCACGCGGAACTTCGTGAACGCCCGCCGCCTCGCCTGCCTGCGGCCCGGCACCCGCTTCTACAACGTCGGCCGCGGCGCCACGGTCGACGAGAACGCGCTGCTCGAGGCGCTCCGTTCAGGACGCGTGGGCGAAGCCTACCTGGATGTTTTCCAGAAGGAGCCGCTGCCACCCGAACATCCGTTCTGGGACATGCCGAACTGCTTCATCACGCCGCACACGGCCGGGGGCCGCCACGATCAGGACGAGGCCATCGTGCGGCACTTCCTCGCCAACCTCGAAGCGTTCACCCTAGGCGGACCGCTGACGGACCACGTCGTGTGAGCGCGTGATGGGTCACACCCGCACGACCCGCGTGCCGGCGATCAGATCGTGCAGGCAGCGGCGGTCGGCGCGGAACAGGAAGGCGTAATCGAGCGCGATGAACAGGAAGCCGAGCGGGAAGGCGACGTTCAGCAGGAAGAAGACCGAGACCGGCAGCGCGAAACGGAGCATGACCCCCCGCGCGAAGCCCGCCGGACCGTCGTCGTCGGCCCGCACCACCTTCACGCCGGTGAGCAATTTCCCGAGATTCTGACCGCGGAAGAGAATGAGCAGCGCCTGCACCAGCAGCAGGGCGAACAACCCCGCGTAGACCCAGAAGACACCTTCGGCCACGCCGGTCATGTCCAGATCCTCCAGTTTCGGGAACCCTCCCTGCGCAATGTCCGGATTCGACTCGATCAGCTTCCGGCTGAGCCAAAGTCCGCCCGGCAGGAGGCTGCAAAAGTAAACGAACGCGTTGATCAGCGCCGCGCCCGTGCGCGCGCCGACTCCCGCGGGCTCCGCCGCCGGCCGCGCCTCGGCAGCGGTCGGATCAGCCGGCGCCGCGATCGATGGCGGTTCCGCCGCGCCGCCGAATTCCGGAAAATCCCCCAGGCGACACCACTCGTTCGCGCCCGCCAGCTTGGCCTTGGTCTCAAGGTTGGCACGGCCGCCGTTGATCCACGCGCGCACCTGGTCCGCCGTTGCAGGACCATACTCCCGGCCGTCGCCACCGATGATGATGAACATGGGCGCAATGCAGTCGCGGCCGACCGGCTCGTCAATCGCGCGCGCCTGCCGCAACCTCCCCCGCCAAGGCCGGCCGCCTCAGGGTCCGAAGCGGCTTATCCACGCCGTCTGCGGCCAACCCGCCTTTTCGTACGGCTGATCGGGACCGGGCGTGCTGCGCCCGCGCTCGATCGTGGCCCGCATCAGGCGCCCCAGCCGCTCGACCACCTCGGGATGCCGGTCGGCGAGGTTAGTCGTTTCCTTCGGGTCGTTGCCCAGATGGTAGAGCTGGAACGGTGGCAGGCCGTCGAAGTTGTCGGGCTTCGGCTGCGTCCACGGGGAAGGCGACCTCGTCGGCGGACTCCAGCCCCCGGAGCCGGGGCCGAGGATCAATTTCCAATCGCCCTCGCGGATCGCGAACTCTCCCTCCGATGAGTGGTGGACCAGGCTGCGCCGGCGCGACTCCGGCGCACGCTCCCCGCGCAAAAGCTCGAGCAGGCTCGAGCTGTCCTCGGCGGTGTTGGGGGGAAGCGGCGCGCCGAGGATGGCCGCCATCGTCGCAAAAAGGTCGAGGTGACCGACCACATCGGCGCAGCGGGATCCCGCTGGCACCACGCCCGGCCAGCGGGCGATGAAGGGCACCCGGTGCCCGCCCTCGAAGGCGTCGGATTTGGAGCCGCGGAACCCGCCGCTCGAATCATGGCCGAGATCGCGGTGGCGCGGGATGTCACCCGCGGGGGCGTAGCCGTTGTCAGACGTAAACACCACGAGCGTGTCGCGCGCGAGGCCATGCTTCTCCAGGGCCGCGAGGATCGCGCCGACATCGGCGTCGAGCTGGCGGACGAACGCCCCGTAGGGCGTGGGGGTCGTGGCCGAAAACTCCTCGGTCGGCAGCGTCGGCGTGTGCGGCGAGGCCAATGCGAGGTAGACGAAGAACGGCCGCCGGGCGCGCGAGGCGGCCTGTCCGGCGACGAAGTCGATGGTCTCTCGGGTGAGCCGCGGCTGCACGTCCTCCATGCGGAAATCGCCCCCGATCGGCCCCGCCCGCCACAGGCGCGGAGCCGGACTGTCCCCCACCCTCGCCGTTGGCGGAGCCGTCACCCGATCGTCGCGCAGCCAGACATACGGCGGCATGTCGAGCGATGCGCTGATGCCGATGAAACGGTCGAACCCGTTCGCCACCGGTCCGCCCCCGAAAGATTTCGCGTAATCGACGTCCTCCGGCCCGGAACCGGACTTGGCCCAGTCGAGCCCGAGGTGCCATTTGCCAAACATCGCGGTCGTGTAACCTCTCGACCGAAGGAAACCGGGCAACGTGAGCCGGCCCGGCTCGATGAGAGGTGCGCCGTAACCGTTGAGCACGCCGCGCTTCAGGCGCCCGCGCCATGAGTACCGGCCGGTGAGCAACGTGTAGCGGGTGGGCGTGCAGACGCCCGAGGAGGAATGCGCGTCGGTGAACGTCATCCCTTCCGCCGCGAGGCGGTCAAGGTGCGGCGTCCGCCAGAGGCTGCGCGGATTCAACGCCGACACGTCGCCGATCCCCATATCGTCCGCGAGAATGACCATGACGTTCGGCCCCGCGGGCCGCTCCGGCGCGGCCGCTCGCGCGGCGACGGGGAGCACGATCGCGGCGAGGAGGCCGAGGAGCCGGGCGATCATGGCGTCAACCGATGTCCAGCGTGGCGCGGAACGGCGTCAGGCCCGTGAGGTAGACGCTCATGCCGTCCCACTTCGGGGACGCCCCGCGCACCTGGGTGTAGGTGTGCTCGACACGGCCCGGGCCGAACTCGATCACGTCGCCGCCCGACTCGTAGCGTCCCTTGCCCGAGCGGAGCAGGTAGCCGTCGGTCACGCCCGGGAGCGGATCGACGCCGTGCAACTTGCCGCCGTGGCGGAACGCCAGCTCGATCGCCACCGGCACCTCGCCCGTGCCCTCGATCAGGAACTCCAGCCGGAAACGGCCGTCCTTCTCGGTGACGTTCACCGTGGCCTCGAGCTTCGAGATGTTGCTGCGCGCGCGCAGGGCGCGGCCCGAGTTCGCCAGGGTTCCGTTCGGCGCCATCTTGGTGTGCTCGCCGTCGGCGATCTGCTCCTTGGTGAGGGGCTGGAAGTACGGTCCTTCGAGCGACTGCCGCACGATGTAGCCCCCTTCGCGCGCCTCGATCATGTCACCCGTGAACTGACCCTTGCCGAAGAAGGCGGTGGCGAAGCGCACCGACTCGAGGGCCGCCGAACGATGCCGGTAGGAGAACAGTGTCGTGTTGCCGGCGAGCACGGTGCCGCTGCGGTCGCCGCGGCGCACACGGGCGAGACTCGAGTAGGAGAAGAGCCGCGAGTAGTCCTTCGGCAACGGAAGCGACGGCGGCAGCGGGCGACGGAACTCCGGCTCGCTCAGGAAGGAGATCAACTCGAGCGAGGCCTCGAGGAGGGTGCGGGCGGCCTCGAAACGGCGCGCCTGGAGGAGCTCCTGCGCCTCGCGGGCGATCTGGGCCGGGGCGCCTCCCTCGATCTGGCGCGTCATCGCGGCGAAGCGGCCGTTGCCGTCGATGATGGCGAGGTGGCGGTAGGCGTAGTAGTAACGCGCCATGCTGCCGCGCTGGTAACGGTCCTGCCGGCGCGAGGCCTCGGTGACCACCTCCCCATCGGGATGCACGTAGTACAGCGTCATCTCGAGATTGCGCCGCACCGGCTCGAGCAGCTCGGGCCGCTTGAGCAGTCGCGCGACGACCACGAGTGCGCGGTCCACGATCGGCGAATAGACCGTCGTGCTCTTCTCCGTGTACTGGCCGTCGGGATCGAGGTCGATGTTCTCGGCCAGCCACTGGTCGACGCGGGCGAGGTAGCGCGGGTTCGGGAAAAGCGAATGGGCGATCGCGAGCGCGCAGCAGACCACCCAGCGGTGGTTGGGCGTGTGCACCCCGCCGGTCACGAGGCCGTCCGCCGCCTTGACGATGAAGCGTCCGATGCCATCGGCGATCGCGGCGAGCTTCGGGTCACCGCTGGCCTTGAGCACCGAGTAGCAGGGGCCGAGGTTCTCGACGATGAAGGCCACGTCCGGCGGCGAACGGAAATTCGTGGCGTAAAAATCGACGGTGCCATCCTCGTACTGCACGCGGTTGAGGTACTCGACCGCCAGCCGCAGCGCCTCGGTCACCTCCGCCGAGCCCCGGTGCTTGCCGCCCTCGGAGCAAAGGGCGCAGGTGTAGGCGACGATGAGCGCCTTGGTGCCCGTCGCGGAGTGCAAGCCGAAGTCGTTGATCTGGCCGCCGAGCCAGCGGTGACCGGACCGGCGTTCCTGGCTGGCGAGCAACGCGGGGATCCGCTCGTCGTTGAAGCGGATCAGCTCGCGAATCACGTCCGCGGTGGTGTCGGGGTCCGCCGCGAGGGACCTCGGCGCGAGGGCCGCCAGCGCGGCCGCGCCGGCGCCGGCACGAAGGAATTCACGACGGGAAGCGGAGGGAAGCAGGGGTTCGGTCATCGGCAGACTCTCGATGCCGGCCGCGGACAGAGGCAAGCCGAACGGGTCAGGGCGCGCCGAGCAGGCGACTCAGGGCCGCCTCGAGCTTGTCGCCGTGGACGTCGGTTGTCACGAGGCGGCCGTCGCGTCCCAGCAGGAACGCCGTCGGCAGCTCGCGGATCGAGAAACGCCGCCCGAACTCGTTGTCCCAGTAGCGCCCGTCGTAGTGGTGCGGCCAGGGCATGTCGTTCTCTCGCGCGAACTGCACGAGCTGCGCGGGGGTGCGTTCCATGGTCGACGCGCGCGGGCCGGGAGCCTTCTCGAAGGCGATGCCCACGATCTCGAAGCCGCGGTCCCGGTACTTCCGGTAGGCGGCGCGGATGGTCGGCATCTCGCGCAGACAGGGCACGCACCAGGTCGCCCAGAAGTCGATCAAGACGACCTTGCCGCGGAGTTGCGCCAGATCGACCTCGCGACCGTCGGCCGCGGTGAAACGCAGCTCAAGCGGCGTGCGCCGCGCCTCGATCACGCGCAGGCGACCCGCCGCCATGTCGCGCACGGCCTCGTTCGTCTCGGCCGGCGATGCGCGCCGCCGCAGCAACTCCTCGGCCGCCAAGGGTTCCGCGGTCTCGAGCGCCGCGAAATAGGTCTGCTCGGCGAATTTCCGCCGGTCCGAGCCCGGCACCCGCGCGGCCAGCCGCGCGATGATCCGCCCCGCCCGCGCCAGATCGCGCACGGGCTCGCCGCGGAAACCCGCGAGGTGATTGACGGCCCGCTCGGCGACCGCGACCCAAGGCCCTTCCGGCGCGTCGTCCGCAGCCAGGATCTCGTCGCGCAGAGTCTCGCGCCGGCGCTCCCAGGCCGGATCAGGGGTGGCGGCAGCCGCGTCGGAGGAACGCGGGGAATTAACCGCCCAAGCGATCACCTCCCAGCGCCGAGGGTCGCCTGGAAAAAGGTCGAGGAAACGTTCGGAGGCACGGCTCACCTCGTCGTGCTGGGTCATCTGGAACGCCGACGTCGTCTTGACGTCGCCCGGCGGCGGACGCTCGAGCCGGCGGGTGCGGAGCGCCTCGAAGGCGGCATCCGCTTCGGCGCCGGCCGCGGCGGAGATCAGAGCGAGGAGCAAAGCGAGCGATGGAAGTAATTTCATGGCTTCAGACCGAGCAGACGGCGGACCTCGGCCTCGAGCCGGTCGCCGCGCGGGTTCACGGCGGCAATCATGCCGTCGCGACCCGCGAGCAGCACGTGGGGGATCGGGCCCACTCCGTAGCGCACCGCGTACTCCGTGCGGGAACCCTGGCCGTCGAAAGCCTGCGGCCAGGGCAGCTCGAGCCGCGCGACCAGCTTTTCGAGCGCCGGACGCGCCGCCGCCTGGTCGACCGAGATATTCACGATCTCGAGACCTTGCTCGTGATAGCGGGCATAGAGCTCGCGGAGCTTCGGCATGGCGTCGATGCACGGGACGCACCATGTGGCCCAGAAGTCGACGAGGACCACCTTGCCGCGCCACTCGGCTGTGTCGACGCGCCGACCGTCGAGCGCCGTGAAGGCGAGATCCAGCGGCTTTTCCAACGCGCGCAGCACGGAACGACGCGCGGCGCCAAGTTCGCGGACGCGGGTGTTGGGGCTGACCTCCAATCGCGCCACCAAACCGGGCATGGCCTCGGGAAAACGGGCCTCCACCGCCCCGACGAGCCGCGAGAAGAAAACGAACGCGGCGGAGCCGGACGGGAAGTCGGCCGCGAGCCGCTCGATCGGCGGCACGAGGCGGGATTCCCAATCGGCGGGAAGGACGCCGTTGGTGTGCGGCAGGACAAGCGCGCTGACCTGCTTGCCCGCGAAGAGTTCGCGCAGGACCTCCGGCGCGTCGCCGGCATTCGCCGCCGACGCGGCCAGCCTGGCCTCGCGCTCGCGCCAAATCCGTTGCTCGGGGGAGCCCTCGGGAAAGCGCGGCGTGCTCCGCAGCAACGTGTCCCATGCCCGCCAACGCCGGGGGTCCGCCGGGAAGTTCAGCTGAAGCTCCCACGCGAGTTCGGCGTTTTCGCGCCAGCGCACCTCCCGCTCCGCTCCGCCCTGACGCGCGGAAAGTGCCTCCTCCAGCCTGCGCCAACGGGGATCCTCGGTCCCGGCGGAGCCGCCGGCGATAAGGGCGATGACCACCTCGACGTCCTCGGGCGGCAGACAAAGTTGCTCATCACACGCCTGATAACTCACCACCAACGAGCCGCGGTGGCGTCCCGCCGCCAGTCCCGGGGAGGCCCGCAGCGGAACATCGATCCACGCCCGTCCCTCAAGCACCAGGACGTCGGTATTGAAGTTGGGATCAAAGAGTTTGCGCGCGGGAGAGGTTTCGAGCGCTCCGGCCAGGCTGAACGGGGCGCCGCGGCCCGCCGCGACTGTCGTGGGGTTCGGGCCCGGCCCGTTAGCCCCGACGGAAGCCACGGTGCCGAAAATGTGGTACTGACCCGAGACCTCCACGGTGAGGCGCACCCGCGCGGAGCCATCCGCCGCCACGACCACGGCTTCAGGGGCGGTGACGCGCACCGGCCGTTCCGCAGCCCATGACGCGGAAGCCAGCGCGAACCACGCGACGATCGGACGCAGCACAGCCCGGGAAAGCCCGTCGGCAGGGCTCCTCATCGCGACTTCTCCGGCAACCGGATGCCCAGAAGTTCGGCGAGCTTTTCGCCCCGCGCGTCCCGGGAAAGCACCCGGCCATCCGGCCCGATGAGGATGCAGGTCGGGTAAAGGTTAACCTGGATGACGTCCTGGGCGAAGCGCTCGATGCTGCGCTGGGTCGCCTGGATCCATTTGTGACCCGCCTTGGCGATGAAGGAGGAGGCCTTGCGGTCGACCTCCGCGTACTCCGCGTCCGTCAAACGGCCCCCGGTGCGCTCCATGTTCATCCCGATCACCTCGAAACCGCGGGGTGCGTACCGTTCGTAGAGGGGATCGAGGTGCTTCATCTCCTCGATGCAGGGTCCGCACCAGGTGCCCCAGAAATCCAGGAGCACGACCTTGCCCCGGAAATCGGAAAGCCGGCGCGAACGTCCCTGGAAATCCACAAAGGTGAAGTCCGGCATGAGCTGGCCGGGCAGCGCGTCGAACCGCGTGTAGTCAGCGGCGGTGCGTTCCTGCAGCAGGACTTCGCCCGTCGCCATGTCGGCACCACTCACGGCGAGATACCGCTCACCGACCCGGAAGATCGGCGTGCGGCCCGACCCGTTCACCGCCTCGCCCTTCTCGGCGTCGAAACGCCCATTGAAGTCGGCATCGGCCGAAACGCGTTGATTCGGCGGATCGATCGCGGTGTCCGCCGGCTTCGGCGAGAACATGAGCTTAAGCGTGCGCCCGTCGATCGCGGCTGAACCGGAGAAGACGATATTGAAGTTGTGGACGACCGAAGCGACGTAGGTCGGATCGGGTGCGACCGGAGCGGGAGCCGGAGCTTCAACGCCGCCCGTCCGCCGCGGGAATGCCTTGACCCCGTAGGAGAGACGCAGGGGAAACACGCGGTAGATGCCGTTGTCCCACGGCAGATCGATCGCCACGTCCTTCTCGGGTTCACCCAGCGGGAACGATTCGTCGGCCGCGAAACGGCCGTCGCGGTTGCGGTCGAGCCAGAGGGTTTTCACGCCGTCCGGCGCGGCCACGATGGCGAAACGAAATTCCTTACCCTTGATGGAGAGAGGCCGGGAAAAGGCCCAGACCCTCGATCCGGTGGCCGGTGGAGAGGCCAGGAGCGCGACCACCTCGGGAGACGCCGGGACCACCGGGGAAAGCGAACGCGTGCCGGGTTGCACCTCTGGATCAAGCCGCCCCCGGAACTCGTCGCCGGGCGCGGCAAGGGCAGAAAGCGCGAGGACCAGCGGAGGGAGGACGGGGAGGATTCGATTCATGCGCATGGGCGAAAGGTGACGTTAACCTCCGGAGGGCAGCAGCGCCTCGATCTGCAATTCCAACTCGCGCTGCGCGGCGAGCGTGCTCACCGGCGGGGGCTCATAGAAGGATTTACCATCGGGACCGACCAGGATGTTCATGGGATAACCGCGGACCTTGTAGGACTTGACCACATCCTCGGAGCCGCGCAGCGGCAGGAAGCCGAGGCTCCAGCCCTTCAGCAGCGGCAGAACCATGTGCTCCTCGGGAGCGTGGCCATTGATCGCGAGAATCTCGAAACCGCGGCTCCGGTACTTCTCCAGCACCGCCTGCAGAAAAGGGAACTCGCCTCGGCACGGGCCGCAAAGGGGATACCAGAAGTTGACCAGCACGACGCGTCCGCGGTACTCCGCGAGCGAAACGTCCCGCCCCGTGGCGAGATTCGTCAGACGGAAGCCCTCGGCCGGGAGCGAACGGCCGGCCCGGTCCGCGGAGAGTTCGGCCGCGACCCCCGCGGCGGTTTTTCCGAGCAGACGCCCGTGCTCGTCGAGTGCGGCCCGCGTTTCATCGGTCGGTCGCGTGGCCACGGCCGCCAGCAGCCCGGCGTAAGCCTCCTCCCCGCGTCCGAGCGCGGAGCGGGCGCGGGCGAGCGCCAGATCGAGGAAACGACGGTCCGCCCCGTAACGCGGGAGCGAGATCTTTTCGAGCGCAGCCAGCGCCTCCGCCCCCCTGCCCTCCCGGATCGAAGGCTCCAGCCCGGAGACCGCCCGCGCGTAGTCCGCGAGCACCACCCATTCCTTCACCTCGGGAAAATCCTTCCGCATCTCCTCCGCCAGCGCCAGGGCGCGCGCCGGATCACGACGCTGGAGGATCGCGAAGAGACCCGTGAGCGAACGCGCGGACGCCTTGCGGAAACGTTCCCTCAGCAGCTCGTGGACCCGCCACGCCTCGTCCTCAGTCCGGGCCCGCGACGCCAGGTAGCCGATGATCGACGCCGCGTCGTCGGGAAAACGCCGCGCCATTTCGAGACCCGCCGCCACGGCGGAGTCCATCCCGACCCCGAGCTGCGAGGCCACGTGATGGCGCCAAAAGGTGACGCTGGCGGGATCGGCGTCGACCGCGCGCCGGAATAGCGCGCGGCTGGCTTCCAGCTCGCCCCGGATCTCGGCATGGATGGCCAGCGAATCGAAGCCGTCGCCACAGGCGGGATCGAGGGCGACCGCCTCCTCGAAGAGCCGGCGCGAACGGTCCGGGTCGGAGTACATGAACAGCTTGCCCAACCCGTAGCGATAAGCCGCGCGGCGCGGCTCCGCCGCGGTCCTGCCCTGGTACCAAGCCTGCAGTTCCGCGCGCGCCTTTTCCGCCGCGGCCTTCTTCTCCTCCTCGGTTCCGGTGCGCGTGGCGGCGACGCCGGCGTACAGCACATGGTACTGGTGCGCCTCGTAATAATCCGGATCGAGCTCGACGGCGCGGCGCAAACCGGCGACCGACGCCGCGATGTCGGAAGCGAAAAGCTTCCGCGCCTCCGTGAACGCGGACCGCGCGGCGGCGCGGTCCTCCGCGGAGGCGGGCGCGCCGTGCACGGCCGCGACCAACGCGGCCAAGGTGAGGAAGCCGCGGACGGCCGTCGGGCGGGCGATCATCGGGACGGAGAGGTCAGCCGGAAAGCCCAGCTCAGAGCTTCTTGCGGAGGGTCAGTCCGTAGCGGGCCATGCGCGGATCAGTCACACCGAACCCGGCATTGCCCTGGCGGTGCGGCGGCTCGCGATTGAACACGTTGTTCACGGTCAGGGAGAGCTTGGTGTCATCCAGCGGATTCCGCCAGAGGCCCGCAACTCCCTCGCGGCGGCCACCGGAGCGGTCACCGAAGTCGTAGGAAGCGTGCACGTTCCACTCGATCACACTGGCCAGCAGGGTCTGCGTCCGCGCGGCCTGAGCCCAGGAGTTCTCCTGGTAGAAGCCGCTGACGCCGCCGCTGTAGGCACCGCGGCTCAGAAAGGCCTGCCAAGACAGGCGGGTGGGCCGGAGATGGAGCGAGGTCACGGGCGCCGCGCCGGGGATGCGGATGGAGTCCACACGGCGGTACTCGGTGGCGGCCACCCGCGCGCTGAGGTTACCCCACGGCGTGGGCCGCTGGAAGTTGAGCTGGTAATCGTAGGTCTCGATGATCTGCCGCGAGATGTTGGTGGACCTCGTGTCCACGCCGATGACGCGGCCCGGCTGGGCACCCGCGGTGTCACGGATCAGCCGCTCGGGGAAAAGGTCGGCCCATTCCTGCAGCGTCGAGAGACCGGCGATCTGATCGCGGTAATTCAGCCGAACATGATCGACCGAGATGGAGAATCCACGGGTGAGGCGGAAAGGCAGCTCGAAGACCACGCCGACGTTGTCGGAGACCGCGGTTTCCGGCCGCAGCCCGAGGTTGCCGCCGATGCGGGTCTGCAGGAGGCCGGTGACCAGTTCGTTACGCACGCGATCGATGAAGCCCGAGGTGTTGGCGTTGGTGCTCTGGGTGACGGGACGATACAGGGCCTGGACGCCCGGTGCGCGGAACGAGTGATTGCGCGTGGCGCGTAGCAGCAGCCACTTGAACGGACGCAACTGGGCGCCGTAACGGGGGCTGATGTCACCTCCGACATCGGAGTAGTCGTCGTGGCGGATGGCGCCGGTCAGGTCGAACCGCTGCACCAGCGGGATGCCCTGCGCGGCCCCGAGGACGGGCACCCGGGTCTCGGCGTAGGCGGAGTTCAACGTCCGCTGAAAACCGCCCAGGAGACTGAGGTTGATCGTGGGGAGATCGGGGATCGACTGGGAGGTCGCGATCTTTTCGGTGGTGCTTTCGGCGCCGGCGGCGAACTGGACCGGACCGGCCGGCAGCCGGATCCAGGGAAGCGGGCCGTCAACGGAGGCGGACCATGTGAGCGTGTCGGTGCGGTCGGTCGCGTTACCCGGACGCAGCATGGAGCGGAGAAGCGCCAGATCGTTGGGCTGGGAGGAACGGCTGTCGTAGAAGAGCACGAGGCGCTGCGCCGCGATGAGCGGCGCTGAAACGCCGGTGTCGAGCACCGGGTCGAGCGCGCTCTCGTTGATCAAGCGGGAGCGGTTCCAGCTCGCGCCGAGTTCATAGCGCCAGCCGTCGCCGAAGCGGCCGGTCAGCGCACCGGCGAAGTTCAAGTTGGAGTTGGTGGTGAACTTCTCGCCTTGGATCGGCCCCAGCTCCCAGAAGGTCTTGTTGAGCCGCACCTGTACGCCGAAGGGATTGCCGGGGTAATTGGCGGGAACGATGATGCCGTTCCGGAAGTTGACCGGCATGCCCTCGATGTGGGTGCGGGTCTCGTTATAACCACCGCTCAACCGGAGTTGCGTGCCGCCCTTCAGATCGTATCCGCCGCGAAAACCGACGGTGCGGGTGAACTGGGGCGAGATGAGGTTCACGTAACGCGCGCGATCGCCCGTGTAGGAGGGCACGCCCAGCGAGTCGCCAACCACCGACACATAGGCGGCGGCGGGCTGCGGCGCGACGCCGGCGCCGTCCGGGATCACCGCGAACGGGGTGGTGCGGCCGGGCAGATTGCCCGCGGAGGCCTGCACGATGCCGGCACCGACGGCGAAGCCTCCCGCCCCGAAGGACGGTCCGGCGGAAGCGAGGCTGCTCGTGCCGCCCAATTTGCTCCAGTCGTCCGTCGACGAGAAAGTACGGTCGACCGCGGCAAAGGCGTGGCGCTGCTGGTAGGAGGCGGTGAGGGAGAGCGAGAGCGGACCGCGCGTCAGGCTGTGGTTGAGATTCACGCCCTTCACCGCGGTGTCCGAGGAGAAGGTGTTTTCATAGGAGAACGTCACCTCCGTACCGGTGTAATTCTTGCGCAGGATGATGTTCACCACCCCACCGAGCGCGTCGGAGCCGTAGATCGCGGAAGCGCCGTCGGTCAGCACCTCGACGCGCTCGATGGCCGAGACCGGGATGCCGGTCAGGTCGTAGCCGTCGGAACCACGGATGTTGCCCGAACGGGACAGGCGACGGCCGTCGACCAACACGAGGGTGTTGGCCGCGCCGAGACCGCGGAGGTTGATGTTGGTCCGCTGGGTGAGCACGCTGGCGGTCGAGCCGTCCGAAACCTGGCCCTGCCCCTGGTGTTGGCCGCCGAAGCCGACGCCGTCGTAGGAACCCTGCGAAAACGCCTGGGGGATGAGGCGCGAGATCTCGCCCATGGAGGTGAGGCCGAGCGCCTCGATCTCGAGGCGGTCGAACTTGATCACGGGGCTGAAGTCAGCCTCGCCCACCAGCCCGCGGATGCGCGTGCCGGTGACCTCGAAGGACTCGAGTTGCTGCGCGGCACCGGCCGGAGCCGGGACGGCGGCGCTTGCCGCGACAGCCGCGGTAAGCGCGAGGGAGGCTCCGAGTGAGCGAAGGACCAGGGATCGTGGGAGTAGGTTCATGGTGATGGCGGGATGCCGAGGTGCGACGGCCCGCAGACCGTAGCGCCGGGCGGCAAGCTGCCAACGTGAAATTCCAGGATGATTCATGCCAGATAGATGCGCTTCCACGTGCGTGCGAACACCCCGGGGCGGATCCGGCTCGCCTCGCGCCTACCCGCGTGGCTTGCCTCCCGGGA
>CAIUOU010000145.1 GCA_903900845.1 uncultured Opitutia bacterium
GGCAAACAGCCTCGGCTACAGCAATCGCCGCCGGAGCCGGGCTCCGGCATGGTGTCTCCTTTTGTTTAATACCACAATTCGGGGGGAGCGCGCGGGTGACGGCGGCGAGGTCGCCGCTTGGATCGGTGTCGCCATGACCTCCCCCCGCCTCACCCAACCCGCGGCGCCGTTCGCGCTGCTCGACTGGAAGAACAACCTGATCCACGCCGGCCTGCCGGCGGAGACCGCCTGGAAATACTCGACCGAAATCCGCCGCTTTCTCCGCCGGTGCGAGATGCTCCACCTGCCGGTCGACCGGCGTTGCGTCGCGCCCTACGTGCGGAGCATTCCGCCGCGCGGCGCCCGGGCCGCCGCAGCGGCCGCCCTCCGCTGGTTCTTCGACGCCCGGCGCAACCCCGCTCAGGCGCCGGCCTTGGCGGGCCTGGGCTGCAGCAGGTCCCACTTGTTGCCGTAGAGGTCGGCGAACACCGCCACCTTCCCGTACGGCTCCACGCGAGGCTCCTCGAGGAAACGCACGCCCCGGCGGCGTAGCGCGGCGTGGTCCGCGTCAAAGTCGGCCGTTTCCAGAAAGAGGAAAACCCGGCCGCCGGCCTGCCGACCGACCGCCGCGATTTGCTCCGGACCCGTCGCGCGGGCCAGCAGCAGGGCGCACCCGGCGCCGCCCGGCGGCGCGACCCGCACCCAGCGTTTGGCTCCGCCCAGCGGGGTGTCTTCCAGCAGCGAGAAGCCGAGCGCGCCGGTGAAGAACCCGATCGCCTCATCGTAGTCCCGCACCAGGAACGAGAGGGTCTGCACCGCGCGTCGCACCGCGGTAGCCTCGCGGCGCGAAACGCGAAGGCAAGTTCCCCTTGGGCGCGCAAATCGGCTCGTCGCCCGCCGCGCGGGGCTGCGAGGCTGACGCGATGAAGGCACGTACCCTCCCCGTCTTTTCCCTGCTGCTCGCGCTCGCGATTCCAGCTTCGGCCCGCGCGGCCGCGCCGGTCACGGACGCCGACGTGGTGATCTACGGCGGCACCTCGGGCGGCGTCGCCGCCGCGCTGCAGGCGGCACGCATGGGGCGCACCGCCGTGCTCGTCGAGCCCACCCGCTTCCTCGGCGGCCTGACCACCGGCGGATTGGGCGCGACCGACATCGGCAACAAGCGCGCCATCGGCGGCCTCTCGCGGGAGTTCTACGGTCGCGTCTGGAAACACTACCAGCAGCCAGCCGCGTGGCCCCGGCAGAAACGCGAGGAGTACGTGAACCGCCGCGGCTCGGCAAACGACGCCGCCGAGACGACCATGTGGACGTTCGAGCCGCACGTCGCGCTCAAGGTCTACGACGAACTGCTGCGCGAGGCGGGCCCCCGCGTGACGGTCGTCCTCGGCGAGCGCCTCGACCTCGCCCCCGGCCGCGGGGTCTTGAAGGACGGCGCGCGCATCAAACGCATCGTGATGGAGAGCGGCCGCGCCTTCACCGGACGGATGTTCATCGACGCCACTTACGAGGGTGACCTGATGGCGCGGGCCGGCGTGAGCTACCACGTCGGTCGCGAGGCGAACGCCACCTACGGCGAGACGCTGAACGGCGTGCAGGCGGGCCGCGCCGTAAGCCACCAGTTCATCCGGCCGGTCGACCCTTACGTGAAGCCCGGCGATCCTTCCAGCGGGCTCCTGCCCGGCATCAACGCGGAGGGTCCGGGGGAGGAGTTTTCCGGCGACCGCAAAGTGCAGGCCTACAACTTCCGCCTTTGCACCACCGACGTTCCGGAAAACCGCCGCGCGTGGGAGAAGCCCGCCAACTACGATCCGCGTTGGTATGAGCTGCTGCTGCGCAACTTCGAGGCCGGAGACTCTCGCGTCCCGTGGAACCCGGTCTGGATGCCCAACCGCAAGACCGACACGAACAACAACTACGCCATCAGCACCGACTTCATCGGCCAGAATTGGGCCTACCCCGAGGCCAGCCACGCCGAGCGCGAGCGCATCCGCCAAGCGCACATCGACTGGCAGAAAGGCCTGATGTGGACGCTGGCCAACCACCCCCGCGTGCCGGAAAAAGTGCGGGCCGAGTTCCAGCGCATCGGCCTCGCCCGCGATGAGTTCACCGACAATGACCACTGGCCGCGGCAGCTCTACGTGCGCGAGGCCCGCCGCATGATCGGCGACCACGTCATGACCGAGCGCAACTGCGTGCGCGCCGAGGTCGTTTCGGACAGCGTCGGCATGGGCGCGTACAACATGGATTCCCACCATGTGCAGCGCTACGTCACGAAGGACGGGGTCGTCCGCAACGAAGGCGACGTGCAGGTGCGCGTCCGCCCCTACCCGATCAGTTTCCGCAGCATCCGCCCCCGCGCGGCCGAGAGCGTCAACCTGCTCGTGCCGGTCTGCCTGAGCGCGTCGCACATCGCCTACGGCAGCATCCGCATGGAGCCGGTGTTCATGGTGCTCGGGCAAAGCGCCGCCACCGCCGCCGTGCAAGCGATTGAGCAGGGGGTGAACGTGCAGGACATCGACCCCGCGCGCCTCCAGGCGCGCCTGCTCGCGGACGGCCAGGTGCTCGACTTCGAGAGCCCGCCGATCACGCCCGTCACACGCAAGCCGCGCAGCAACCTGCCGGGCATCGTGGTCGATGACCTCGACGCGGAGCGCCGCGGCTTCGACCGCGGAAGTTCGGCCCACCCGGTCTACGTCGACGCCGGCTACCACCACGACAACAACGCCAACAAGGGCGGGGAGTCGGCACGCTTCACCCCGGATCTGCCCACCGCCGGCCGCTACCAGGTGCGCATCGCTTACCCCCACAACGCCAACCGCGCGACCAACGTGCCGGTGGTCATCCGCCACGCCGACGGCGAGACCCGCCTCATGCTCAACCAGCGGCGCAAACCCGCCCTCGAGGACCTCTTCGAGCCGGTGGGCGAATTCCGCTTCGAGGCGGGCCGGGGCGGCCACGTCGAGATCGCCAACGCCGGCACCGACGGCTATGTGGTGATCGACGCCGTGCAGTGGTTGCCGGCGGGCCGGGGGAAATAGTCGGCTCCCGGGA
>CAIUOU010000146.1 GCA_903900845.1 uncultured Opitutia bacterium
GCCGGAAAACACCTCCTCGGGCTCATCAACGACGTCCTCGACCTCTCGAAGATCGAGGCGGGCAAGATGACCCTCTACGTTGAGGCCTTCGGGGTGGCCGAGATGATCACCGAGACCGCGGCCACCGTGCAGCCGCTCGTGGCCAAAAACGGCAACGCCCTCGCCGTCGAGGTCGACCCCGCCGTGGGGCGGATGCGGGCTGACGTGACCAAGGTTCGGCAAACACTCTTCAACCTGCTCAGCAACGCGGCGAAATTCACCCATCAGGGCCGGATTACTCTCGGGGTCGCGCCCGCGACCTACGAGGGGCGCGCCTGCGTCGCGTTCCGCGTGACGGATACCGGCATCGGAATGACGCCCGAGCAGGTCGGGAAACTCTTCGGGGCGTTCGTGCAGGCGGACGCCTCCACGACCCGCAAGTACGGCGGCACCGGCCTCGGCCTCGCGATCAGCCGCAAGTTCTGCCAGCTGATGGGCGGCGACATCCTCGTCACCAGCCAGCCCGGCCAAGGCACCGTCTTCACCGCGCTGGTTCCCGTCGAGGTCACCGACCCTGCCCCGGCGCCGACCCCCGCGGCAGAGCCGCCCCCGCCCGCGCCGGTCGCGGCCGCCGGCGACGCTTCCGCCCCGCTTGTGCTGGTGGTCGACGACGAGCCCACGGTGGTCGATATCATCAGCCGCAGCCTCGTGCGCGAAGGCTGCCAAGTGCGTTCCGCGGGTAACGGCCGCGACGCCCTTGCCCTCGCCCGCGAGCTCAAGCCGCGCCTCATCACCCTCGACGTGATGATGCCGAGTATGGACGGCTGGTCCGTTCTCACGGCCCTCAAGGCCGACCCAGCCACCCGGGACATCCCGGTGGTGATGATCTCGATCGTGGACGACCGCCAGCTGGGCTTCGCCCTCGGGGCGGCGGATTACCTGACCAAGCCGATCGACCGGAGCCAACTGGCGGCGATCCTCGCCCGCCACGTGAGCCGCGGAGAGGAGCCGCGGGCGCTGGTAATCGATGACCTACCGGACAACCGCGCCGTGCTGCGCCACGCCCTTGAGCGCGAGGGTTGGACCGTGGCCGAGGCGGTTGACGGTCGGACCGGTCTCGAGGCGTTCGGGCGCCAGCGTCCGGCGCTCATCCTTCTCGACCTGATGATGCCGGTGATGGACGGGTTCGAGTTCCTGCGCGAGCTGCGGGCGCGCGAGGACGGGCGGGGCGTGCCCGTGGTGGTGGTGACCGCCAAGGAGCTCACCGCCGCCGAACGCGAGACCCTCCGCGCCTGCGTGGAGAACATCGTCCAGCGCGACACGATGAGCACCGAGAAACTGCTCGGCGAAATCCGCACCCATCTCGGGAGGGCGGCTGAGCCGGGGGCCTGAAGTCGGGCCGCTCCGGACCGCGGAATAGGCTTGGCCCGCCGGGACGGGAGCCTTGGCTCTGCCTTTATGCCTACCCGCAACGCCCTCGTGACCGGAGCCTCCCGCGGCATCGGCCGCGGCATCGCCCTTGAGCTCGCCCGCGCCGGCTACCGCGTGGCCATTAACTACGCCGGTAACGCGGCGGCGGCCGAGGAGGCCCTCGCGCTCGTGCGCGCGGCCGGCGGCGACGGGCTCACGGTACAGGGCGACATCGCCCGTGCCGCGGACCGCGAGCGGCTCGTCGCGACCACGGTCGCCGGGCTGGGCCGAATCGACTTGCTGGTGAATAACGCCGGC
>CAIUOU010000147.1 GCA_903900845.1 uncultured Opitutia bacterium
GCCGCTGGAGTAACGAACGGAGCCGGTTGTTCGCTGACTTCACCTGGCTATTGGCCGCACTCGCCGCCCTTCCCTATCGCCCCCTCCTCTCATGACTCCCCCGCTTGTCCTCTCCGACCAGCTCATCCTCGTCACCGGCGGAGCCGGCTACCTCGGCCGGCCGATCGTGGCGGCGCTCGACGCCGCCGGCGCCACCGTCGTCTGCTGTGATCTGCCTGGCCGGAGCGAGGCCTTCGTGCGCGAGGCCGCGCTCCGGCGCACGACGCCGGTGAGCGCCAACGTCGACTCCGCCGCGGCGGCCGAGGCCCTCGTCGCCGAAGTCGTGGGCCGTCACGGCGTGCCCGACGGTGTCGTCCACCTCGCCTACGCCTCCTCGTCCGGTGAGACGCTCGAGTCGCTGCCGGCGGCGACCTTCGATGCCACGCTCACTCGCGGGCTTACGCCCGCCTTCGCGCTGGGCCGGGCCGCCGCCGAGGCGATGAAGGCGCGGGGACGCGGCAGTCTCGTGTTTTTCGCCAGCATGTACGGGGTGGTTGCACCCGACCCTCGGATCTACCGGGAACCGCTCAAGCCCAACCCGATCGACTACGGCGTGGGCAAGGCCGGCCTGCTGCAGCTCGCGCGGTACTTCGCGGTGCACTACGGCCCGCACGGCGTCCGCTGCAACTGTGTCACGCCCGGACCGTTTCCCAACCCGGCCGTCCAGGCGCAGCATCCGGACTTCATCGCCGAGCTGAACCGCAAGACCGCGCTCCAACGCGTCGGACGCAACGGGGAGATCGTCGGACCGACCCTGTTCCTGCTTTCGGACGCCGCCAGCTACGTCACCGGCCACAGTCTCGTGGTCGACGGCGGATGGACCACCCAGTAACCTCGTCCCGCGGACCCGCCCCGTCCGGTTCCGGCGCCCGTCCCTCCCTCTCCATGTCGCCTTCCACCTCCGTTCTCGTCATCGGCTGCGGCGGCATCGGCGAGCGCCACCTGCGGTGCTTCCAGAAGACGGGGCGCGCGAGCGTGATTGCGTGCGACGCCGATGCGGGGCGCCGGGAGCGGATGGCGGCGACGTACGGCGTGCCGGTGGCGGCCGATGCCAACGCGGCGATCGCCGGCGGGGACGTGACGGGGGTCGTGATCTGCACCCCGGCGCACACCCACGTGCCGCTGGCGCGCGCGGCGCTCTCGGCCGGCCGGCATGTGCTGATCGAGAAACCTCTCTCCACCTCGCTGGACGGAGTCGCTGAACTGATCACGGAGCGGGATCGTACCGGGCGGCAAGCCGCGGTGGCCTACGTTTACCGGGTTTTTCCGTTCCTCGTCGCGGCGCGCGAATTCATCCAACGCGGGGAGTTTGGCCCGGTGCGCGAGGTGACTGCCGTGAGCGGGCAATGCTACCCGGCGTTCCGGCCCGACTACCGGGATATCTACTACCGCGACCGCGCAACCGGCGGCGGAGCGATCCAGGACGCGATCACGCATGTCGTGAACTGGGTGGAGAGCGTCATCGGTCCGGCCGACCGCCTCGCCTGCGACTGCTCTCGCCAGGTGCTGGAGGGCGTGAACGTGGAGGACACCGTGCACATCACCGCGCGCCACGGCGGGGTGCTCGCCAGCTACGCCCTGAATCAATTCCAGACGCCGAACGAGAACGTCGTGCAGTTCAACGCTGCGGGCGGCAGCGTGCGGATCGAGCTGCACCGGCAACGCTGGGGCACGTTCGCCGCCGGCGCGGCCGACTGGACGTGGCACGACACGCCGGTGCCGGATCGCGACTCCCACTTCATCGCCCAGGCGAACGCCTTTCTCGATCAAATCGAGGGACAGCCCGCCAAACTCTGCTCCCTCGAGTCCGCGGCCCAGACCCTGCGCTTCAACCTCGCCGCGCTGTCCTCCGCTGAAACCGGCACGCGGGTGGAAGTGCGGTAGCGACAGATTCGAATGAAGAGCCCCGGCAGTTTTGCCCACAGAACACACAGAATCCACGGAAGTTTAGTTTCCGTGTTTTCAGTGTGTTCCGTGGGGCATGATGGTTCTACCCCACCCTCCGTGCCTCCGTGTCTCCGTGGTGAAGCCGATTGGGTTCTGACTAATTTCCACGCCCTCTCATGACTTCACCGCTGCGTCTCGCCATGCTCGGGATGATCCCGGGCAACGGGCATCCGTACTCCTGGTCCGCCATCGTGAACGGTTTCGATCCGGAGGCGATGGCCGCCTGCCCCTACCCGGTCATCCCGCGCTACCTCGGCGCGCAGCCCGCCGGCACCGTGCGCATTCCGGAAGCGCAGGTGACTCATCTCTGGACCGACAACCCGGCCGAGGCTCCGGCCGTCGCGGCCGCCGCGCTCATCCCAAACGTCGTCGCCCAACCCGAGGACGTGATCGGCAAGGTCGACGCCGTGCTCATCGCGACCGACGACGGCTTCGACCACGTGCGCCGCGCGCGGCCGTTCGTGGAGGCCGGCCTGCCGGTCTTCATCGACAAACCGCTGGCGTTAACGGTCGAGGACCTGCGCACCTTCGCGCAGTGGGAAAAAGCCGGCGCGCGTCTCCTTTCCTCGAGCGGGCTGCGCTATGCGCCGGAGATTGTGCCGTACATCGAAGGCGCGGGACGCGCCGCGCTCGGGGAACTGCGCTGGATCTCGGGCGTCAGTACCAAGACCTGGGAACGCTACTGCATCCACCTGCTGGAGCCCATCGCACGTCTGCTCGGGACGGGTTTCGATTCGGTGCGGTTGGAATCGCCCGCGGCCGGCGTCGAGATCGCCCACCTCACGCATCGCTCGGGCGTGCAGATCACGCTTCCGGTCATCGCCGATGGCGGCGCCACCTTCGGTACCCTGCACCTTTGCGGCACCGGTGGCCAGGTCACGCTGCGCCTCGCCGACACCTACACCGCTTTTCGCGGACAATTGCTCGAGTTCATCGCCTTCGCCCGTGGCGGCCGACCCACCTACGCCTTCAGCGAGACGATCGAGCTGATGTCCGTCTTGGTAGCCGGTATCCGCAGCCGTAACGAAGGCTCGCGCCGCGTGGGCATCGGCGAAATCGTCGCCTCACTTTCCCCATGAAACTTCGCCGCAGCCGCCTGCTTTCCCTCGTGCGCGAGGGCCAGCTGGTCACCTCGTTCAAGGCCAACCTCAACGACCCGCGCGTCATCGAGATCGCGGGTCTCTGCGGCTGCGATGCCGTGTGGATCTGCAACGAACACGTCCCCAACGACTGGACGAATCTTGAGCACCAGATCCGCGCCGCGCGCCTGCACGACATGGACTCGCTGGTGCGTATCACGAAGGGCTCGTACAGCGACTACATCCGGCCGTTCGAGGCCGACGCGACCGGCATCATCGTGCCCCACGTCGGCTCGGCCGACGAGGCGCGGCAGATCGTCGATTGGGTGCGCTGCCATCCGGTCGGCAAACGCCCGCTCGACGGCGGCAACACCGACGGCAAGTACTGCCTGATCCCGATCACGGACTACACCCGGCACACCAACGAGGAGCGGGTCGTGGTGATGCAGATCGAATCGCCCGAAGCGCTGGCGAACGTTGAGGCCATCGCCGCCGTGCCCGGCTACAACGGCCTGATGTTCGGCCCCGGCGACTTCAGCCACCGCATTGGCAAGGTCGGCCAGATCGACGACCCCGAGGTAGTCGCCGCCCGCAAGCGCGTCGCCGCCGCCGCCCGCCGCCACGGCAAGTTCATCATGTCCTCGGGCATCTTCCAGCCGTTCAGCGACCTCGTCGCCGAGGGCACGCAGGTCTTCAACATCGGCGCCGACGTACTCGCCCTAGGCGCCTACGTGAAACAACGCCTCGAACTCGTCCGTGGCCACGTCGACGGCCTCCCCGCCGACCTCAAACCCAAAGCCCGTTCCCCGTACGGCGGGTGACGAAGGACCAAGGGGCTAAAGGGCTAAAAATCAGCGACCAACAGCCAATCCTCCGCCGTCAGTCCATTCGTCCCTTGAACCCTTAGTCCTTTCGCCCTTCCCGATGTCTACTCCCAACTTTTCCCTCGCCGGCAAGGTGATCGTGCAGTCGGGCGGGAGCGGTCTGCTCGGGCGCGCGCTCGTCTCGGGCCTGGCGGGCTGCGGCGCGACACTCGTGGTGGCGTCGCGCGACGCGGCCAAGCTGGAGCCCCACGCCGCCGCCGAGCGCGCCGCGGGACGCAGGGTGTACGCCGAGACGGTTGATATCGTTGACGAGACTTCGGTGCATGCGCTGCGCGACCGCGTGCTCGCGGCCCACGGACGCATCGATGGGTTCGTGTTCAACGCCGTCTCCCGCCCGATGCGGAAAATGGGCGACGATCTCGCCGCGTGGCGCGCCTCGATGGAGACGAACGCCACCGGTTTCTTCGCGATCACGCGCGCGATGGCCGACGCCATCGCCGAGGGTGGCGGCGGCAGCGTCGTGAACATCGCGTCGATGCAGGGTATGATTGGGATGAACCCCTGGCTGTACGAGGGCACGACGATGGGGGTCCCGCCCGACTACTTCTTTCACAAGGGCGGCATGATCAACCTTACCCGCCACCTCGCCTCACACTACGGCCCGCAGAAGGCGCGCGTGAACGTTGTTTCCCCCGGCGGCATCTACAACCCCGCCAACCCGCAGGCACCCGCCTTCCTCGAACGTTACGGCAAGATGACCATGCTCGGACGTATGGCCGAGGCGTCGGAGGTCACCGGCGCTGTTGTCTTCCTGCTCAGCGACGCCTCCACCTACATCACCGGCACCAACCTCGTCGTCGACGGCGGCTACACGGCAAAGTGACGCCGGGCGCGCTTCCGGCGACTGCTGCGGTTAGACGAGAGTCGCTGCTGTATCTACCGTATATCCATGACCGCCATCACCGCGAAAGTCTTCCAGTCGGGAAACTCGCAGGCTCTTCGTCTTCCGAAGGCGCTCCGCCTCAAGTCGTCCACGGTCAAACTAGTCCGGACTGCGGACGGCTTTTCCGTGCACGATGAGCAGGCCCGGGCGAGCCGGATCCGGGCCTTCGCGGCGCCGGGGGGAAGTTGCCCTGACTTTCCGGAGGTCGCCGGCAATCAGGCGGCCAACATCAAACGCGACTGGGAATGATCTACCTGCCTGACGCCAACGCCTTCTCGGCGTATCTCTCCGGAAAGTCGCCTTCCCTCACCACGCGGATGCAGGCGGAGTTTGCCGCCGGCTCATTGCGCCTGTCGGTCATGGTCATGGCGGAGCTGGAGTTCGGCGCGGAAAAGGCGCGGCGCCAAAGGGGAACGACCCGCTTTATCTGCCGCGTGGAATCACTCCGAGGACAACTGGAGATGGAGCTGTTGGGACCACAGTTCCCCCGGCATTACGCGCCGGTGCGCAACCAACTGGAGGCTGCGGGACACAAGATTGGCGATCGAGACACCATCATCGCGTCCCACGCCTTGCTGCTCGGAGCCACTCTCGTGACCCGTAACAGCCGCGAGTCCTCCCGCATCGCGGGACTTCAAGTGGAGAACCTGGAGGCGGATTAGCGTAAGTCCCGCTCACGGCGCCGCGCGGAACCACGCGAGCGGCACGCTCTTGAACTTCAGCGACAGGAGCTTTCCGCCCTTCGGGAAATCGTAGTACGTCAGCAGCGCGCGGCCCTCATGGAACGTCACGCTCGTGTAGGCGAACGTCGAATCGGGGTTGCCCTCGAGGTAGCGCGAGGGACTCCATGTCCTGCCTTCGTCAGCGGACATCATCGTCGCCAACGGGGTGCGGGCCCCGCCGTGGTTCGCACCCAGCACGGTCTTCTCAGGGTTGCTCCACACGACCTTGGGATTCCACACGAGCAACCAATCGCCGCCGGGCGTCACCGCCAGCGTCGCGGGTGACTCGGGTGACTCGACATCCCACGGCGCGGCGTCCGTCCACGTCTCGCCGCCGTCGCTGGAAAAGGACCGCCAGATGAACCCGGTTTGTGTGCGGATGATCTGCATCACCCGCCCGTCCTTGAGCTCGACCAGCCCCGGTTCCATCGCGCCGCGCTTCGGCGCCGAGAGCAGGGTGCGGCTGCGACGCCACGTGCGGCCGACATCGTCCGACAGGTAAACCGAGGTGCGGAAGTCATCATTCTTCGTCCAGACCTGCTTGCTCGAGGCGACCGGCGCCAGCAGGCGTCCCGACCGCAGCTGGATCACGCGAGCGTTGTTCATGACGTGGTAACCCGGGTCCGCGGTCACGAGCGTCGGCGTACCCCAAGTGCGCGCGTCATCGGTCGAGCGTCGCACGTAAGCCTTCAGGTCGGTGAGGGAGTTCTTCTGGAGGAAGAAGAACAGCACGTCGCCGGTCCGGGAGCGCAGGAAGGAGACCGACATCACGTTCGCGCCGCCGATGTTCTCCTGCAGGGTGGATCGCGGCCCCCACGTCCGGCCGCCGTCGGCGGAAACCGCGGCCGAGATCCGTGCAGGCGCGTCGTCGCGGGAGCCCGCGTAGAAATCCGACCAGGCGACCAGCAGGCTGCCATCTCGCCGCACGAGCACGTCGGACTCGGTGTGGCGCGGATTGCCCTCGGTCGCGCGGGCGACGAAGGACTCGATGATCCCACCGTTGTCCGCGGAGGCCGGAATGGCCCGCAGCCCGGAGGCGACGGAAAGGAGAACGGCGAGGAGCCGAATAAACGGGAGATAGAAGCTCACGATCGTAACGCGGGGACTCAGGGTGCTGCGCTCAGAACTGCGAGCGGAGTCCGACAGTGACCAGCGTGCCGAAGTTCTGGAAGACCTGGGGCCGGGTCCACGGCTGCGCGCCGTTGCCGAAGCGCTCCGTGCGCTTGTTCGCGCCGTTCCAGTTGCGCGCGCCGCCGTAGGCGGTGAAGCGCGGCGAAATCCGGTACTCGAAAGACCAGTCCTGGGTGATCTGCGGAGCCACGTAGGTGCGCGTGCCGGCGGGAATCGTCGCGCTCGCGGCGTTCAGGGCGCCGGACACCCGGTAGGCGTAGGCGACGTTGAATTTGAAGGAGAACGCGCGCCGGTTGTAACTCAGCCCCCAATTGATGTTCTTGCGGGCGAAAGGCGTGAAGTCGGCGGCGTTGGGGCCCGACGCCCGCGAGATCGTGGCGTTCGCGAAGGTCGACAAACCGCGCGCCCACGCGGGCAGGAAGTGCCACGACTGGCGCCAGCTCACCTCGTAGCCCTCAACCGAGGCCTCGCCGCCGTTGGTCTTAGTGATGACCTCGTAGTCGAGGTAGTCGTCGTTCAGGCCGAAGCTCTCCAACTGCGCCAGCGTCGCAGGTGCGCGCACCTGGAGGAAGAAATTCTTCAGGTCCTTCCGGAAGAGACCTGCCGAAACGACCGCCCCCTTGATGCCGTAGGACTCCAACGAAAGGTCGAAATTGTCGGCGGACCACGGTGCGAGCCCGGAGTTGATGATCGTCGCCGTGCGGACGACCGATGTCGGGTCGGAGACGGTGATGCCGGGAACAACCTCGGACAAAGCCGGACGGCCGAGGGTCTTCGCGTAGGCGGCCCGGGCCACCAGCTCCTCGGAGAGGTAGAAGGTGCTGTTGAGGCTGGGATAGAGCCCGGAGTACTCGCGGGAGGCGGTCGCGCCGCGTTCCTTGTAGCGGAGCCGTGCGAGGTCGATCGCGGTCCCGGGCACCAGTTGCGGCCGGCCCGCCGCGTCGCGGACGAGGTTGCCGTTGGCATCCTGCTGATAGGTGGCGCGCACGCTGTCGAGCGGGCCGGCCCCGCTGCTGGCCGTACCCTCAAAACGGACGCCGCTCACGATCCAAAGGCGGTTATCGAGCAGCTTGACGTCCCCGCGCACGTAGGCGGCGCGGATGGTTTCCTGGAAGGAACGGGAGTTGGCGACGGCGGAGGAGTAGGCGGCGGCCTCGTTGAGGACGAACCACTCCGGGCGGGCCTTGAACAGTTCGTAAAACTTGACGGGGCTGATCCACTTCACCTGCAGCGTATCGCTGAAGAAAACTTGGCGCGAAAGGGTCTCATTCGTGAGGTCGTGCGCGCCCGCGAGACGGCTCACGCCGGCGGGCGGCGAAAACGACCAGGTGCGGGCCTCGGAAACGCGGTCGCGCCGCTGGCGATTCACGGTGAAGCCGGTCTTGAGGGTCAGCGGGAACGGCACCTGGAAGGTCCGCGCGATGTTGCCGGACACGCTGCGCATGTCGTTCCGAATCCGCTCCGGCTGGCTGGAGGGACCGCCGAGGGTGAGCTGCGCGTTGTCGTAGGGGTCGACCGCCTGCCCGGCGCGAGTCACGGCGGTGATGCTCGGGGCCCGCCGGGAGTAAACCCCTTGCAGGTCGTCCGCGCGCACGACGAGCGACCCGAGCGACGCCGTGCCGATGCTGCGGAAGAAGCCGTGCGCTAGATCCTCGCGCTCGTCCCAGCTGCGCGAGAAATTCGCCCCGGCGTCGATCTTGTAGAGACGCCCCTCATGCTGGAAGCGCAACACCGCCGCCGAAGTCCCGCGCGTCCGGTCGCCGTAGGTCATGCTCTGGCGCACGGCGTCGTTCCCCGCCGCCGCACCCTGGGAAAAATTGGCGTCGCCAGTCACACCGGTACCGAACGCGGTGGAGAATACATTCTGGCGCGTGGGGGTGTTGATCTGCACGTGCTCGAGGTTGAGCCGGAGAGAGCTGTCCCGGGTGACCCTCCAGTCGAGGGTCGTCGAGGCGAGCTGGCGTTGGGTGGCCTGCATCACGTTCTGCACCGTGGATGTCGTCAGCACCCCCCGCACCATGTCCCAGGCGGGGCTGTCGTAGTCCATGTCGTACGCCCGCAGCATGCTGCTGAGGTTGACGGTGAACGCGAACGACGGGTTGACCGGCTGCGAGTAGTTCAGGTCGAACCCGGGCTGGATCGCCCGCTCGTTGGAACGCGGATCGCTGCCCAGCCGCGTGCCGAGGCCCGGGGGCACGAGACGGTTGTTCGAGTTGTAGGCCGCGTACGTGTTCAAACGGAGCTGGCGGCGCGGGTTGGAAAAGCCGCTTTTGCCGACGATGTTCACCGTGCCGCCGACCGCGTTGGCGGGGCGATCGGGCGTGGGCACCTTGGTCACCTCGATGCGGTCGACGCTGCTCGCCGAACTCGCGGCGAGGTCGAAATTGCGGTCGACCGAGGGCGTCGAGACCTCCGCTCCGTCAACCATGAAGATGACGCCGCCCGCCGGCATGCCGCGGATGGAGGCGGTGCCCGCGGTCTGCGGCGCCGAGACGATCGAGATGCCCGGCGTGTACTTCAGGTACTCCCCGATGTTGCCGTCACCGAGGTCTCCCACCTCGTCGAGCACAACCACGTTCTTGATGTTGGGGGACACCTTCTGCTCGTTGATCGCGGCCGCCTGCGCGCTCAGTTGCGTGGATTCGACGATAAAGTTGGCGAGGCGCACGACGTTGCCCGGGCCCGCGGTCGTCCGCTCCCGCGGAAGATCCAGCTCGAAGTCGCGCCGCGCCGGCACGCCCTCGGCCGCCAGCACCGCCGCCGTCCCCGGCTCGAGGCCCGCGTACGTCACGCGGAGACGCACCTGGCCGGCCGGCACCCCGTTGATCCGAAAATCCCCGTTGCCATCGGTGAACGCCTCGAGCGTCGAGCCTTCGACGACGACGCGGGCATTGTTGAGGTAAACCCCGGTCGCGGCGTTCAGCACCCGCCCTTCCACCGTGGCGGCGAAAACGGCGGATACCGGTAGCAGTGCCGCCGCGGCGGCGAGCATGAAGGGGAGACGGAGGATTCGTGGGTGGTTCAGGGTCATGGGGAAGATTCGCGAATGGAGGGAAGGATCGCCGGGAGCAGGCGGGAGGCGAGGTCGGTGTGACCGGCGCTGTTGGGATGGCATCCGTCCGTGGTGAGGGATTGCAAGCGCTCACCGCGATTCCGCGCCTCCTGCCAGCCGGCGAAATGGTCGACCAGAGGCACCCCCGCCTCCGCCGCCACCGCGCGACAGGCGGCCGCGAAGGGAGCGAGCCGGACGTTCGGATCCTCGCCAAGACCGTTACGCGGATTCTCCTCCGCGAACATCGGCGGGGTCATCAAGACCACGCGGGCGCCCGCGGTCCGGAGACGACGAACCATCTCGCGCAGGTTTTCAGTGTAGGTGCGCTCGCTGAGACGCGACCCTGTCTTGCCCGCGTCCACCCAGCTGTCGTTGGTGCCGTACATGACCGTGACGATATCGGGGCGCTGCGCGATGATCTCGGAGTCGAGCCGTGCCAGCGCCTGATCGGTGCGCTCGCCGCCGATGCCCGCGTTGTGCACCCGCGCCACCAAGCCCGCCTCGCGCAGCGCCGCCTGGAGGCGGGCGACGTAGGCCTCGCCCGGCTCCACGCCCTTGCGTGCGCCACGCGTGATCGAGTCGCCCAGCGCGATGATCCGGGGCCCGGAACCGTCGAGCGGCCGCTCGACCGGCCGCAGGAAATCCTCCTCGCGGAGCACGGCGCTCAACGAACCCTGCATCGTCGAGACCCAGAGCCGGCCCGGCTCCGGCTCAAAGATGTACGGGTAGGAGAGCCAGTCCGCCGATTCCCGCGCGCCCTTGGCCGGCACGCTCACCGCGATGACCTGCGGGGGCGTCCAGGTGAGCCCGTCGTTTTCCGAGAACGCCAACGACAGCTGATCCCGACGGCCCGCGCGCTTCGCCGGATCACGGTAGCGGTTCCAGACCAGCGCCAGACGTCCGCTCGCCAACCGCGCGAACATGCCGGGCGAATCACTCGCCTCGAGCGGCGCGGGGATCGGCGCGCCCCACTTCGATCCATCACGCGAGCTCGTCCAATAGAAGCACCCGTGCGGTACCCGCAGCAGCATGAACAAAGTGCCGTCGGCGCGCTCAGTCACCGTACCCTCGATGGCACCGCCATGCGTCGAAGCCCGCAGACCCGCCACCTTCGCGCGGTAATTCCCCGCCTCCCCGAGATCGATCGTCTCACCCGATTGCCACGTCTGGCCGAGGTCGTCGGAGAAGAGGATCGTGGTCACGTGCCTTCCGGGCTCCGCCTTAGCCTGCTGGCAGACGAGCACCACACGACCCGAACGGAGCTGGATCATCTGCCGCACCGCACCGCACCAACCGTCCTGCAGTTGCACCGGCGCCGCCCAGGTCACGCCGTCATCGGCGCTGCGGCTCAAGTACACCGGCAGACGGCAGCCCTCCCGCGGCCCACGCGCGTCGTCCCAGCGGAAATCGAGCTCCCGGCGGTTGAGAAAGGCGTAAAGGATCACGCCCTCGCGCGTGCGGAGCAGCGCCCGTTCGCCACTGGACTCGAACCGCGCCTCGTCGAACAGCGCGCGCCGCGACCACGAGCGGCCCTCGTCGCGCGACACCTGCGCTCCGCGCGCGTCCATCGCCCAGATCGCACGGTCGGCCGAGCGCACGAACGGACCCTGGTGGGGAAAGGGCAAAGCGGCGACCTTCTCCTGCAAGACGACCTCCGCGCTGCCGGCAAAACCCGCGGCCGTGAGCAGCAGCGCCGGAAGGCACCAGGGGAAGAGGTTGCGCCGCATGGGACTGTGGGACCTTGGGCAAGGGAACCCCTCGCAGGCAAACGTATCCCCGCGGGAGGGTTTTCAACGTTGAGACGCCCGCCCGGGCCGGTTCCCCTGGTCGACTCCAACCATGCGCTCCTCCCTCATCCGCCAACGTCTGCGTCACAACAAGCCTGCGCGGATCGCCTGCCTCTACTATCCGACGATGATGATGCCCGCCCACGCGGCGCGGGCCGGCTTCGATGCCATCTGGCTCGACACCGAGCACAGCACCTGGGAGCGGCGGGAGCTGCAGCGGTTGATCGCCCAGCATCACCTCGCGAACATCGACTGCATCGTGCGCACCGGCAGCCGCCACGCCTCCGAGCTGTACCACCTGCTGGAGGACGGCGCGACCGGACTCATGATCCCGCTCGTCAACTCGGCCGAGGAAGCCGCCGCCCTCGCGCGGGCGACGAAGTTTCCGCCGACCGGACAGCGCGGCCTCGATGGAGCCGGGCTTGATAACAACTTCTATCTCGACGGCACGGCCGGCTACGCCGCCGCGGCCGACGCCGAGACGTTTCTCATCCTGCAGATCGAGACGCCAGAAGCCGTCGCGGCGGTGGATGCCATCGCAGCGGTACCCGGCGTGGACGGGCTTTTCATCGGGCCCGGCGATCTCTCCCTGCGTCTGGGCTGCCCGATGGACTGGGGTAACCCGAAAATGGTGGCGGCGGAAGACGCCGTCGCCGCCGCCGCGGCCCGCCATGGCAAAGCCTGGGGCCGGCCCTCGGGCTCGGCCCAGGACATCGCGCACCTCACTAAAAAGGGGGCGCGGTTGATCGCGCACGGCAGTGATTTCGGCGCCGTGATGACAATGCTGCCCACCTACGCCAGAACGCTGCGCGAAGGCATGGGCGGGGATTGAAATCAACCGCGGCTTGCGCGCGCGGGCGACCGCGCTTTTCTCCCCGGAAAGCCTGCGCCGGAAGTCGGGATCGGACGCCCGGCCCTTCCCCAACCTTTTCCCACCATGAAGCTGCGCCTCATCCTTGCCTCCCTTTTTATCCCCGCCGCAGTCCGCGCGGCCGACGACCTTCGGCCACTCCGCCAGGCCCTCACGCTGCACGCCACGTTTGACCAAGGCCTCGACGCCGACTTCTCCCGCGGTGATCCGAAGATCAAGTACGCGGGAGTACCCAAGGACCAGCCCGCCGGACCGGGGGAGTTCATCAAGATCATTCCGGGCGCCGGCCGCTTCGGTGGCGCGATGCACGTCACGAAGAAGAATCCCATCCGCCCGTATTACGCGGGCCCGGGCGCCATCAATTACGACCGCGCCGACTGGAGCGGATCGGTCTCCGTGTGGCTGCGGCTCACGCCCGACGAGGACCTCGAAGCCGGCTACTGCGACCCGGTGCAGATCATCGGCGACGACTCAAAGAAGGGCTTCATGTTCCTCGAGTGGTCAAAGGACGAGAAACCCCGTCATTTCCGTTACGCGATCCGCCCGCTCGTCGAGATTTGGAATCCGCGCGGCATCGACTGGGCGAAGATGACCGACGCCGAGCGCCCGATGGTGGCGTTGCACACCGCACCGTTCTCCCGCGAACGTTGGACGCATGTTGTCTTCACGTTCCACCGCGTGAACACCGGCAAGTCGGCCCTCGGCGAGCTCTTCATCGACGGAAAATCGCGCGGCGTGATCCGGGATTGGGATCTGCGTTTCGGCTGGCAGGCCGACAAGGTGCAGCTGGTGCTGGCCGCCGCTTACGTCGGGCACATGGATGACTTGGCAGCGTTCGACCGCGCGCTCACGGCAAACGAAGTCGCGCAGCTCTTCGCGCTCAAGAACGGCGTCCGCGATCTGCGGTGAGTGGTTGAACGGACCCTTTTCCGCCCGCAGGCCGGGCCAGCATTCCCGGTGGCTGGCCCTGATGGGGCCGGCGTGGACGGGATGGCCTTCGGCCGATCGTCGTTTCGCCAAAGGCCGGGGTCACCCGATCCCGGCAGCAGAGCAACCCCGGCGAGGGGGATCCCCGAGTGCATCCTGAAATGCGGCGCCTGCCATCTCCACCCGCCTGCCCGACGCAAAACGCATTTCCTTCGCTCCCGACACGGCGTACCCTCCGGGCGCTTGCAGCACTCCGTTCCGGGATCGCCCGAAGCACCCTCTCCTACCCCATGAAATCCTCCGCCCTCGCAATCTGCTCGTTCCTCGCCGCCTCACTTACCGCCGCGGAACCGAACCTCACCGTCACGCGCGACATCCCTTACGCCACACCCGCGCACGAGCGGAACACCCTCGACCTCCACGCGCCGGCGGGAGCGAAAAATCTTCCGGTCGTCTTCTGGATTCACGGCGGCGGCTGGCAGGCGGGCAGCAAAGCGGACGTTCAGCTCAAGCCGCGGCTTTTCACCTCCGCCGGTTTCGTCTTCGTCGCCATCAACTACCGCCTGCTGCCGCAGGTCGACATGACCACCCTCACCCGCGACGTCGCCCGCGCCCTCGGCTGGGTACACCGTAGCATCGCGAACCACGGCGGCGACCCGCGCCGTATTTTCGTGATGGGACATTCCTCCGGCGCCCAACTCGCCGCCCTGCTCTGCACCGACGACCGCCTCACGCGCGCCGAGGGTGTGCCATTCTCGTCTCTGAAGGGCTGCGTGCCGGTCGACGGCGACACGTTCGATCTGCCCGCGATCATCGCCACCGCCGAGACCCGCCGGCGCGTCCACGGCCAACCCGAGCCGAAATCGACGCATCGCGCGAAGTTCGGCACCGAGGAGCAGCACCGGGAGTTCTCCGCTGTCACCCACGTCGCTCCAGGAAAGGGCATCCCGCCGTTCCTCATCCTGCACATCAATGCAAACCCCGACACCACGATCCAGGCCCAGCGGCTCGCCGCGGTGCTAAGGGGGGCGGGCGTTCCAGCCAGAGTGCTCGGTGACCGCGAGGCCAACCACAGCAGCCTCAACCACCGGCTCGGCGAACCCAGCGACGCCAACACCCGCGAACTGCTCGCCTTCGTGGCGGCGCAGTTGAAGTGAGTCCGTCTCCTGCTGGCTGCGATCAGGAAGCCGGCGGCGACTTCCGGTCGGGATCCGTCTGCTTCACGTAACGATCGAGGACCGCGCCGGGCGGCCGCCAATCGGGGCGCAACCGGACGTCCTTCGCACCCGAGACCGAGCCCGGCGCGGCATGACCTCCCTTTTCGGCGGCGCGCCGCATCTCCCACCAGCACTGGCCGCGGTGGTTGTGCTCGTGATCGATCACGAAACCCGCCTCGCGCATCATCGGGCCGGTCCAGCCCATGCAGTGGTCGCAATAGTCGCGGTACTGCTCGAGTCCGTTGCGACGAAGAAAGCCCTTCGAGGGGCAATCATGCATGTCGATGCGGAAGACCCCGGGGGAGGTGGTGATGTTGAAACCGAGATCCGGCGACTCCTCCAGCAGCGTGTGGCCCCAGTACTTCTCCATGCCGGCAAACCCCTCCCGCTCGATCAGCTCGCGCGCGTGGCGCTGGCTGTCGCGGTTGATCGCCGCGTCCCAGTAGTCGCGCACCAAGGGGTGTCCGCCGGCGCGCTCCAGCCAGGCGAAGGTCCACTCGTAATGACCGCAGAAATCGTGGCAGCCGATCATGACGCCACCTCCCGGATCGCCGCCGGATCCTGCGGCGGCAAAGCGGCCGCCGGAGTCGCGTAGGTGTGGACACACGCGCCGTCTCCACCGGACAGCCGCATCTGCAGACCCGCCTCCGCCGCACGCGCCTCGCCGAGGATGTGGCAATGGCGGCAGTACTCGCGCACGATCCCGCGATTTCCCGCCCGGAGATGGAGGATCGCCGGGCAGACCCGGACCTTGATCTCGACGCGCTCCGGCAGCTCCCGCACCTCGACCTCGCCGCCCGGCTCCGCCGCGAAGAACGCCCGCCAGTACGCCGCCACCGCCGGCAGCCCGCCCGCGCGCCACGCGCGGTTCACCGGCGCGAAATAGTCACGCCCCAGGTCGCGGAGGTAGCGCCGCCAGCCATCCTCTCCCAGCCGCGCAAGGAGGAAGCGGAACGTCGCGTTCGTCGCGTAGTAAAAATCCGCCGAGCCCTGGGGCTTGGTGTCGGTGTAAGGCAGGGGCGAAGCGCTCATCGGGGAAAACGTTCGCGGCGGAAACGCCGCTGGCCAGCCGCGAATGCAGGAAGGCGGAGCGACGCGCTCAACGCATCCCCGCGCGCCAAGCCCCGTCCTCCATCGCGACGGCGCTCAGCGTCGCGCTACTTCCCGTTTTCACGGCGAGACCCGCGGTGCGCCAGGCGGAAGTCGCCGCCGCCGGCCAGCCTTTCTCGTGCTCAACCGCCAATGCACCCTCCGTGTGGAGCCGCGGCGCCGCCAGCGCCTCCGCAAACGGCCGCCGCTCGACGACGTGCGCGAGCAGGAGGTCGAGCACGGCATTCGGGATTCGCCGCCCGCCCCGCCCGCCCACGGCGGCGATCGCCTTGCCACCCGCGGTCAGGATCACGGGCGCCATGTTGTGCAAGGGACGCTTGCCGGGGCCGGGCGCGTTGGGGTGCGCGAAGTCGGTCTCGAAACGAGACATCCCATGACCCAACGTGAGACCGAGTTCACCCACCGTCACCTGCGCGCCGAAGCTGTCGCCATGCGTGAGCGTGAGCGCCGCCATGTTCCCGTGCCGGTCACCTGCGCTGAAACTCAGAGTCCCGCCCTGCGGGGTGTTCTTAAGCCGGTGGTCGATCGACCGACCCGCCTTGAGGGCAGCCCGCACCCGCTCGGCGCTTTCACCTGCGTAGTCAGCCGACAGTAGCCGCGCCTGCGGCACCGGCCCGAAATCCGGATCCCCAAGCAGAGCCAGGCGGTCGCGCCACGCCAGACGCAGCGCCTCGACCCGCGCCAGCGCCCGCGGGCCGTCGCCCTCGATTTTCTCCCAACCCAGCGCGCGCAGCAGCGCGAGGGTCTGCAGCACCGTGATGCCTCCGGAGGTGAGCGGCGGGGTGTGGATCACCCGTCCGTCCCATTCGAGCCGTAGCGGCTCGACCAAACGCGCGCGGTAGGCGGCAAGATCCCGTGCCGTCACCAGCCCGCCGTTCCGCGCGAAGCTTTCCCCCATCCGCAGCGCGAGATCTCCGCGATAAAGGGGCTCGGCCGACTCCGCCCTCGCCAGCGCCCGCAGCACTTCGGCCAGGGCGGGGTTGCGCCATTTTTCCCCGGCCTTGGGCGCGACCCCACCGGGCAGATAGAGCGCCGCCGAACCGGGATCCGCGCGCATACCGGCGGAGAGTTTGCCGAGAATCCCCGCCAGCGCCGGGGTCACCGTCACCCCGCCGGCGGTGAGCGCGATCGCCGGCTGCAAGGCATCGCTGAAACGCAACGTGCCGAATTCCTTCAATGCGAGGTGCAGCCCGGCCATCACGCCGGGGACTCCGGCCGACAACCATCCGTGGTGATTGCGCCGGCCCACAACCTGTCCCTTCGCATCCGGCCGGAACATGTCCGCCGTGGCCGCCGCGGGCGCCGTGGTATTGGCGTCGATCACGACGATCCGCCGCCCGCCGTCCATCGCCACGATGCCGTGTGCCGCGTAACCGCCGACGCCGGTCTGATGGGGTTGCGTCACGGCGCCGACGAGCGCCGCCACCACCAGCGCGTCGACCGCGTTGCCACCGTCGGCGAGCACCTTCGCGCCCGCCAATTCGGAGAACGCATCGCCCACCACGTGTCCGTGCGGCTGCGCCGGCCGCAGCGCGGCTTGGACGGACGGACGAGCAACGAGGGCGGCGGCGCCGGCCTGCGCAAGAAAGCGACGACGAGAGGAAAGGGATGAGGGCATCACGGGGGCGCGGGTATGCGGGAAAACGTCGTCCGCAAGCACCCGTCCTTTCAATTCCGGAAACCTTGAGCCGCTTCCGGACACTGGCAGCATCGCGACCGCCCCGCCCCATGCGTACGCTTCTCGTGTTGATCCTCGTATTCGCGTCATCGCCGCCGGCGGCGGCGCGCACTCCGAACTTCATCATCATTCTCGCTGACGATCTCGGCTGGGGCGACCTGTCCTGCCAGGGCAGCACGAACATCTCCACCCCGCGGCTCGATCGCCTCGGACGGGAAGGCGTGCGGTTCACCGACGCCTATTCGGCGGCACCGTTCTGCAGCCCCTCGCGCGCCGCGCTTCTGACCGGACGTCTACCGGCGCGCGCCGGCCTACCGTACGTCTTGTTCCCGACCGAGCACCACGGCCTGCCGGAAGCCGAGGTCACGCTCGCCACCCTGCTAAAAGCGCGGGGCTACGCCACGGCCTGCATCGGCAAATGGCATCTCGGCTGGGCCGAGCCTTTCCGACCACGCCGCCACGGTTTCGACGAGTACTTCGGCCTGCCGCACAGCAACGACTCCAACCAATGGCCGGCCGGCGAACCGTTCAGGCAGGTGATGGGGGTTGAACCCTTGCCGCTGGTCGACGGCGAACGCGTGGTGGAGGCGCCTGTCGATCAATCCACCCTCACCCGCCGTTACACCGAACGTGCCGTCGCGTTCATCCGCGCCAACCGCGACCGGCCCTTCCTGCTCTACCTGCCGCACACCATGCCTCACATCCCGCAATACGCCTCGCCGGAGTTCGCGGGGAAATCGAAGGGCGGATTGTACGGTGATACCGTCGAGGAGATCGATGCCAGCACCGGCGTGATCCTCGACACGTTGCGCGAGCTCGGACTGGACCGTGACACCGTCGTGTTTTTCACGAGCGATAACGGTGCGCCGGGAGGCCGCGGGAATGCGGCCGGCGCCGGCAAGAACACTCCCGCCAAGACGAAGACGCCCGCGAAGTCCCCACGCTTTCCGGGTCGATCATTCTACGGCAGCAACGGTCCGCTGCGCGCTGGTAAAGGCACGACGTACGAGGGCGGCATCCGCGTGCCGTTGCTGGTTCGCTGGCCCGGCGGGGTCGGGCCCGGACTCGTCGTCGATGCTCCGGTGTCGTTGTTGGACATCTTTCCCACCTGCGTGCGACTCGCCGGCGCCACGCCGCCGGGGGACCGAGTGATCGACGGCCGCGACTTTACGCCCTGGTTCGCCGCCGCCCCTGGCGCGGAGGCCCCGCCGCGCCTGCTGCCGCATTACTTCGGCGTGCAGCCGCAGGCGATTCGCGAGGGAAAATGGAAACTCATGCTCGGCGGCGTTCCCGCCCCCGACCCTCGGCCGGTCAGCCTGTGGTGGGAACACCTGCCGGCCTTGTTCGTGACCCAGCACCGCGTCCTTGCCTCGCCGGAACTGTACGACCTGGCGACCGATCCCGGAGAGAAGGAGAACCTCGCGGGGCATCACCCGGAGATCGTCGACCGCCTAGCTGCGCGGGCCCGGGATTTTGACGCCGCGCTTCAGGGCGACCGCCGTCCACTGCAGTTCGCTTCGGGGTCTCCTCCGCCGCCGCCCGGCGCGATTCGCCCGGCGCGCATCCCGCGGGATTGACTCGCCCCTGAGCCGTCGGGTACCCGTCACAGCTTGCGTCGGACGCCAGCCTCACCCCGCCGCTGATCCACTCCCCCATGAACGATTCCTCCCCCTCGACCGATCCCAAAACCCTGCGCCGCGTAATCTGGGCGTCCTCGCTGGGAACACTGTTCGAGTGGTACGACTTCTATCTGTACGGCGCCCTCGCGATTTTCTTCAGCAGCAAATTCTTCCCCCCCGGCAACGAGACGGCCCAGCTTCTGGCCAGCCTCGCGACCTTCGGCGCCGGCTTCGGCGTGCGGCCCCTCGGGGCGCTGGTCTTCGGGCACCTTGGCGACCTCATCGGCCGCAAGTACACCTTCCTGGTCACGATGGCGACGATGGGCCTCGCGACCACCATGGTCGGGTTCCTGCCGACCTACGAGCAATGGGGCCTCGGAGCCACGATCATCCTCGTGCTGCTGCGGCTCCTGCAGGGCCTGGCGCTGGGCGGGGAATACGGCGGGGCCGCCACCTACGTCGCCGAGCACGTACCGGATGACCGGCGTGGCTACTACACCAGCTACATCCAGACGACCGCCACCCTGGGCTTCTTCCTCAGCATGGGCGTGATCGGCGCGACGCGGCTGCTCGTCGGCGAGGAGGCCTTCAAGTCCTACGGCTGGCGCATCCCGTTCCTGATGTCGTTCATTTTGCTCGGGCTGAGCCTCTACATCCGGATGAAGATGCAGGAGAGCCCGCTGTTCGCGAAGCTCAAGAGCAAGGGTCACGTGGCCAAGAACCCGCTCAAGGAGAGCTTCAGCAACCCGGTCAACTTGCGCTACGTGCTGCTGGCGCTGTTCGGTGCGACCGCGGGCCAGGGCGTCATCTGGTACACCGGCCAGTTCTACGCGCTGACCTTCCTGCAGACGACCCTCAAGCTCCACTGGCTGCCGGCCTACGCGATCCTCACCATCGCGCTGGCGCTGGGCACGCCGCTGTTCCTCGTCTTCGGACACCTCTCCGACCGCATCGGCCGCAAGAAGGTGATGCTGGCGGGCTGTTTGCTCGCTGTGCTGACCTACGTGCCGATCTATATGGCGATGCGGCACTTCACCCCGCTGCTCGCACCGGGCCAGACCGCGATCCTCTGGGCGGACCTGCCGGCGTTTAACCTGACGATGCTGGTCGGGCTGGTGTTCCTCCAAGTGATCTACGTGACGATGGTCTACGGGCCGATCGCAGCGTTCCTGGTGGAATTGTTCCCCACCAATATCCGTTACACCTCGATGTCACTGCCTTACCATCTGGGCAACGGCTGGTTCGGCGGCTTCCTGCCGCTGATCGCCACGGCGGTGGCCGCCTCCAAGGTGACCGAGGAAGCCTTCGGTTCCGGGGCCATCTATGCCGGCCTCATCTACCCGATCGCCATCGCGCTGGTGACGCTCGTGGTCGGAGGGCTGTTCATCCGCGAGACGAAGGGCCACAAGATCGACACCGCGATTCATGTGACCGACGGCAAGCGGGAGACGTTCGATTGGAATTCCGTGCTCATGGCCCTAGGGATCGGTCTCGTGGCGCTGCTGCTTGCCGGCCAGGGCTTCTGGTTGGCGCTGGTCGGAGGCGCCGGCCTGTTCGCGCTGCCGACCATCTTTTTCCGCCTCGAGTGCTCGCGGTGGGCGGCGATCGGCCTCGTGCTCACCTGCCTCGCGGTGACCGCCGTGATCGGCCACTTCGTCCACCCGCAGCTGGTCGCGCTGGGAGGCATGTTCCGCTTCTTCGCGTTCACCCTGCTCCTCGGCGTCTACACGGTGCTGCTGGCGGTGGCCTACTTCGCCTTCCGCCCGAAAGCGGCGACGGCCTGAGAAGCGAGGGGCGAGGCCCGGGGCCGACCTGAGCACACCGTTGCCCGCGGGCCGCGGATAGCTTCAATCCGGCCGTGCCCCCTCCCCGCCTACTCGTCCTGACGGCTCTTCTCGCGGCCGTCGCTTCCGCGACTGAGCCGGGAGCGGGCGGCGAGGAATTGTTCACGCGGCGCGTGGCGCCGTTGCTGCGCGAGAAGTGCCTCGCCTGCCATGGTCAGGACGAGGCCAAGATCAAAGGCGGCCTTGATCTGCGCACGCGCGCCGAGGCGCTCATCGGCGGCGACAGCGCCAAGCCGGCCTTCGCGGCCGGACGGCCGGAGGAGAGTCCACTCTACCTCGCCGCGCGCCGGAACCACGACGACTGGAAAGCCATGCCGCCGAAGGAGGCGGAGGCACTCTCCGCTACGCAGCTCGGCTGGCTGCGGGAATGGATCGCCGGTGGCGCGCCCTGGCCCGACGCCGCGCGTCAGGACGAGATTCGTGCCGCCCTAGGCGCCACATGGGCGGCCGAGGACGGAGTGACCGTCGCGACGAGCGCCGGCCTTTCGCCGGAATGGAACGTCCGCCGTTACCAACCGGCCGACCTTTGGGCCTATCGGCCGTTGAAGAAACCCGCCGTGCCCGGCGCTGCCCCGGCAGCGCATCCCGTCGACGCGTTTCTGGAGGAAAAACTTGCCGCTCTCGGTCTTACTCCCGCACCGCCCGCCGCGGCCCGCGTGTTGATCCGCCGGATGAGTTTCGGACTCACCGGGCTGCCCCCCTCGCCCGAGGAGGTCGCGGCTTTCGAGCGAGCCCACACCGTCGACCCGCGCGCCGCGGTCGCGGCGGCCGCGGACCGCCTCCTCGCGAGCCCGCACCACGGCGAGCGCCTCGCCCAGCACTGGCTCGACGTCGTGCGTTATGCCGACACCGCGGGCTTCGCCAATGACTACGACCGCGGCAACGCCTGGCGCTACCGCGACTACGTCGTCCGCGCGTTTAACGCGGACAAGCCCTTCGACGGCTTCATCCGCGAGCAGATCGCCGGCGACGAGATCGACCCGGAAAACCCGGAGGCGATCGTCGCCACCGGTTTCCTGCGCATGGGCCCTTGGGAACTGACCGGCATGGAGGTCGCGAAGGTCGCGCGGCAACGCTTCCTCGACGACGTCACCAACAGCGTGGGCGAGACCTTCCTCGGCCAGCCGCTGCAATGCGCGCGCTGCCACGACCACAAGTTCGACCCCGTGCCGACGCGCGACTACTACGCGATCCAGGCCGTGTTCGCGACGACCCAGCTGGCCGAACGGCCGGCGGCTTTCGCGCCGCAGGAGAACACCTCGGGATTCGGGGAGCGGAAGTACCTCGAGCAAAGGCGGGAGGATCATCTCGCCGCGCTCCGCCGACTCGATGAGCGCATGCTCGCGAACGCGACGGAGTGGTTCCGCGCCGCCGGCCGCGATCCGGTACGCTGGCAGGCCGCCGTCGCCCAGGCGCGCACCCAGGAACGCGCCAAGCAGCGCCGGGAGTTCGAGGGGGTCTTCGCCGCCGCGCGCTCGATTCTCATGCGCCAGAAGGTTCCCGAGGAGGAGTTCCCACCGAAGCTCGTGGGTCTGACCCCGCAGGAGTACGGCGAGGAACGCGTTGCCCGGAAGGGGCTCGAGCGCCTCCGCTGGGAACTCGAGCGCTACGAGCCGTTCGCGCTCGCCGTCTACAACGGACGCACACCCGAGGTGAAATCGGTCAACGCCCCCGCGCGCGTGCCGAACTCTCGGCTGGAGGCCGGTGAGTTGGAGGAGACCTGCATCCTCACCGGTGGCGACCCGTTTTCACCCGGAGCACGCGTCGCGCCCGGTGTGCTCAGCATGCTCGGAGATATCGGCGTCGGCACCGTGCCTGAGACCATCGATGGCAGGAGGCGCACGCTCGCCGCTTGGGTCGCCAGCCCCGCCAACCCGCTCACGGCCCGCGTCATCGTGAACCGCGTCTGGCAATGGCACTTCGGCCGTCCCCTCGCCGCCAACCCCAACAACTTCGGCGTGGCCGGCGGCAAACCCTCCCACCCCGCGCTGCTCGACTGGCTCGCGGTGACGTTCGTCGAGCACGGATGGTCGCTGAAGCGCCTGCACCGCCTCATCGTGACGAGCGCCGCCTACGCGAGGTCCTCCGCGCATCCGGATCGGAAGACGTTGGCGGAAAGGGATCCCGCTGCGGTTTCCCTGGCAGTCTTTCCACTCCGGCGCCTGAGCGCGGAGGAACTGCGTGACGCGATGCTCGTCGCCTCGGGCGAACTGAACCGCGCGATCGGCGGCATCCCGAACCGCCCCGAGATCAACCCGGAGGTCGCGCTGCAACCTCGCCAGGTGATGGGAACGTTCGCCGCCGCGTGGGTCCCGAACGCGCTGCCCGCCGAGCGGCACCGCCGCAGTCTCTACGCGCTCCGCATCCGCGGGCTGCCCGATCCGGCGATGGAGGTCTTCAACCAGCCGGGCCCGGATTTCTCGTGCGAGCAGCGCGACGCGTCCACGATCACGCCCCAGGTCTTCAGTCTCTTCAACGGCGCCGCCAGCCACGCGCGCGCGCTCGCGCTCGCCGCCCGCGCAGTGCGCGAATCCGCCGACGACGCCGGAGCCGTCACCCGCTGCTTTGCGCTCGCCCTTGGCCGCGCACCTTCGGCCGAAGAGCTCGCCGCCTGCCTTGCCCATTGGAAGGAGATCATCCCGCTCGCCGCCGAGGCGCCGGCCGCGTCGCGGCCGGCGGCGGAGGTCCGCCGCGAGGCGGTCGAGGAGAACACCGGCGAGCGCTTCGCGTTCACCGAGCGGCTGCACGCCTCCCGTGATTTCAAACCCGACCTCGCACCCGCCGACGTCCCTGCACGAACCCGCGCGCTGGCCGACCTCTGCCTCGTGCTGTTCAACGGCAACGAATTCACCCACGTGGAATAACCCGCCACCCCATGAGTTCCTATTTTCCCTGCGCCGGCGGCCGCGCCCTGCACGCCCCCACCCGGCGCGACTTCGTCTACGGCCTAGGCGCCAGTCTCGGCAGCGTGGCGTTCAGCGCGCTCCTCGCCGCGAACGCGACCGGCGCCCGCCCCGGACCGCTCGCCCCGCGCGCGCCGCACCGGCCGACGAAGGCCAAGTCGTGCATCTTCCTCATGATGGAGGGCGGCCCTTCGCACCTCGACACTTTCGATCCGAAACCCGCCCTCGAACGTCTGCACCTCAAGGAATTCGTCCGCGAGGGCCGACGGAACTCCGCGATGGAGAGCGGCAAACGTTATTACGTCCGCAGCCCGTTCCGCTTCCGCAAGGCCGGCGCGAGCGGGGCCGACATGGCGGAGAACTGGGAGCACCTCGCGCAGGTGGCCGACGATCTCTGTTTCTACCGCGGCTGCCAGGTCGACAGCGTCAACCACCCCACCGCGATGTACCAGATGAACACGGGCAACCGGTTCGGCGGCGATCCGGGCATCGGCGCGTGGGTGACCTACGGACTCGGCTCGTTGAACCAGAACCTGCCCGGCTTCGTGGTGCTGCCCGAGGTTTCCTATCCTCAGGGCGGAGCCCAGAATTGGGGCAGCGGCTACCTGCCGGCGGTTTTCCAGGGCACGCCGCTGCGCGCAAAGGGCGCGCCCATCCTTGATCTGGCCCCGCCGGCGGGCGTCTCGCCAGAACGGCAACGCCGCAACCTCGACCTTCTCGCGCGGCTCGACGCCGCCCACGCGTCACACCATCCGGGCGCCGACGCCCTCGCCGCGCGCATGGAGAGCTACGAGCTGGCGTTCCGCATGCAGATGGAGGTGCCGGGCGTGCTCGATCTGGCCGGTGAGGATGAAGGGACTCGCGAGCTCTACGGCATCGGTCGGGAGCCCACCGACGCGTTCGGCCGGAAATGCCTGCTGGCTCGTCGGCTGGTCGAGCGCGGCGTGCGATTCGTCCAACTTTACAACGGCACCTGGGACAGCCACGACTACATCGAGCGTGCTCACGGCAACCTCGTGCGCGGCGTCGACCAGCCGATCGCCGGGCTGATCGCCGATCTCAAGCGCCGCGGCCTGCTCGACAGCACCCTCGTCGTGTGGTGCGGGGAATTCGGCCGCACTCCCGACAACGGCGTGCGCGGCGGCACCGCCTACGGCCGGGACCACAACCCCAAGGCGATGACGATCTGGATGGCGGGCGGCGGCGTGAAAGCCGGCCACACCATCGGCGCCACCGACGAGACGGGCATGGAGGCGGTCGACCGCGTGCACCACGTGCGTGACCTCCATGTGACGTTGCTCCATCTGCTCGGGCTGGATGACAACCGCCTCACCTACTACCACGGCGGCCGTTTCAAGCAGCTCAGCCAGTTCGGTGGCACGGTGATCAACGAGCTCATCGCCTGAGCGGAGCGTCACGGGGTTTTCGCGGCTTCCCTTCCTCGCCCGGCCCACGACGGGAAAACAGCCGCGGCTGCACCGCGTGCATTACGGCCGGAATTCCCGGACTACGATTCACGCGGGAACCCCACCGGGGATTTCGAGCTTCGCCGTGCCCCCGAAGACCTTGGTTTCACATTCTACCGCGTCTTCCGAGCCTTCCTGTCTTACGCGCCTCCGCCGGATTCCGCCTGCGACCTTGCCTGATTACGGAACGAAGCATCAGGCTGCGCGGGTGATCACCCCGTCCCGCCCCGTATTCGCCCTGCTCCTGTTGCTCGCGGTCCCCGCGCTGCGGGCGCACGAAGTTGCCCTCGAAATGCTGCAGGCCTCCGCGCGCTTCCGCGCTTCCCTCGACGCCGCGCAGCTGAAGCTGGCGACTTATCCGCTGACCGACGCCGAGCGGGAGAACTGGAACTTCGTGCCGCTTGAGCGGCGCGGGCTGTCCTTCAAGCGCATGACGGCCGACCAACAGGCGCTCGGCCTCGCCCTGCTGCGGACCGGGCTGAGCCACACCGGTGCGGCGAAGGCGCAGGCGATCATGCAGCTGGAGCTCGTCCTGAAGGAGTTGGAAAAGGACACCAAGGGCCGGCGCGATCCGGTGCAGTATTTCATCACGTTTTTCGGCGAGCCGGCCGCGGCCGATTCATGGGGGTGGCGCTTCGAGGGCCATCATTTGTCGTTCAACTTCACGGTGGTCGGCGGGAAGCACGTTTTCTTCACGCCCTCCTTCATGGGGACGAATCCGGCGGAGGTACGCCAGGGACCGCGGCGCGGCGAGCGCGTGCTCGGCGAGGAGGAGGATGCCGGGTTCGCCTTCATTGAATCGCTTAATGACGCCCAACGCCGCGCGGCGATCATCGCCGCGGATCCCCTGAAGGAGATCGTGACAACGAATCAAAAACGCGTGGATCCACTCTCGCCGGTGGGCATCGCCGCGACTCGGCTGGATGCGGCCCAGCGCGCCCGCCTCGAGGCGCTGGTGAAGCTTTACCTCGCGCGCTGGCGCCCCGAGCTCGCGGCGGAGACGTTCGCCAAGATCGAGGCCGCCGGGCTGGACCAGCTGACTTTCGCGTGGGCGGGACCGGTGGACCGGACAAAAGGACGCTACTACCGGATCCAGGGCCCGACGATCCTGATCGAGTTCGACAACTTCCAAAACAACTTCAACCACGTGCACACCGTGGTGCGCGACTTCAAGGGTGACTTCGGCCGCGATCTCCTGGCCGAACATCACGCCCGCGACCACGCGCGGAAGTGATCCGCGACCCGGCGGACTAAGCGATCGACAGCCGTTGCCACGATCGAAGGGTGTTCTTGCCCCTCGGCAACCCGCGCTTGGCGTTTCTGGATCTCATCCCTCAGGAACCATCCGGTGCTCCCTGGACGCTGTTTTCCGGGGGGCAGATCCTGCAGGGAAGCAAGGCGGCATCCTGCATCCCGTGAATGATCTTTTTATCCGGCGGGCAGAAAGTCGCCAACGCGCCGGAAAGGCGGGCCTCGTTGCCAACCACGAAGTAGTACGGGCACAGCCGCAGACGGCCGGGTATCAGTCGTGCGGAAGGGGTCGTTCCAACAGTGGTAGCGGCCTCGAAGACCGGATGCTCCAACCGGCGCGGCTTGCGGTAAGGTTGGAGCACATGGAGATTGGTGGCGGCGAACGCGACGGCGCGATTGACCCCGGCCTGCCATTCTTCCCGTGAACAGTCGCTGCCGAGGACCACGCTACGGGCCCCCCAGGCGGTCTCATGGTAGCCGCTGATCTTGATGATGAGGTCGCGCTCCCGCTGCGAGGCCCCGGCCAGATCCCGCCAGTCGTTCAGGGCGCGCCCGCCAACGCGGGGACCGTCGAGCACCGCGCCCGGCGGGAGCGGGGCGGGATCCATGATCCAGGATGGCGGGATGAGCGCCCGGAGCAGCTCCAGCGTACGGGCTCCGAGTGATTCCGCCCAGAAGTCCCGCAGCAAGTGATGGTGGAACAGCGCGAGCGCGAGCTTCTCCTCCTGGAAGTGCCGCATCGGCGGAGCGATCGCGACCTCGCCCGCCGCCCAGGCCTCCATGATGAACGGCTGCGTGCGGATGTTCTCGAGGTCGAACAACTCGAAGAACCGGTACAGGACGTCGATCTTCTCCGGGTTGCCCTCGATGTCGAAGCAGAGCGAATTCTCCAGCGGGAAGATGTCGCCGGGCTCGAGGCAATGGACCCGCTTTCCGCGCAGCTGGAGCTCGTGGGCGAGCCACTTCATCTCGGGACGGTAAGTCGCGGCCTCGTCGCTCACCACGAGGGCGACCACCGGGTTGCGCTCCTTGGGGCGCAGGGCGGCGAGGGCCCCGTGGAAGTCCAGGACCATCCGGTCGCCGGCGCCGAGCACGTTCACCCCCGGCTCCGCTGCGTAGAGGCGGTTCAGGAAGGCGGTGAGCCCGATGCCGCCGGGGACGGAATCGAGCTCGGTGAGCACGAAGCCCTCATCGGTGAGCAGGAGGTCGGGCCGCAGCACGGGGGGCAGCGCCCCGCGGTTGCGCGGATCACGCGCGTGCGCGACGAGGGCGGGCGGTTTGCCGCGGTCGAGGTATTCGGCGACCCACGGCGCCAGCAGCGGCTTGTTGCGCAGCAGGTTTTTCCCGGCGGCCGAACGCAGGTAAAGCGTCTCCAGCGCCTGATGGAACTCGAGGCACGCGGCGCCGATCGCGCGCAGCTGATCCAGCTGCGCGGCGTCCAGCGGCCACGCCTCGGGCGAAAGCTGCCAGGTCTTGTCCTCGAACAACGGCTGCGCCGCGAGGGCCGAGCGGATCGTCTCGTGGGGCAGCGGCATGGCGACGGGCGGGCAGGACCGGCGACGCGGTCACTCCTCCATCTGGATGTCCTTGTTGCGATGCCGCGGGCAGCCGGCGCGGAGCCACGCGTTGACGAAGCGGTCAAGGTCGCCGTCGAGCACGCCCTGCGTGTCGCTGGTGCTGATGCCGGTCCGGAGGTCCTTCACCATCTGATAGGGCTGCAGGACGTAGCTGCGGATCTGGCTGCCCCATCCGATCTCGCCCTTCTCGCCGTAGAACTTATCCATCTCGGCGCGCTGCTCGTCCTGCTTTTTCTCATACAGGCGCGCCTTCAGCACGCTCATGGCGCTGGCGCGGTTCTTGATCTGCGAGCGCTCGTTCTGGCAGACGACGACGATGCCCGTAGACAGGTGCGTGATGCGCACGGCGGAGTCGGTCGTGTTCACGCCCTGGCCGCCCTTGCCGGAGGACCGGTAAACATCGACGCGGATCTCGGCCTCGGGGACCTCGATGTTGATCTCCTCGTTGATCTCCGCGATCACGTCGACCGCACAGAACGAGGTGTGGCGACGCTTGTTGGCGTCGAAAGGACTGATGCGCACGAGGCGATGTACACCGCGCTCGGCCTTCGCGAAACCGTAGGCGTTCTCTCCCTTCAGGAGCAGCGTAGCCTTGGTGATTCCCGCCTGGTCGCCGACCTGCACGTCCTGCACCTCGATGGTGAAACCGCGGCGCTCGGCCCACCGCGAATACATGCGGAAAAGCATGTCGGCCCAGTCGCAGGACTCGGTGCCGCCCGCGCCCGCCTGGATCGAGAGGAAGGCGTTGTTGCGGTCGAATTGTCCGGTGAGGAACGAGGCGATCTCGAGCGCATCGAGCTCCGTCACCATCGCATCGACCTGCCCGGATAGCTCGGCCACCGCGGCGTCGTGCGCGGCGCCGGTCTCGGCCTCCACCAACTCCACCATCACGGCGACGTCATCAACCTTCCGCTGGAAGGCGACGACGGGCAGCACGGACTTCTTCAGTCCGTTGAGCTTCGCGATGTGACGCTGGGCGCGCTCGTTGCTGTCCCAGAACGTCGGCAGGCCCATCTCGGCCTCCATGGCCTCGATCTCACGCTGCTTTTGATCGCAGTCAAAGAAACCTCCACAGGTGTCCGGCGCGCTTCTTGATGTTCTCGATGTGGCTGAAGGTCTCGGGGGCGATCATGACGTGGAGGAAGAAGGGAAACGCGGACGACGCCGGGCACAAGGCCGCATTCCGCGCGACGCCAAATGATAAACAAAAACGCCGTCCCGGATCGGGACGGCGTTGGAAAGAGGAAGTCGCCGGATCAGCGCTTCGAGAACTGGAAGCGCTTGCGGGCGCCGGGCTGGCCGGCCTTCTTGCGTTCCTTCTCGCGCGGGTCGCGACGGAGGTGACCGGCCTTCTTCAGCTTCGGACGGAGCTCGGCGTTGAGCTTCTGCAGCGCGCGGGCGATGCCGTGCGCCACTGCGCCAGCCTGGCCAGCGACACCGCCACCGGCTACGTTGGCGGTGACATCGATCTTTTCCCGCATCTCGACCGTGAGCAGCGGCGCGTAGGCCTGCTTGGCGAAGTTATCGTGGGAGAAGTAGTCCTCGAAGGTGCGACCGTTGACGGTCAGCTTACCGGAGCCCTCGGTGATACGCACGCGGGCGGTCGAGGTCTTGCGGCGGCCGGTGCCGAGGTGGACGTTGGCGGGAGTGGCGCTCATGGTCGGTTAGCTGACGGTGATCTTCTGGGGCGCGTTGGCCTCGTGGGTGTGGTTCGGGCCGGCGAACACGCGAAGCTTGGTGAGCATGTGGGCGGCGATCCGGTTCTTAGGGAGCATGCCCTTGACGGCATGCTCGATGATGAACTCGGGGTGGCGCTGGCGCATCAGGGAGACCTTGCGGTAGCTCTCTCCACCGACGAAGCCCGAGAAAAACATGTAGGAGTTTTGATCCTCCTTTTTGCCGGTGAGCACCACCTTTTCGGCGTTCACGACGACCACGAAATCACCGGTGTCCACGCTGGGGGTGTACGTCGGGCGGTGGCGGCCACGAATGATGTTTGCGGCCTTCACGGCGAGGCGACCGAGCGGCACTCCCGCGGCATCAATGAGATGCCACTTGGGTTGAACCGTCTCCTTCTTGGCGAGGAACGTCTTCATGCGAAAAGAGGTCGATGCGAACGGCCCGCCTCAGGAGTGTCAACCGAGTTTTCGGGGATTTTCCGCCTCCACTCCGACCAGAACGCTCACGCGGTGAACGCCTCGGTCACCAGCGCGATCGCCGCCGAGTCCGCCGAGAAGGTGAACGCCCCCGCGTGCGGAGCCAGGACCGTGTCCCCGCGGGCCAGGCGGACCGGCGGCCGCGCCGTGGCCGGTTCGGCACCGGCGGAGAGGGCGCCGCTGACCACACTGACGAGGCGCGGCCCCTCGCCCGCCCGGAGATGAAACCGCTGCCCAGGATCAAGGAGGACCCGGCGAATCCGGAACTCCCGGCATTCCGCGATCACACCCGAGGTGGGCGCCGCCCGCAGGGGAGCGGGCTCGAAGTCGTCCCAGTCGATGGAATGAAGCGACTGCGCGAGGTGCATCTCGCGCGGGCGGCCGTCCAGCCCGACCCGGCCCCAATCGTATACGCGGTAAGTGGTATCGGAGTTCTGCTGGATCTCGAGGATGAGATTGCCGGCGTCGATCGCGTGGACCTGCCCGCTGTGCACGAGGATGGAATCGCCGGCGGCGACGCTGAAAGCATGCACGCAGTCCTCCAAGGAGCCCGCGGCGACCGCGGCGGTGAACCGCTCCCGGGTCACGCCCCGCCGCAACCCGACGATCAACCGCGCGCCCGGGGAAGTAGCCGCGATGTACCAGTTCTCGGTCTTGGGTTCGCCACGCAGTTCCCCGGCCACCTCGGCCGGGGGATGCACCTGCAAGCTCAGACGCTCGCGACAGTCGAGCCACTTGATGAGAATCGGAAACGGCCGGCCAGCCGGCCAACCGGGCCCCATCACCTCGGCGGAGTGCAGCTCCAGGACTGAGCGGAGCGACTGGCCCGCCTGCGGCCCCTCCCCAACCACTGACTGCGCCTCGGGACGGTCGACAACCTCCCAGCTTTCTCCGATCGGATCACCGGGCGGTAGCGCGCGGCCGAGCACGGTCTCGAGGGCGCGACCTCCCCAGACGCGGGTCTGGTAGATCGGGACGAAGCGGAGGAGTTCGCGCATGGGGCGGGAGCTTGCGTTTGACCGGCGGATGCGGTGCCGTGGAATTCTCCGCCGACGCCGAGGCCGAAACAAATGCCGAAGTCCGAGAGTTCAAATACAAACCCGGTGCCTTCCCCGCAGGCTCCGCGTTACGGACCCAACTGGGTGGTGGCTCCCGCCTGCCTGCTGCTCGGAGCCTACCTCCTCGTGGCGCTGCTCGCCTTCGACCCGACGCAAAGTCCCGGCGACCATGTGCCTTCGCCGCCCGCCAGCAACCCCGCCGGTTTCATCGGAGCGCTGACCGTCGAGATCCTCCTCAAGGGATTCGGGGTCGGTGCGTGGCTCGTGCCGGTCTTCCTGCTCTGGATGGCGGGACTCGCCTTCCGGTTTCCGAAACAAGTCACGCGCGGCCGCGCCATCGCGATGGGTCTCGCGATCCTGATGTCCACCGGCCTCGCGGCGATGTTCACCGACCGCGAGTGGTCATCGCGCTGGTTCCCGCTCGGGCCGGGCGGTATCGTGGGCAAGGGGCTTTATCATTACATGCTTGAGCCGGCCCTCGGTTCCTTCGGCGCGGCCCTCATTCTCGGAACGACGTACATTTGCTCGCTCCTGTTCATCTTCGTGCGCGATGTCGGGGCCGAACTTGAGAAGATGATCGCGGCCTTCGTCGCCTGGCGCGACGAGAAGTCCCGCCAGAAGGCTGATCGCGACGAATACCTGCGCCGCGAGCTGGCCGAGCGCGCGAAGGCTGCGCCCGCGACTCACGTGAAGACCTCCGGGACCAACCCGCCCCCCGCCGACCCGCCCCGCGTCGCGCCCCCACCCGCGACCGAAGGTCCCTTCTCCCGCTTCGGCCCCGTCTCAAAGCCGGAAGACCTGAAGCCTACCGCACCTGCCGGCGAGCCGGCCAAACCGGCCAAAACCGCCGCCGCCAAGACAGAACCCGAGGCGCCGAAACCAGCCGCCGCGCCCAAGCCCCCGCCACCCCCGCCAAAGGTCAACATCAGCGGCGCCCCGGCGGGTAGCGCGACCGCGACCGACACCAAAGGCCTCGCCGTGGGAGCCCTCGGCAAGGTGGAGCTTAACATCGTCAAGGCAGAGGAGCCAAAAAAGGCCGCGAAGGTTTCCGTGCCGCAGACCGACGACGCCAACTATCAGTTCCCGCCGGTTAAAATCCTGCGCGAACAGGTCCGCGTCTCCATCTCCGGCACCGAAGAGGAACACCGCCGCAACGCCGAAAACCTCCTCCGAATCCTCGGTGAATTCGGCGTCGAGGTCACCCTGGGTGAAATCCACGTCGGTCCGGTCATCACCCGCTACGAGGTCGTGCCGGCCGCCGGCGTGCGGGTCGAGAAGATCTCCGGTCTCGACAAGAACATCGCCCTCGGCATGCGCGCTCAGTCGGTGCGCATCCTTGCCCCCATCCCGGGCAAGGCCGCGGTCGGGGTCGAGGTCCCGAATCAGAACCCCACCCCGGTCGGCATGCGCGAACTCATCGAGAGCGAGGACTGGGCCGCGCTGAAGGCCGAGATCCCGATCGCGCTGGGCAAGGACGTCTCGGGCAAGCCGCTCGTCTCCGACCTCGCCAAGATGCCCCACCTGCTGATCGCCGGCGCCACTGGCTCCGGCAAGTCAGTCTGCATCAACTCCATCGTCGCCTCCATCCTGTACTCCAAGAGCCCCAAGGACCTCCGGCTCATCATGGTGGATCCCAAGGTAGTCGAGTTGAAGATTTTCAACGCGCTGCCCCACATGCTCATCCCGGTGGTCACCGAGCCCAAGAAGGTACCCGCCGCGCTCAAGTGGCTCCTGGGCGAAATGGAGCAGCGCTACCAGATCTTCGCGAAGGTCAACGTCCGCAACATCGTCGGCTTCAACAACCGCAAGAAGGCGGGACGTACCGAGGAGCCGCCCGCGCCCGAGCCCCAGCCCAACCTCGCCGGCCTGGATCCGCTCGACGGCGTCGAGATTCCGGAGCGCCTGCCCTACATCGTCGCCATCATCGACGAACTCGCCGACCTGATGATGGTCGCCCCCGCCGAGATCGAGACCAACATCGCCCGTCTCGCCCAGCTCGCCCGCGCCGCCGGCATCCACCTCATCATCGCCACGCAGCGGCCCTCGGTGAATGTGATCACCGGAGTCATCAAGGCCAACCTGCCTTCGCGTATCGCGTTCCAGGTCGCGTCCCAAGTCGACTCCCGCACCATTCTCGACACCAAGGGAGCCGACACCCTCATCGGGCGCGGGGACATGCTTTTCTCGCCGCCCGGCTCATCGCGGCTCGTCCGCGCCCAGGGCGCCTTCGTGTCGGACGAGGAGGTTCAGGAGATGGTTGAGTTCCTGAAGCGCAACGGTCCGCCGCAGTACGCGCAGTCGGTGCAGCAGCAGATCGACCGGGCGGCCCGGGAGGACGACGAGGAGGGCGGCGGGGGTGAAGACGGCGATCTCGGCGACGACGGTGAGTTGTACCAGGAGGCGCTGGAGGTGCTGAAAGCCACCAAGCGCGCCAGCACCTCGATGATCCAACGCAAGCTGCGCATCGGCTACAACCGCGCCGCCCGCATCATGGAGATCATGGAGGAAAAGGGCATCGTCGGCCCGGAAAACGGTTCCAGCCCGCGCGAGATCCTCGTCGATCTCGACTCGATGTGATCCCCGCGCGGGCGCGCCAAGTTCGGCCTTTTCCTTTGGCACCCAACCCCCTAACCACCTCCCATGCAGACCATCGGCGAACGGCTTGAGGAAGCGCGAAAAAAAAAGGGGCTTTCCCTCCGCGAAGCCGCCGAGGCGACGAAGATCCGCAGCGACTACCTGCAGAAATTCGAGGGTAACCAATTCGACATCGGGCTGACCGAAATCTACTCCCGCGGCTTCCTCCGCTCCTACGCCGCGTTCCTCAAGCTACCCGCCGATCGGATCCTGCAGGACTACACTTCCCTCGCCCGACCGGAGGCGCGTCCACGCCAAAGCCGCGAAATCTACGGCCGCCTCGAGGTGTCGACTACAAACCCGGTTTCAGACGAAACATCGCCCGCCACGGCCGAAGAGTCCACCCCGGCCGCTCCGCCGCCCCGGCCGGCACCGTCCCGCTCGCGTACCGGCAGTTCGCTCCCGTCCGGCCCCGACCCGGCGATCATCTTCCGCTACGCGAAATGGGCCGCGGTCGCCGTAGGCGCACTCGTTCTCCTGCTGGTCATCAAGTCCCTCATCCCTTCCTCCAAGCCGGCATCCCCACCCCCGCCCGCGACCGCTAATCCCGCCGCCAAGGCGCCGACGTTGGGGCTCGTCGCGGAAAATCCCGTGCAGGTGACCGTACGGAAGAAGAACCCCGACGAGTCCGAGGGCGAAATCCTGTTCAGCGGCATGCTCACCACCGGGGAGTCGAAGCGCATTCCGCGCCCGGGCGCACTTTTCATCGAGGCCAGCGCCGCGGAAAATCTCGCCATCGAAATCTCGGGCAAGAGCTACAATCTGGGCCAACTCCTCGGCAAAGGCTACCAACGCGGCCAGTTGCCCGCTCCCTGAGCCCGCGGGCCGGAGGCGCCGGCCCGTTTGCCACCTCCGGCGGGCCGCGTACCGGTTGAGGATGGTCGGTTCGCACTCCCGATGCCGGAGCTTCTCACACCCATCGTTGTCAGCGCCTGCCTCGGCGCACTGATCGGTCTCATCCGCCAGTGGGGCGACCAGCGGGAAACGGAGCCCGCCGAGTTCGCCGGGCTGCGCACCCATGCGCTCTGGGCCGTGCTCGGCTGCGTCGCGGGATTCGCCGGGGGACCGCAGCAACCCTACGTGCTGATCGTCGCGATGCTCGGCGTCGCCGCGCACCTGATCCTGCCTTTCCCGCGCGTTCCCGGGCGCAATCATCCCGGCAGCACGTCGTTCGCCGAGGCGCTGCTCACGCTGCTTTGCGGCGCGCTGGTCGCCTGGAGCGAGACGCGCGCCGCCGTGCTGGTAGCTGCGCTCACCATGGTGATCCTCGGTTCCAAAAAGCCCATCCACTCATGGGCCCGCGAGCTCACCACGGCCGACATTCGCGGCACGCTGCAATTCGTCGCCATCACCGGTGTCATCCTGCCGCTCGTGCCCGACCGGCCCCTCGGTCCGCTCGGCGCGTTCAACCCTTTCTCCACGTGGCTCATGGTCGTGATCATCTCCGGCCTCGGCTTCGCCGGCTACGTCGCGATCCGCATCCTGGGAGCCCGCGCGGGCATCCTCCTCACGGGCATCCTCGGCGGTCTTGCCTCCAGCACCGCCTGCACGCTCGCCTTCTGCCGCCGCAGCCGCGAGTCGCCCACGCTGTCCGAGCACTACGCCCTCGCCGTCGTCGCCGCCTGCACGGTCATGCTCCCGCGCGTGCTGCTCGCAGTCGGCATCATCAATCCGGGCCTCACCCGCGTCCTGCTCGCGCCGTTCGCGCTCATGGCCCTGCCCGGACTTTTCTTCATCACGTGGGTCTGGTTCCGTCGACGGCCAGTCCACCAGCCCGGTGACACCCCGGCGCTCGGCAACCCGCTTGGGCTGCTCACCGCAATGAAGTTCGCCGGTCTTTACGCCGTCATCGCGTTTCTGGTCCGCGTCTTTCGCGCCCAGGGTTGGACCGAGGGTCTGCTGCCGCTGAGCTTTTTTTCCGGCCTCACCGACCTCGACGCGATCTCCCTTTCCCTCGCCCGCGAGGGCGGCGAAACCCCGGTCGCGGCCGCCGCCGTCGCCGTCACGGTCGCCGCCATAGCCAACACGCTGCTGAAGGCGGGCTTCGCGATCGCGCTCGGTTCCACCGGTCTTCGCCGTCGCATCACGCTGGTGCTCGGCGCCACCGCCGCCGCCGGCACCGCGTGGGCGTTCACCGCCGCCTGAGCCGCGATGGAGCCGAACGCGTCATCATTCCTCGACTGGGGTCGCACCCGGCACGCCGACGCCACCGCGCGCCAGTTGGCGCTGGTCGAAGAGCGTCTCGCCGGAAAAACCGGCGACACCCTGGTATTCACCGAACACGAACCGGTCTACACCCTCGGGCTCCGCGCCGGCGCCGCCGCGCACTTGCTGTGGGACGAGGCCGAACGCGCGCGACGGGGCATCGGGCTCGAGCAGACCGGGCGCGGTGGAGATGTCACTTATCACGGCCCCGGCCAGATCGTCGGCTATCCGATCGTGTCGCTCGACCACGGCCGCGACCTGCACGCTTACCTGCGCTTCCTCGAGCAGGTCGTGATCGACGCCCTAGCGGAACTCGGTCTGACCGCCACCCGCCGCGACGGCCTCACCGGCATCTGGATCGGCCCGCGCAAGATCGCCGCGATCGGCGTCGCCGCGCGTCGCTGGGTGGCGTACCACGGCTTCGCCCTGAACCTCGACCCCGACCTCACACCTTTCAGCGGCATTGTGCCGTGCGGCATCCCTTCCGCGCAGGGCACCGTCACTTCCGTCGCGGCCGAACTGGGCCGCGCGCCGGAGGCCGCCGGGGTGAAGTTGCTGCTCGCCGCCGCGTTCTGGCGGGGCTTGCCCAGCATCACCGCCGCCCGCTGAGCCACACGGCGCGGGCGGAAAACCCGCTTGCGCCGGGGAGGGCTTCGTGTGCGTTTGCTCCATGCACGATCCGACGCCGACCACGCGCAAGCCGACCTGGCTCCGCGCCCGGCTACCCGGCGGTCCCGGTTACCTGGCGACCCGCCGGTTGGTGGAGGAAAACCGCCTCCACACCGTCTGCCAGAGCGCCCAATGCCCCAACCTGGGCGAATGCTGGTCCCGCGGGACCGCCACGCTGATGATCCTGGGCAACATCTGCACGCGCTCCTGCACCTTCTGCGCGATCACCACCGGCCGCCCGACCGAGCTCGATCTCGGCGAGCCCGTCCGCGTGGCCGAAGCCGTCGCCACGATGAACCTGCGCCATTGCGTCATCACCAGCGTCGCACGCGATGAGCTGGCCGACGGCGGCGCGAGCGTGTGGGCCGCGACCATCCGCGCGATCCGCCACCGCAACCCCGGCACCGCCATCGAGGTGCTCACGCCCGACTTCAAGGGCAACCTCGCCCACGTCGACGTCGTCCTCGACGCGAAGCCCGACATCTTCAACCACAACCTCGAGACCGTGGAGCGTCTCCAGAAACCCGTGCGCGTCCAGGCCCGCTACGACCGCTCCCGCTCTGTTCTTCGACACGCGAAGTCGCGGGGCTTCGTCACGAAGACCGGCCTCATGCTGGGCGTCGGCGAGGAGCCCGCCGAGGTGGAGAAAACGCTGCGGGACATCGCGGCCGACCGCACCGACATCCTCACCATCGGCCAGTATTTGCAGCCCACGCCGCAGCACCTGCCGGTCTCGCGTTGGGCGACGCCGGAGGAGTTCGCGCACTGGCGGCAGCTCGGTCTCGCGCTCGGCATCGGCGTCGTCGAGAGCGGCCCCCTCGTGCGCTCGAGCTACCACGCCGACGAGCAGTCCCGGAAATACACCGGCGACGACCACCTCAACACCGCCAATGCCCTCGCCGCGGGCGCGTGAGCCGGAGCGCGCGATGAAAACCCGCCGCGAGATCGTCGAGAACTGGCTTCCGCGCTACACCGGCGTGCCGCTGAAGGAGTTCGGCGAGTACATCCTGCTCACGAACTTCGACCGCTACGTGAACCTGTTCGCGCAGTGGCACCGCGTGCCGATCCGCGGACGCGACAAACCGATGCCGAGCGCCACGGCCGATGACATCACGATCATCAACTTCGGCATGGGCAGCGCCACCGCCGCCACCGTGATGGATTTGCTCAGCGCCGTGCACCCCAAGGCCGTGCTGTTTCTCGGCAAATGCGGCGGACTCAAGCACCGCGCCGAGATCGGCGATTTCATCCTGCCCATCGCGGCGATCCGCGGCGAGGGCACGAGCAATGACTACCTCCCGCCCGAAGTGCCCGCGCTGCCCGCCTTCGCCCTGCAGAAGGCGATCTCCACCACCATTCGCGACTTTTCCCGCGATTACTGGACGGGCACCGTCTACACAACCAACCGCCGCGTCTGGGAGCACGACGAGACGTTCAAGAAGTACCTCAAGAAGATCCGCGCCCTGTGCATCGACATGGAGACCGCCACGATCTTCGTGACCGGCTTCCACAACGAGATTGCGACGGGCGCGCTCCTCCTGGTGTCTGACCAGCCCATGACGCCCGAGGGCATCAAGACAGCCGCAAGCGACCAGCAAGTCGACGAGACCTACGTGACCGACCACCTGAAGATCGGCATCGCCTCCCTGAAGCAGCTGATCAACCGCGGCCTAACGGTGAAGCACCTGAAGTTCTGACCGCCCCGGGAGGGGCCGCGAGAAAAGCAGGGTTGATTCTGAAGATCCGCGGCAGGCAGCCGCGGCTACGGCGCACGCGTTTCAGCAGTGAAGACTGCCTGAGGCTTCGCAGGGCGACTCGTTCGCTGTGGCCGGGGGCCGCGGACCCGGCGTGCGCGGGAGGGCATGAAGGCTGAAGGCATACCCCTCCGTTCCGCGGCAACCTGCCTTCGCCGAGGCTGGCGCGGATGAACCGGATCATGCCCGGCGCACGACGGGGCGGCCGGACTCCACGACGAAACTCGCGCGGGTGTTGATCGGGGCGCCGGGGAGCTCGACGTAGGGCACGGTGCGGAAGTCCGCGCGCCACGCGGCCGGCGTCACGTCGCACCGCACATAACCGCGCTCGTTGTTGCGGTATTTCACAAACGGATTTTCCGACATGAGTTCCTTGGTGAAGGCGGGCTCGATGGCGCCGTCTCCGCCCGAGCTGATCGACGTGCCCACGAACTCGACCCCCACCGGCGGCGCGTCGGGCCGGTCGAAATCCGCCACGAGCTCGTTGGCCCAGTTGGAATGGATGTCGCCCGTGATCACCACCGGGTTTTTCACCCGACGATCACGGAAATGACGCACCACCCTGCGCCGCTCGAATTCATAGCCCGGCCACTGGTCCATGCTGTGCAGCACCTCGGGGCCTCGCGCGAGGTCGACCCGAGCCATCATCACCTGCTGCGCGAGCACATTCCACGTGCCGGCGGAACGCTCGAGGCCCGCATCGAGCCAGGCCCGCTGCCGCTCACCGAGCAACGTGCCGCGCGGATCGAGGAGTTCAGGCGAGGGCGGCTTGCGGCCATCGCCTTGAGGCTGGTCGGTTCGGTATTGGCGGGTGTCGAGGACGTGGAAGGTCGCGAGCCGCCCGAAATCCAGGGAGCGAAACAGCAGCAGGTCGGGCCCCGAGGGCAGCTGGGCGCGCCGCAGCGGCATCATCTCGTAGTAGGCCTGGTAGGCGGCGGCGCGGCGCCGCAGAAACTCTTCGCGCGACGCCGGCTTGCCGGGGATGTCGCCGGCGTAGTTATTCGCCAGCTCGTGGTCGTCCCATGTCACGATCCACGGGGCCGCGGCATGCGCGGCCCGCAGGGCGGGGTCGGATTTGTAGAGCGCGTAGCGGAGGCGGTAGTCGTCGAGCGTGAAGATCTCACCGCCGTTGTGGAGGCGCGGTCGTCCGCGTTGGGCGGACCCCTCGTAGATGTAGTCGCCGAGGTGCACGACGAGATCGAGCTCCTCGCGGGCCATATGCTCGTACGCGGTGTAGTGTCCGCTCTCGAAGTTCTGGCACGAGGCGAAGGCGAATCGCAGCCGATCCGGCAGGCTGCCGGCGGCCGGCATCGTGCGGGTACGGCCTTTCGGGCTTTCAACCCCGCCGGCGCGGAATTGGTAAAAATACCAGCGGCCGGGCCGCAGACCCGAAACCTCGACGTGGACGGAGTGACCCCAAGCCGGATTCGCCACCGCGGTGCCCGAGGCGACGACCCTGGTGAGGGCCTCGTCGTCAGCCACCACCCACGCCACCTCCACCGGCTCGGGCCGCATCCCGCCGCCGGGCTCCAGCGGCCGCGGCGCGAGCCGCGTCCACAGCACGACGCCGTCGGGCGTGGGATCGCCCGAGGCGACGCCGAGGGAAAACGGATCAGCGGAAAACGACGGCCGGGCGGCCGCGCGCAGGCGGGTGTTCGAGAGCAGCGCGGCGGCGGCGAACGATAGTGAGCTGCCGACGAAAGCGCGCCGGCCGAGCGCGCGCTCACCGGACAAAGGAAAGACGGGAGGATTCATCGTAAAAGGTTCAAAGACTGGTCACCGATCGCGGCGCCACCAGCGCCTTGATCTGCGGGAGGTCGAACTCGCGCAGCAAGCCGAAGCAGAACTGTTCGGGCCGCTGCATAACGGTAAGGTCGCCGGTGATCACCTCGCGCAACGACGCCATGGCGTCGCGCTGCACCAGTCCACTGATCGCGTCGGGCTCGAAAGCGGCGGCGACCAATCCGATCAGGCCGGTGCGCGGGCCCTCGGTCGCGATGTCGACGGGACCCAGACCACGCTCGCGCGAAAGCCAGCGCGCCACGGCCGCAACCTGGCCGGCCTGGATGCCGAGCGGGCGCTCACCGATGGCGGCCACAAGGATCGCGAAGAGCCCGGGCTGGCCGGCGATCTTGGATTCGCCGAAATAAAACGGATCGACCGCGATGACGCGGCGCCCGGCGGCGAGCAACTCACGGACCCGCGGACCCGCGGCGGCGCGTCCGGCGTCGGCCAGCAGCAGTACCGTCGAGCGCGCGCCTGGAGGGGAAAGTTCGACCACCGGCACGGTCCAGTCGTTGTCCAGACGCAGGCGCCAGCGGCTCACGTCGGCCCCGCCCTCGCGCCCAGATCCGGCGGCCGTGGCGGCCACCCGATAAACAGGCGCGCGGACGATGGCCCGCAGGCGCGCGCGATCGGGCTGGCCGGCAACGGGCAGATTCGAGCTGAGCTGCAGCGCGAGAGACTGGAAGTCGTGGTTGTCTGCCGGCAAAGGCACCCGGAGAGCCTCGGCGGGGCGCACCTCGGCTTCGGAGGGAATTTCCGCCAGCGGGAAATCGGCGGCGCTGCCGAGCAGCTGGTCTCGCAGGAAGCGGTAGAAGGCCTCGCGGTTGTCGCGGCCGTAATTGTGCCCCGGGTCGTGGTTGACGTGCTGCTGGAGCTGGTCCGCTGCGCCGGCGAGACGGAACACAGGGGCTGCGGCCTGCACGAGCGGCGCGAGCGCGTAGTCGGCGCGGAAGCAGCAATTATCCTTCGCGTTGTAGCTGAGGAGGGTCGGCCGCGGCGCCATCATCGCGGTGAGGTGCGTGTAGTCGACGACCGTGGCGAGGTCGGACGGCGTCTGCTCGGAGTCACCGAGGTCGAGCGCCGGGAACTGCACGCGGGTGACGTAGCTGGAGTAGCCCGCTACCGGGTTCGCGAGCCGCACGCGCTCGTCGAGCGCGGAAAGGAAGATGGTCTGCCATCCGCCGCCGGAGAGGCCGGTGACGGCGACGCGCCCGGGATCGGCGTTGGGCAGAGAGAGGGCGACGTCGAGGGCGCGTTGCGCGGCGAGATGGAAGACCGCGAGCCCGCTCGTGCCGCAGAGATCGAGCTGGTTCATGCGGTAGTGGTCGAGGCCCTTCTCCTCGAGCAGCTGGCCGCGCCCGAGCCACTCCGGGTTAAGGGCGAGGATGCCGCGCTTCGCGAGGTTGATGCAGCGCTCTTGGATGTAGGGCGTCGCCATGCCGGTCTTCTCGTGGCCGTTGACGTTCAACACGACCGGCACGCGACCCGTGAGACGATCCGGCTGGTAAAGCAGCGCGGGCAGCCAGAGCCCCGGCACGACCTCGTAGCGGAGCTTGCGCACGCTGTAACCGTGCGGCGTGGCGAGGGTATCGAGCCATTCGACGCGCCCCGGGGCCGAGGCCCAGGCGCGGGCCTCGCCGCGGAAAACAACCTCGTCTAGGACTCGCCGGCGCAACGTGGCGGCGGTCGCGCTCCAGTCAGCCGCGGTCGCCGCCGGGGGCATCGCGGGAACGCGTGTCGCGGTGAAGACCTGTACCTCGACGGTGGTCTGGTTGGGCGCGAGGATGGCCTCGGCGAGCGGTTCCGTTTCTTCTGGCGCCTTCTCGGCGGCGATAGCGAGCAAGGCCGGCAGCAACAGGAGCGAAAACAGACGGCGCTTCATGGGGGCGGGGTTGGCGCCACCACAGCGCGGGTAACCGGCCTGTCAACCGGTCATTCCCCGCCGCCGGACTTATTCCGCGACCTCCAGCCGGAACGGAACGAACTCCTCGCGGCCGGCGACGTTCAGCTGCGCCCAGATGGTGAAGGTGCCCGCGCGCGGGACGGTGAGCTTGAAGCGGAGGTTCACCCGCGCCGGGTCGGAGATGGCGCCCGCCGGGGGCTCGACGGGATGCAGGTGCGCGAAACCGGAGCGCTCGGGATCAAAGGCGACCAGGTGCGCGTAAGCGTCCATCACCTTTTCCAAGGCGACCGGGCCGCCTTCGGTCCGAACGACGGTGAACTCCAGGTCGAGCGGCTGACCGGCGCGCGCGAGGCGCGGGCTGATCGCCAGCGTGAAGCGAAGTCCGTCCTGCTCCACGGAGGAGCCGGGTCGCGGCGCGGCGAACGGCGGCCCCGAGACCACGAGGTCGTCGTTGGCGTAAAGGCCCCGCGCGGTGGCGGCGGGAGTGAAGTCGGCGAACACCCGGTAGGTGCCGCCGCCCCGCGGCGTGAAGCGGAAGTTCCACTCGCCGGGCACGGTGCCGGGTTCGGGATGGAGGTGCTGGTAGTCGCCGAGAGTCGGATCGATGAGGAGCAGATGCAGCCGGCGGGTGTGGGTGACGAGCAGATCAGGCGGCGCTATCACCTTGCCATTGGCGGTGCGCAGCGAAACGACCGCGCGCACCTCGCGACCCGCGACCGGCGGCGCTTCGGTGCGGACACTCATCGCCACCGGCGAGCGCATGGCCACTACGGGAATGAACTGCGGGTTGAGGGGGTCGCAGAACTCGATCGCGCCGGCCCCGCGGTTATCCACCCGGAAGTCCATGTGGTTCAGGTCGGATCCGCTAGGAATCTGCCGGAGAGCAAAGAAAATGAGCCAGGCGACCGCGGTGATCGCGGCGGCCTGGCCCCAAGCGAACGGGACGCGGGGGACGGAAACGGCGGAACTCATGGTGATTTCATGCGGCGCACGAAGTCCTGCGGCTCCCATTGGCTGCCGTCGGTCCGGTGCGCGATCCGGCCCTGGGGATCGATGAGCAGGGTCGCCAGGGTATGCTGGAGGATATCCCCTTGGAACTGCGTGATGACCCCGAACTGGGTGAGCAGATCTCGGATCGCGCCCTCGGGCCCGGTGAGGAAGGAAAAATTCGCGGTGTCGATCCCGCGCACGGAGGCGTACTCGCGCAGCACGCCGGGCGTGTCGTGCGCGGGATCGAGCGTGATCGAAACGAGTTCCAGGTCGGCCACGCCGGCCTCCCGCGCGAGCCGCTGCACGGTGATCATCTTGGCCGTGGCAGCGGGGCACATGGTCGGGACCGGGCACCGCGTAAAGATGAAGTTCATCATGATGCGGCGGCCACGGAAACGGGACCCCTGCACGACTCGTCCCTCCTGGTCGTAGAGCGTGAAATCCGGCGCGCCCTCCCCCACCTCGCGGTAGGCGTTCTTGCCGCGGGTATGGGTGTCCTGCCGCAACTGCAGCGCGCCGGTGGCGATGGAGCGCGCTTCAATGGTGCGGTCGTCGGGCCAGATCCGCTCGAGGCGGAAATCGCCGTCCTTGCTCGGGATCAGGTCGGCCCGGATGCGCTGGCCCGGCCGCGCGAGCGCGAGGTCCCCGTCGGAAACGAGGAACTCCATGGTCATGGCGGGCATGTAGCCCTTGATCTCGTCGTGCCTCACGATGAGGACCTTGCGCTCGGCCTCGACGCGCAGGATTTCGCCGGTGAGCGGATGGCGCTCCGCCTCAGCCGCCTTCGCGGCCGCCGCGGCGCCGGAATCGCCGGGCGCCGGGGCGCGACCGCAGGCGGCGACAAGCAGGGCTAATCCCGCGAGGGCGATCGGCACGGCGGTATTAGCGGTCATCCGCGTACCGATTCGCGCGGCTCACAAGATTGTCAAAGGGTTTGCCCGCGCGCGTGGTCCGCATTCATCTGCGACCTCACGCACCATGGCCTCCTCCGCTGCCACGCGCACCGTCACCCACAAGCCCGCCCTCGCCGCCTTCGCCGTGGCGGGCGCCGTCTGGGTATTCGTGTTGGTGACGCTCGGGGCCTTCACGACGAGCATCAACGCGGGGATGGCGTTTCCCGACTGGCCGTTGTCGAACGGCTCGATCAACCCCGAGGGCTGGCTGCGCGATCTATCCATGTTCGCCGAGCACTCGCACCGGCTCACCGGCGCGGTGATGGGCCTGATCACGATCGGGCTGGCCGCTTGGGTTTGGCGGCGAGAGGAGCGGCGCTGGTTGCGGCACCTTGCGCTCTGGGCCCTCGCGATCGTCGTCATCCAGGGGCTCATCGGCGGCAAACGGGTGCTGCTGCATGAGACCGCGGTGCCCGGCTTCCAGATGTCGCTGGGCGAAATGCTGCGCATCCCGCATGGGATCCTCGCGCAGGTCTATGTGTGCATTCTGTTCGCGATCGCCGCGGCTTGCTCCCGCCGCTGGATCGAAGGCACGGCGCCGGTGGGAACGGCGGTGCGCCGCGCGGGGATCATTTGCTGCGTGCTTATGCTGGCGCAGCTCACCATCGCGGCCACCATGCGTCACAACAACGCCGGACTGGTGATCGGCTCGTTCCCCCTCTCCACCCCACCCCCGGGTAACCACCTGCTGCCGCAGGTCTGGGATTTCCGCATCTCGATTCACTTCGCGCACCGCGCGATGGCGCTCGTGCTGGCCTTCGCGCTCACGTGGTTCGCCTGGACGATCCGGCGAGACAAGGCTTCCACGCTCGCGATGCGCGCGGGAGCCTCGGCGCTCATCAGCCTGCTGGTGCTGCAGATCCTGCTGGGGGCGCAGGTGATCTGGACCCTCCGCAAGCCCGAGATGACGACCAGCCATGTGGTGGTCGGCGCCCTGCTTCTGGCGGTGACTTTCTGGCTGACCTGGGTGGCGCACCGCGACCGCATCGAGGGGCCCGCGCCGCTCGCGACGCCTTCCCGGGCATGAGCGCGCCCGCCTCCGCGAGCTTCCGCGACTACCTCGAGCTGACAAAGCCGCGGCTGAGCCTGCTGTCGGTACTGACGACGGTGGTGGGCTACCTCGCGGCGCGGCCTGCGTGGGACGGGGCTAAGTTCACGCTGCTCCTGGCCGGCACCTCGCTCGCCGCGGGGGGCGTAGCGGCCCTCAACCAATGGCTGGAGCATGACACCGACGCACGGATGGCGCGGACGGCAGGGCGACCGATCCCCACAGGCAAGGTCGCACCTGGTTCCGCTTTTGTGATGGGCTGGCTGATGTGCACGGCCGCCTTTTTCCTGCTTTTCCTGAAAGTTGAACGGCTCGCGGCCGTCTTCACGCTACTGACGGCGGTTTCCTACCTCGCGTGCTACACTCCGGCAAAACGCTGGTCGGCCTGGAGCACGGAGATCGGCGCGATCGCAGGGGCGTTTCCGCCGCTGATTGGCTGGAGCGCGGCCGAGGGCGGTGTCTCAGCGCTGGGCTGGATTCTTTTCGGCGTGCTCTACTTCTGGCAGATTCCGCACTTCATGGCAGTGGCGTGGACGCATCGGCGGGATTACTCGGCGGTGGACTTCCCGATGCTGCCGGTTCGAGACGAGTCCGGCCGGAAAGTGGCGCTCTGGTCACTGCTCAACACGGTCGGGCTCATCGCGGTCAGTGTGCTGCCCCCCTTCCTCGGGCTCGCCACGTGGGCCTACGGGGTGGCGGCCGCGGTGCTGGGCGCGTGGTTTCTTTGGCGCGCGGCGTGCTTCACCCAACCCGCGACGCGCGACCCGGCCGCCCGTAAGCTGTTCCTCACCTCCATTGCCTACCTGCCTCTGGTACTCGGGGCGCTTGTCGCCGACCGGCTATTCTACCGATGAACGTGCAAGACATCCCCGCCCTCAACGCCGCTCTCAACGCCCTCGCCACGGCGCTGATGACGGCCGGTTTCGTTTTCATCCGCCAGGCGCGCGTCGCGACGGAAGAATCCACCCGCGCTTCGGCAATCGCCCGCCACCGCAAGAGCATGATCTCGGCCGGCGTGGTCTCCGCGGTTTTCCTCGTCGGCTACGTAGCTCATAAGATTCTGGTGCGGGGGGTGCATACCCCGTTCGGCGGCACAGGCGCCATCGCCACCGTGTATTACACGATGCTGATTTCCCATATCCTGCTCGCGATATCCATCGCTTACCTCGTGCCGAGGACATTCCTGCTGGCGTTCCGGGGGGATTACGCGCGCCACCGGGCATGGGCGAAATGGACCTTCCCGATCTGGTACTACGTCAGCATCACCGGTGTCCTGGTCTACTTCTTCCTGTACCGGTGGTGGCCGGCCACGGCGGCCAAGGGCTGACCGCGGTAGGGAGCGGTCAGTTGTCGGAAATCCGGTCGTCTGACAGGCGACCCTGCACCTTGCGCCAAAGCTTCAGGCGGTCGATGTCGGATGCGACCCGGCCCCGCAGCAGCTCCAGACGGCGGTGCACGTCGAGCGTTTCGAGCAGCCGCTGCTTGAGCCGTGAGTCCTCGCACACGCTGAAGGCGGCGATGTCGGAGAAAATTTCCGGGTCGTCAACGGTGCGCAGGAAATCAGCCATCTCCTTGCCCCCGCCGGGCGCGAGTCGGAGCTTCACGGAGATCAAGCGCGCGAGCTCCGCGCGAAGGGACTCGTTTTCCACGGAGGATGCCCCGGCACTGCTCGACAAAGCGCGAACCCTGATCCGTCGGTAGGGCTCGTCGTGGGCGATCGAGAGGACTTCCACCCGGCAAAGCCCTTGAAGCAGAAGATTGGAGGTGCCGTTGTCGTTTTTCTGGCACGCGCGCACTATCCCGACCGTCGCCACCCGGCAGGGCGGCTCGAAGGCCGTCGGGTCGGAGGCGCGCTGGACGTCAAGACCGGCGACGGCGAAAAGTCGGTTCGACGCCAGCACGTCGCGCAACATCTGGCGGTAACGCGGCTCGAAGATGTGCAGCGGCATCAACGCCTGCGGAAACAGGGCGGTCCCCTGAAGGGTCATCACCGGGACCTCCTCCGGTAGCGTGATCTCCATTTCCATGAGGGCACCGTAGGGCCAAGTCGTTGGAATTCAACTGGGACAGAGATTGTCACACGATCGCCAGCGTGGTGTGACACCAGTGAGACAAGGTGGCAGATTTTGCCTGATCCTCCAACTAGCCAAAGTACTCAGGCGATTTTCTATCCTTTGCACATCAACACTTAAAGAAAGCAGCAGGAACCGCGGCACATGCATTGCTTTCGGGCTGCCATGAGCCGAATTCTGGGCATCGATCTTGGTACCACCAACTCCTGCATGGCTGTGATGGAGGGCGGAGAGCCCGTGGTAATTCCGAACGCCGAAGGCGCGCGCACGACCCCTTCAGTGGTGGCGTTCACCAAGTCCGGGGAACGCCTGGTCGGCCAAGCCGCGAAGCGCCAGGCGATCACGAATCCCCGCAACACCGTTTTCTCGGCGAAGCGTTTCATCGGCCGCAAGTTCACCGAGGTCCGCGAAGAGGCGCGCAACATGCCCTTCAAGGTCGTGGAGGGAAAGAATAGCGACGCCTACATCGAGGTGCAGGTCGGCGACAAGACGGAGCAATTCGCGCCGCAACAGATCGCCGCGTTCGTGCTGGCGAAGCTGAAGGCCGACGCCGAGGCCTACCTCGGGGAAAAGATCTCCCAAGCCGTCATCACCGTGCCGGCCTACTTCAACGACTCCCAGCGCCAGGCGACCAAGGACGCCGGTAAGATCGCCGGGCTGGACGTGCTGCGCATCATCAACGAGCCCACCGCCGCTTCCCTTGCCTACGGACTCGACAAGAAGAAGGACGAGAAGATCGGCGTGTTCGACCTCGGCGGCGGCACGTTCGACGTCTCGATCCTCGAGATCGGCGACGGCGTCTTCGAGGTGAAGGCCACCAACGGCGATACCCACCTCGGCGGCGATAACTGGGACGAGGCCCTGATCAGCTGGCTCGTCGAATCTTTCCGCAAGGAGAACGGCATCGACCTGCGCAAGGACCCGATGGCCCTGCAGCGGCTCAAGGAGGAGGCCGAGAAGGCCAAGATCGCACTGTCCTCCGCGCAGTCGGTCGACATCAACCTGCCGTTCATCACCGCTGACGCCTCGGGGCCGAAGCACCTCAATATGCAGCTCACGCGGGCCCGCATGGAGCAGATCTGCGATTCGTTGTTCGAACGCTGCACGCAGCCTTTCAAGAACTGCCTCAAGGACGCCGAGCTCACATCGGCTCAACTCGACGAGCTCGTGCTCGTCGGCGGCATGACCCGCATGCCGAAGGTCGTCGAGATCGCCCACAAGCTCGGCGGCAAGCCGCCGCACCAAGGCGTGAACCCCGACGAGGTCGTGGCGGTCGGCGCGGCGGTGCAGGGTGGCGTGCTCAAAGGCGAAGTGCGCGACGTGCTGCTCCTCGATGTCACGCCGCTGACGCTCGGCATCGAGACGGCCGGCCAGGTCGCCACGCCGATGATCCCGCGCAACACCACGATCCCGGCGAAAAAGACGCAGGTCTTCTCCACGTACAGCGACAACCAGCCGTCGGTGGAGATCGTCGTGCTGCAGGGCGAACGCCCGATGTCGCGCGACAACAAGGTTCTCGGCACCTTCCGCCTCGACGGCATCCCGCCGGCGCCGCGGGGCACGCCGCAGATCGAGGTGACGTTCGATATCGACGCGAACGGCATACTCCACGTCTCCGCCAAGGACCTCGGCACCGGCAAGGACCAGAAGATCACCATCCAAGGTTCCTCCGGCCTCTCCAAGGACGAGGTCGAGAAGATGACCAAGGAGGCCGAGCTCCACGCTGCCGAGGACAAGAAGCGCAAGGATGCGGTGGAGACCCGCAACCAGCTCGACTCCACGATCTACCAGCTCGAGAAGACGCTTCGCGATTCCGGCGAAAAACTGGCCGAGGGGCTGAAGTCCAAGGGCGACGCCGCATTGGCCGACGCCAAGAAGGAACTCGAGAGCAACGACGTCGACCGCATGAAGGCGGCGATGGAAAAGCTCTCGGCGGTCGGAGCGGAGATTTACCAGGAAGCGCAGAAGGCCGCCCAGGCCGCGGGAACTCCCGCCGGCGGCGAACCTCAGCCCGGCGCAGCCAAGAAACCGGAGAAAAAGGCCGACGTCGTCGACGCGGACTTCGAGGTCGTCGACGACGACAAGAAGAAGAAATAGCCTCGCCCAATCCTTTTGGGCGTCGCCGCGGTGCTTCCGCGCCACCGGCACGCCCATTTCAACCCGACAACCGGCAATCCCACAAAGATTCCGTTAAGAAAACCCAACCACAACCACATATGGCTAACGTCAAAATCAAGCCCATCGGCGATCGTGTTCTCGTCGAACACATCGAGGAAAAAGAGCAGGTCCGCGGAGGCATCATCATCCCGGACAGCGCCAAGGAAAAGCCCCAGGAGGCCAAGGTCATCGCCCTTGGCACCGGCAAGAAAGGCGAGGACGGCAAAGTCCAGCCCTTCGAAGTCAAGGTCGGCGACCGCGTGCTGATCAGCAAGTACGGCGGCACCGAGGTGAAGCTCGACGACAAGAAATACACCCTGGTGCGCGAGGATGACATCCTCGGCGTCATCGGCTGAACCCAACCACCGCTCATTTAGCAAAAACCAAACCCACTCATCCACATGGCTTCCAAACAACTCCTCTTCGACGAGAGCGCCCGCCAGAAGGTCCTGCGCGGCGTCGAGCTCCTCGCCAAGGCCGTCAAGGTCACCCTCGGGCCCAAGGGCCGCAACGTCGTCATCGACAAGAAATTCGGCTCGCCGACCGTCACCAAGGACGGCGTGACCGTCGCCAAGGAGATCGAGCTCCCCGATCCCTATGAGAACATGGGCGCGCAGATGGTTAAGGAGGTCGCCTCCAAGACCAGCGACGCCGCCGGCGACGGCACCACCACGGCCACGGTGCTGGCCGAGGCCATCTACAAGGAAGGCCTCAAGAACGTCACCGCGGGCTCCAACCCGATCTTCCTCAAGCGCGGCATTGACAAGGCCGTCGAGGCCGCCGTCACCGAGCTCGCCAAGATCTCGAAGAAGGTGAACGACCGCGAGGAGATCCGCCAGGTCGCCACCGTCTCCGCCAACTGGGACCAGAAGATCGGCGACATCATCGCCGATGCCATGGACACGGTCGGCAAAGATGGCACCATCACTGTCGAGGAGGCCAAGTCCATCGAGACCACCCTCGACGTCGTCGAGGGCATGCAGTTCGACAAGGGCTATCTCTCACCCTACTTCGCCACCAACATGGAGGCGCAGGAGGCCGTGCTCGAGGACGCCTACGTGCTGATCCACGAGAAGAAGATCTCCAACCTCCAGGAGTTCCTCCCGCTGCTCCAGACCGTCGCCAAGGGCGGCAAGCCCCTCCTCGTCATCGCCGAGGAAGTCGAGGGCGAGGCCCTGGCCGCGCTCGTGGTCAACAAGATCCGCGGCACCCTGAACGTGTGCGCCGTCAAGGCTCCCGGCTTCGGTGACCGCCGCAAGGCCATGCTCGAGGACATCGCTATCCTCACCGGCGGCCGCTGCATCACCGAGGACCTCGGCCTCAAGCTCGAGAACCTCCAGGTCAGCGACCTCGGCCGCGCCAAGCGCATCGTGGTCGACAAGGAGAACACCACGATCGTCGAGGGCGCCGGCAAGTCCTCCGAGATCCAGGGCCGCGTGAAGCAGATCCGCCGCCAGATCGACGAGACCACCTCCGACTACGACCGCGAGAAGCTCCAGGAGCGTCTCGCCAAGCTCGCCGGCGGTGTGGCCGTCATCAACGTCGGCGCCGCCACCGAGACCGAGATGAAGGAGAAGAAGGCCCGCGTTGAGGACGCCCTCCACGCTACCCGCGCGGCCGTCGAGGAAGGCATCGTCGCCGGCGGCGGCGTCGCCCTGCTCCGCACCTCCAAGGCCATCGACTCCCTCAAGCTCGAGGGCGACGAGGCCATCGGCGCGCAGATCGTCCGTCGCGCGATCGAGTCGCCCATCCGCATGCTCTGCGCCAACGCCGGCGTTGAGGGTGCGGTCGTGGTCGGCCAGATCATCGCCAGCAAGGGCAACTACGGCTACAACGTCGCCACCGGCGACTACGAGGACCTCGTGAAGGCCGGCGTCGTCGACCCGACCAAGGTCACCCGCACCGCGCTGCAGAACGCCGCGTCCGTCGCGGGACTGCTGCTCACCACCGAGTGCATGATCACCGAGATCCCGGAGAAGAAGGAAGCTCCGGCCGGCGGTCACGGTCACGGCCCGGGCGGCGGCATGGACTACTAAGTCCTGACGTCAGTCCTCCGAAACCTGCTCCCATCAGGCGCGCCACTACGGTGGCGCGCCTTTTTATTTTCCATCGGCAAACCCGCGGGCTTGGCATTGCCCACGGTCGGGATTCAGGCTGCCCGCCGCATGAGACTGACCGCGCTTTTGCTTGCCGCGCTCCTCTCCTCGATTTCGCGCGCCACCGCCGCGGAACCCATCGAGCCGGAAGCGCCCGCCAACCCGCCGGATCTTTTCACCAGTCCGGCGAAGGTGCGCCTGCTGAGGATCGCGCTCTACGAGGGACCGGGTTCGGGGGCAGCCGGGGTGACCCACGTCGCCAACCGTGCGCGTCAGCTGCCGGGCACGACCGTGACGCTCCTGAAGCCAGAGGAGGTCGGCACCCGGAGCTTGGCTGAATTCGACGTGATTATTTTCTCCGGAGGCAGCGGGAGCGGTCAGTCCAAGGCCATCGGCGACACCGGGCGCGCGAAAGTGCGCGAATTCGTGGCGGGCGGAGGCGGCTATCTCGGGATCTGTGCGGGCGCCTATCTGGCATGCGCCGGTTTCAATTGGGGGCTCGGAATTCTCAACGCGCGGACCGTCTCCAACAAATGGCAGCGCGGACGCGGCATGATGCGCATCCAGCTCACGGAAGCGGGCCACGGTCTTTTCGGTACGGTGAAGGAGCCCTTCACCATCCGCTACGCCAACGGTCCGATCATCAAACCGCTGGGCCGGACGGATCTGCCACCTTACGAGGTGGCGGCGGTGTTTCGCACCGAGATCGCGCAGAACGGCACGCCGGTCGGCGTGATGATCGACTCGCCGGCCGTCGTGCGCGCGCCATTCGGAAAAGGCCGCGTGCTGATCATCTCGCCGCATTCCGAGGACACACCGGGGCTGGAAAACTTCGTCCCTCTGGCGCTCGCATGGCTGGGCGCCCCTCGAGGTTTGGATTAAAGCACACCGCATGGAGGTCATCTTTCTCGGCACCGGCACCTCGCAGGGGGTTCCCATGATCGCATGCGGCTGCGCCGTCTGCCGATCGGAGGATCCCCGCAACCGGCGCACACGCACCTCCATCCACGTGGTGATGGACGGTCTGCACATCCAGATCGACGCCGCACCGGAGTTCCGCCTGCAGTGCCTGCGGGAGCGCATCGAGGCGCTGGATTTCTTCATCCTCACCCATGGCCATGCCGACCATATCGCGGGCATGGACGACTTGCGGCGTTTCTGTGACCTGCTCGGCGGCAACGCCCTGCCGGTCTATTCCACGACCGAGGGCATGAGCCGCGTGCTCGCGATGTACCCGTACGCCATGGCCGAGCGCCCAATCGCGAAAGGATACGCGGCCTTCCGGTTACTCGAGATGCCGGGAACCCTAGATCTGCCGCAAGGAACAATCCAATCGACGCTGCTCCCGCACGGAGGGATCAACACGCTCGGCCTGGTTTTCACGGAGCGGAGCAGCGGCCGGCGCTTCGCCTACTACACCGACTGCAAAAGCGTTCCGCACGGCGCAGTGGAACTGGCGCGCGGCGTCGACGCCCTCGCCCTCGATGGCCTTCGGCCCGTGCCCCATCCTTCCCACCTCTCGATCGCGGAGGCGGTCGAGGTGGCGGGGGAAATCAGGGCGAAGAAAACTTGGCTCACGCACCTGACTCACGCCACCGACCACGGTCCCGCGGAAGCCGAGCTTCCGCCAGGAGTACGCTTCGCTTTTGACGGACTCCGGCTGAGCCTCTGAAGCCTCCGATTAGCGGCATCCGGCGCAAGTTTGCAGGAATTGGACTTGCCCGCTTGCACGATCTTATTCGAATCGAGGGGTTTTAATCCCTACCATTCTTATCTGTATTTGTTTTATAGCCCCATGAAGCTTTCCAAAAAGGGCGAGTACGCCCTGCGTTCCATGATCGGTCTCGGCATTGCCTCCGAGGTCGGCAGAACGCTGGTCCAGCTTCCGGAACTCGCTGATAACGAGCAGCTCCCGCTTAAGTTCTTGGAGCAGATTATGCTCCGGCTGCGGGAGGAAAAATTGGTGATGGGCGTACGAGGGAAGTTTGGCGGCTACCGGTTGGCGAAGCCCGCCTCGAAAATCACCATCGGCTCAATCATCCGGGTCATTGACGGTCCGCTGGCGCCGTTGGGCTGTGTGAGTCAAAGCGCCTACCAAAAATGCACGTGCCCCGATGAGGCCCATTGCGGCCTACGGATGCTGATGCTCGACGTCCGCAATGCCATCACCGGCATTCTCGATCGCTACACCTTGGCCGACGTCGTGGAGGTCACGTTGCGCAAGTTGCGGCGCGGTGCGATGCCCCTCCCGTACGTACCGGAGTCCGAGGTTGTGCCGACGCGCGTCCCTGCGACCCATGCGCGCCGGCTCGCGCGTCGCGCGACCAAGCCCCGTCTGGATGAGACCGAGGGCGTTTTGCACCAATTGCTAGGCGACTATACCATTTGAGGTCCCGCCATGCTGTTAAGGTTGCTCATCGCCATTGGGCTGGAAGCGGTCTCCGCCGAGGCCGCGCCTCTGGCGGTACGCATCGGCTATTTCCCCAACGTGACGCACGCCCAAGGGGTTATCGGCAGCCACACCTCACGTCAGCACCAGGGATGGTTCGAAACGCGCCTCGGTTCGGATGTATCCGTCCGGTGGCTCCCGTTCAACGCCGGGCCAAGCGCCATCGAGGGCATTTTCGCCGGCTCCGTTGATCTCACCTACGTGGGCCCGAATCCGGCGCTCAACGGGTACATCCGCTCCGAAGGTGAGGAGATCCGGATCATCGCCGGGGCGGCGGAAGGCGGGGCGGCGCTCGTCGTCGCCGGGAACTCCGGCATCCGTACACCGGCGGATTTCCGAGGTCGACGCGTGGGTACGCCTCAGTTGGGAAACACCCAGGATGTCGCCGCGCGATCCTGGCTGAGGGCGCAGGGATTCAGGGTCACGCTCACCGGCGGCGAAGTGAACGTCCTGCCCGCCGCCAACCCCGACCTTCTCCAGCTTTTCACCCAGGGTCGGATCGACGCCGCGTGGACCGTGGAGCCCTGGGTTTCACGCCTCGAACAGGAGGTCGGCGCGCGGGTGTTTCTCGAGCAAGGCGACGCGATCACCACCGTGCTGGTCGCCAGTGCGAGTTTTCTATCCAAGCATGCCAGCGTGGCGGAACGGATCCGGAAGGCGCACGTTGAACTCACCAGCTGGATCAGCGCCCATCCCGCCGAGGCGATGGAACTTACCCGAGCCGGGCTCACCACAGAAACGAGGCGCGAGGTCCCTGGCGCGTTGATGAGGTCGGCTTGGAAAAGGCTACGGTTCACCGCGAAGGTCGAGCCGGAGCGATTCAAGGTCCTGGTGGAGGACGCGCGAAGTGTTGGCCTGCTGCGGCGCTCAGTCCCCCTCGAAAGGCTCTTCCCGCCGGCGCCATGAATCCTACGCGCCCGATATCAGCGCCAACACCGTCGAAACTCTCCCTCCGCGGGGTGGGCAAGTCCTTCCGCGGACGAGGCCGGGAAATCCGAGCGCTGGAAGATGTCACGCTGGAGGTGTCCGAGGGCGAGTTTGTTTGCCTGCTGGGCCCCAGCGGTTGCGGGAAGTCCACCCTGCTCAACATCGTCGCCGGCCTCGAGAAGGCCGACGAGGGACAGGTTCTTTGCGACGGCGAGCCGGTTCTGAACCCCGGGCGCGACCGAATGATGATGTTCCAGGAATCCGCGCTGTTTCCGTGGCTGGACGTGCTGGAAAACGTGCTCTTCAGCCTGCGGCTGAAGCCAGGCATGAAAGCGGCGGAACGACGCGAGGTGGCCGAATTCCATCTCCGATTGGTCGGACTCGAGAAGTTCAGCCGTGCGTTCGTGCACGAGCTTTCAGGGGGAATGAAACAGCGCGTCGCCCTGGCCCGGGCGCTCGCGCCCAACCCCCGGGTGCTGCTCATGGATGAACCGTTTGCCGCGCTGGACGCCCTGACGAGGGAACAGCTCTACGGTGACCTGCAGCGCATCTGGCGGGACCGCCGGAAAACCATTCTTTTCGTGACCCATAATGTGCGGGAGGCGGTGTGCCTGGGCGACCGCGTGGTGCTGCTTTCTCCACACCCAGGCCGCATCAAGCGCGAGTTTCACATCGGGTTGCCACGTCCGAGGGAAATCAACTCCGTCGAGCTCGCCCTCCAAGCGACTGAAATCATGGGCGAACTTAAGGCCGGCCCCGGGGCGCGAACGGAAGAGAGGCGAGTGGCATGAAACGCTTCCTGCCCACCTTCATTTTCTTCGCCGGGCTGCTGGCCGTGTGGGAACTGCTGGTCCGCGCCCGCATCTGGTCACCGGTGCTGGTGCCCTCGCCGCTCTCCGTTGCGGGCTATCTTGTCGAGGCGCTGGCGGACGGCACGCTGGCGTCAGCCCTGCTTGTGACGCTGCGCCGCCTGCTGCTGGGCTACTCGGTCGGACTCGCGCTCGGGGTGCCGCTCGGTCTGCTCACAGCGCGCTTTCGCGCGCTGGCTGACACCCTCGGGTTGCTGGCGCTCGGGCTGCAGGCACTGCCTAGCGTCTGCTGGGTGCCACTCGCGCTCCTCTGGTTCGGACAGACCGAAGGCGCGATGTTCTTCGTGGTCGTGATGGGGACGCTGTGGTCGGTGATCATCGCCGCGGACAACGGCGTGCGCAACGTCCCGCCCATTTATGCGCGCGCCGCCCGCACCATGGGCTCGAACGGCCTGCACACCTGGCTACGAGTGATCCTGCCGGCCGCGCTCCCGCACGTGGTCGGAGGTATGAAGCAGGGCTGGGCCTTCGCGTGGCGCAGCCTGATGGCGGCGGAGATTTACGTCACGATCCTAAGCGGCTTCGGCCTAGGCCATCTGCTCCATTACGGCCGCGAGCTGAACGCCATGGAGCAGGTCATCGGCGTGATGATGGTGCTGCTGGCCGTCGGCCTGGCCGCGGACCGAGCGCTCTTCTCACCCTGGGAACGGCTCCTGCACCGGCGGTGGGGAACCGACCGCTGAACCTGGATTTTATCCCAAAAACCAAACTCAACCCGTCATGCCACGCATCCATAACGACATCACCGAGACGATCGGTAACACCCCGCTCGTCCGCCTCAACCGCACCGCCGCCGCCCATGGCGCCCAGGCCGAAATCCTGCTAAAGCTGGAATTCTTCAACCCGCTCTCGAGCGTGAAAGACCGCATCGGCTTCGCCATGATCGATGAGGCCCTCCGCTCCGGGAAGATCGACGCCAAGTCCGTGCTGATCGAGCCCACTTCAGGCAACACCGGCATTGCACTCGCGTTCGTTGCCGCCGCCAAGGGGCTGAAGCTCATCCTGACCATGCCCGAGACCATGAGCCTCGAGCGCCGCAAGCTGCTCAAGATCCTGGGCGCGCGCCTCGTGCTCACCGAGGGCGCCAAGGGCATGAAGGGCGCCATCGCCAAAGCCGAGGAACTCGCGACGCGTATCCCCGGCGCCGTGATTCTCCAGCAGTTCACCAATCCCTCCAACCCTGCCATCCATCGCCGCACCACCGCGGAGGAGATCTGGCGCGACACCGACGGCCGGGTGGACATCGTTGTCGCGGGCGTCGGCACCGGCGGCACGATCACGGGCATCGGCGAGGTCCTCAAGACCCGCAAACCCTCGGTCAAGATCGTGGCGGTGGAGCCCGACGCCTCGCCAGTCCTCTCGGGCGGTGCCCCCGGCCCCCACAAGCTGCAGGGCATCGGGGCTGGCTTCATACCCGGCGTACTGAACCAGAAGATCTACGACGAGGTGATCCGCGTGAAGGAAGCCGACTCGGGCCCGGTTTCGAAGCAGATCAACCAGCTCGACGGCATCGCGGTCGGCATCTCCTCCGGGGCGACCGCGTGGGCGGCGCTCCAGTTGGCGAAGCGGCCCGAGAACAAGGGCAAACAGATCGTCGCCATCATGCCGTCCAGCAGCGAACGCTACCTGTCGTCATGGCTGTTCGCCGACATCAACGTCGAGAGCGACTCCATCGACGACCTGCTCGGGCCCATCGCGGGCTGAGCCGTCGCTTCGGACCGTTTTCTTTTGGTACGCGGGGCGAAAGCCCCGCGTTTTTTCATTCCTTCAGCGGTGTCGACGATACCATCCGGCGAAAGCGAAGCCAAACGCCACCATTCCGCCGAAAAGCCCCACCAGCTTCATCATCACGCCCGCCAGCACCTGGTCGTGCATCGGGGAGAAGGTCGGAAACAGCCGGGGCGCAAACTCGTAGGTCGGGTAGAGCACGTCGTGCGAAAACGTGATGAACGCGAACAAAGGCGTCATAGCGATGATGATCGCGAGGAGGTAAAGCATCTGCACCCCGAACGCGCGGCGGGGCAGCACATTTGAGGGGCTAAGCACGGGCCACCAGTACAGCACCGCTGCGCCAAAGAACATCAGGTGCTCGATGATGTGCACCAGGCGGTCCTGCAGCGCCCAGTCGTACAGGTCCGGTGCGTGCCAGACGCTGACCACCAGCGTGTAGATGACGCCGGCGACCAGCGGATGGGTGAAAAGCCGCGCCGGCATCTGAATCAGGCGCGGACGGAGCAGCGGGTCGATCATCCATGCGGGTGCGCCCTGGAGCAGCAGGATCGCGGCGGGAAAGATGAGGATCTGGTGCTGCAGCATGTGCGCACTGAACAGGAATCGCTCGGCCACCTGATCGAGTGGGGATCCGACCGCGATGTAGAAGGAGAAAAGGCCGAGATAGAAACGAACCGCCTGGGCCCGCGGAAAAGGCAGCCCAGGGGCAAGCTTTGAGCGCAGAGGTCCCGCGGCGATCGCCCAGAGCCATCCAAGAACAACGAGCCCTCCGACCAGCCAAGGTTCATTGTGCCAATGCCGCCAATCGATCATGGGCTGCACCATGCAGCCTCCGGGCGATAATTCCAGCGCCGCCGGACAGGCGGGTCGTGAATAAGAAAAAAAGCGGTCCGCATTCGGACCGCTTTTGCGCGAGAGGAAATCAGAGGCCGGGTCAGGTCGGCAACGGCAGGCTGGCCTCGGCTTGGAACAGGGCGATAAGGGCCCAGGCGGTACCACCCGCGATGACTAGACCGATGAAGAAGAGGACAGTGCAGAAGGGCTTATCCCAGCGCAGGTGCATGAAGTAGAAAATGACGAACAGGAACTTCACGGCAGAAAGCACGACCAAAGAAGTGACCAAGATCCACTTCGCGAACGGCAGGTAGACGGCGACGATCTCCACCCCGGTGATGACCGCGAGGAGCATGGCTATCTGAACATAGATCTGGAACTTGCTCTCGTCGTGACCGTGATCGTGGCCGCCATGGGCCGGGGAGTGCGCGGGGGAGCTCATCGGTTCAGAGGTACTCGAGCAGGTAAACGGCGGTGAAGATCACAATCCAGACGATGTCGACGAAGTGCCAGTAGAGGCCCATGGATTCGACATCGATGGCGTTAGCGACGCCGAAGTGGACCGGGCCTCGCGGACGGGCGAACCAGACGCAGCCCCAAAGGGCGAGTAGCATCGCGCCGATCCAGAGGACCTGCTCTTTCATGAACAAACCCATCGCGCCACCCAGCGAGGGCTGGACTTGGATCGCGTGAACGAGACCAAGGGTGACTTTCAGGGCCAGCAGCAGCACGACGATGAGGGTCGCGGCGTGGAAGATTTGTCCGGAGAACCAGGAACGTTGCGCGGAACCCGCACCGGGCTTAAAGGAACGAACGTACATGAGCGCCAGCCAGAGGACACCAATCGCGACGTGGCAGCCGTGCGTACCGGTGAGGGTGTAGAAGGTGGTCCCGAGCAGGCTGTTCGAGATCGTCATCTTCTTGTCGTGGACGAAGTGCTCGAACTCGTAGACTTGGCACCCGAGAAAGATCATCCCGAAGAAGATGGTCGTGAGCAGCGACCACCGGCAGCTCTTCACATTGCCCTTCTGGATCGCGGTGACCGCGAGGGCCATCATGAGCGACGACATCAGCAGGATGAACGTCGAGAAAGAGGTGAGTTCCGGGCTAAAAATGACCTTGGGATCCAGACCACCCGCGGGCGGGTGCAACCGGTAAATAAGGTGCGTGGAGATCAGCACCCCGAAGAACATGCAGTCCGAAGCAAGGAAAGCCCACATGAGGAGCTTTTTGTTCGGAATGCCCGTCGAAGTGGTCGGGTCGTGATGATGATCGATCTCGGCCGTGGCCGCGTGGCTGCTCATTGGGAAGGCGATGCTCGGGGTTGCGGGGCGTTCGCTCAATGTCCGTGACCGTGGTCCTCGACGGGCTTGCCGTCCTTGTCGAGATGGAGGTGGTAACCCTCGTTGCCCTCCAGCGACCAGAAGTAGATGCCCACGAAGGTAATCACGCCACCAATGAGGGTGAGGCCGAGCTTCGCATGGATGCCCGGGGCGGGATTGGAATCAAAGCAAGTGACACCGATCGCGACGACGAGCAGCCCCATGCTGGCCACAAACGGCCAGATCGAACCGAAGGGCATGTGAATGCCCCCATGGGCCTCCTCCGCCTTGGCCTTCTCAGCACGCTCCCGCTCGATCTCGGCACGGTTTTGCTTCTCATACCACCAGGAGTCGCGGGCGTGGACCGTGGGGATAGCAGCAAAGTTGTACTCGGGCGGCGGGTTCTGGAGCGACCATTCCAGCGTGCGGCCGTCCCAATAGTCGCGGCCGACCTTCTCTCCTTTGAAGTAGGTGTAAGCGAGGACGGCGAAGTAGATGAACATGCCGATGCCGAGCAGGTAGGCGCCCATCGTCGCGATATAATTGGCGGTGTTCCAACCCAGGTTCGGATCGTAGGTGAAGGTACGCCGCGGCATGCCATTCAACCCGAGAAAGTGCATGGGGAAGAAGGTCACGTTGAACCCGACGAAGATCGTCCAGAACGAAAGCCGGCCCCACCCTTCGCTCACCTTGCGGCCGAACATGAGCGGGAACCAGTAGTGCAGCCCGGCGAGAAGCGCGAAGATCGAGCCGCCGATCAGCACGTAATGGAAGTGAGCGACCACGAAATAAGAATCATGCTGCTGGGCGTCGGCGGGGGCCGCGGAATGCATGATACCCGACAGGCCACCCATCATGAACATCCAGACGAAGCCGAGCGCGAAAAGCATCGGAGTGCGCATCATGAGGTGACCGCCCCACAAGGTGCCGATCCAGTTGAAGATCTTCACGCCCGTGGGAACCGCGATGGCCATGGTGGCGAGGGCGAAGGCCGCGGTGGCGACCGTGCCCATGCCAGTGGTGAACATATGATGACTCCAGACCGCAAATCCCAGGAAACCGATGCACGCACCGGAGAAGACGACGATCGGGTACCCGAAGAGCGGCTTGCGCGAGAAAGTCGGCAGTATCTCAGAGATGATGCCCATCGCAGGGAGAATCAGGATGTAAACCTCGGGGTGGCCGAACACCCAGAAAAGGTGCTGCCACAAAATGGGCATTCCCCCGCCCGAAACCTCAAAGAAGGCCGTGGAGAAATTCCGGTCCATCATCAGCTGGACCAGAGCGATCGTGATCGCGGGGAACGAGAGGACGATAAGGAACGACGTGACGAGCGTCATCCACACAAACACCGGCAACCGCATCATTGTCATCCCGGGCGCGCGCATGTTGATGATCGTGACGATGAAGTTCAGCGAAGCCGCGATCGAAGCCACGCCGAGGAGCTGCAGGCCCATGATCCAGAAATCGATCGCGTGCTTCGGATTGTAGGTCTTCGAAGTGATCGGGGGGTAACCCACCCAAGCGCCGTCAGGAGCACCGTACTTGTCGGCCGGCAGGAACCAACCGATGTTCAGGATGATCGCGCCGGCCACAAAGGTCCAAAGCGAGAAGGCGTTGAGCCGCGGAAAGGCGACGTCGCGCGCCCCGATCTGCAGCGGCATGATGAAGTTGAAGAACGCCGAGGACAGCGGCATCACCGCGAGAAAGATCATCGTGGTACCGTGCATCGTGAACAGCGTGTTGTACTGCTGCGCCGTGAGCACGTTGTTGTTGGGCACCATCAGCTGCGTGCGGATCAGCAGCGCCTCGAAGCCGCCAACCAGAAAGAAAATGAGGGCAAAAAAACCGTAGAGGAACCCGATCTTCTTGTGATCGACGGTGGTGAGCCAGCTCATGAGGCCGGTCTTGGCCGTCGGATGGGCAAGGAACTTCGGGGCAGCCGGAACTTGCTCCTCCTTGATAAGGTGGGCGGTGTTGGCCGATGCGTCCATGGTAGTCGGGAAGAGAACTAAGGTTGCGGGAAATTACGCGGGCGGATCACTTCAGGCTCTCAAGGTAGGCGACCAAGGCCACCTGCTCCTCATCGCTGAGAGCGATCTTGTTGTCGCGGTAAGCCTTGGCCATTTTGTTGCCCGGTTTCACCGACTCCGGATCGCGCAGCCAACGACGGAGCTGCTCCGAATTGTTTTCCAAGAGACCGGCGCCCACCGTGGAACGCGATCCGAAGTGGGAGAGGTCGGGTCCCTGGATACCCATCGCGCCGTGACCACGCACCGTGTGGCACGCGTTGCAGGTCTTGGCGGCGAAAAGCTGCCGTCCTTGGGCGATCAGGGCGGTATCCTCGTTCTTTTCCGGCAGTTGCTTGGCCTGCCACGACTTGAGCGGATCACGGTCGAACTGAGCGGAGACCCCGGTTTCATTGGTCCGGAAGGAGCGGAGGGCGACCACCTTCTCGCGGGATTTCGCGGAATCAGCCGGCCGGACCGCGACTTGGCGCGCGAGCGACTGCTGCTGTTGCAACCACTCCGAATACTCATTCGGGGCAAGCGCGATGACGCGAAAGCGCATCACGGCATGGGAGTCGCCGCAGTACTCCGCACACTGGCCCCAGAAGTAGCCGGGACGATCGGCTTTGAGCCACAGGAGATTCCGACGGTTAGGCGTCATGTCGACCTTTCCAGCCAGCTTCGGAACCCAGAACGAATGGTTCACGTCCACGGTGCGGAGGTGAATGCGGATCGGCTTACCCACCGGAATGACCAACTCGTTGCCCGTAACGAGGGGCGCCTTGGCACCTGCGTTGTCGAGGGCAGCCATTTCCGAAGGGTACTCGAACTTGAACCACCACTGGTAACCGGTCGCGGTGATCTCGAGAGCGTCTTTTCGATCGGCCTCAGCCACATCGTAAGTCGACCAGATCGCCTTCACCGTGGGAACGGCGATGATGACCAGCGCAAGGACGGAGGCTCCAATGAGTCCGAGCTCGATTAGGGGGTTGCCGTGGCCCTGGGGAGGCGGTTCGGCATGCTCGTCGGCCTCGGAGCGCGCCCGGAAGCGGATCGTCGCATAGGCCAGCACGGCCCCGACAGCCACAAAGATGAACAAAGTCACCCAGACAGTAACCCAGAAAAGCTCCAATTGCGTTCGGGCTACCGGGCCCTCGGCGATCATTGTCGTCTGATGGCCGTCCATCCGCCAAAAATTAAAGTCGCAACCGGAAAGCAGTAACAGGGCCGGCAGCGCGATGAACGAACCTAGCGCTGAACGGACGTGGCGGAGTCGTTGGGACATGGCGTCTGGCGTGGAGCGTGGAGGCGCGGGAGGATTCCGGAAAAAACACAACGTTGGAGAAGGGTCCGCCGTTTCAAGCCCTAATCACCCGCGGCTTACCAAGTTAAGGAGACGACCCCGGCGGCATTTGCGGGGCTAATTCGCGCGACGGAATCGGCCTTTGGGATTTGAATGTCGCGACCGGCGCGGCATCGTCCCGCTGTCATGAAAAACCTTCGCGCCCTTCTCCCCTTCGCCGCCGCGCTCTGCCTCGCCGGCGTCACCCAGCTCTCCGCCGCGGCAGCGCCGCGTGAGATCGAAATCACCGCCAACGATCAGATGAAGTTCAACGTCACCGCGATCGACGCGAAGGCGGGCGAACAATTGAAGATCGTGCTTAAGAACATCGGTACGCTGCCGAAGGAGGCGATGGGCCACAACTGGGTGCTGCTCAAGCCCGGCACCGACCTTAACGCGTTCGCGATGGCCGCCATGACGGCCAAGGATTCCGACTACGTGCCCGCCGCCCACAAGGACAAGGTCGTCGCCTTCGTCAGGGTCCTCGGACCCAAGCAGACCGCCGACACCACTTTCACCCTCGCCGCTCCCGGTGAATACCCGTTCGTGTGCTCCTTCCCCGGTCACTACATGCTCATGAAGGGCACCATCACGGTGAAGTGACCGGCCCGGAATAGGCAGCTCCTCGCAACGCCGGACGCCTGCGTCCGGCGTTTTTATTTGCCCGGAATCAGCGCTGCGCGCCCCTTGCCAACGGATCCCGGCGCGGCCAACCGACTGCCATCCGAATCGCCGCGTCCGAGAAAGCTCCATGAGACCAAGCCGTTACACCCCGCTGCTAATCCTGGCCGCCATCCTCGCGGGGTCACGGTCCCAAGGGGCCTCGGTCGCGCTCGAGGGCGATGTGGTGGACCACGGGGTCGCCACGCCGCTGAGCCAGCATCGCGGGATGGTCGCGACTGCCGACGGAGAGGGGCGTGATGTTATGCTCGTCTGGCTCTATGACCACCGGGGCGGCTACGCGTTGCTCATGATCGACGCCGAAACCGGGCGCACCCGGCAAATCGCCACTCCCTACCCATGGGGCGGGGACGGACCGTTTGCGTCACTGCTTTCGAGCCGGGGGCGCTATTACACCCTTTTCGGCGGCCACTTCAGCGAATTCGATCCCCAGAGCCGCGCCTTCACCTTCGTACACAAGACGGCTCCTCGAATGGCGATGAGCCTCACCGAGGCGGACGACGGCACGGTATGGGCGGCAACCTACCCCAACACCGGGCTGGTCTCATTTGATCCGAAGGGGCGCCAAATGCGGGAGGTTGCCTCCGCCAACCGGGAAAACTGGGCGCAGTACCCGCGAAGCCTGGCGGCGGGCTCCGACGGCTGGATTTACGTCGGCATCGGCACCGCGGCGGCGCAACTGCTCGCGCACGACCCGCGCTCGGGCGAAACGCGGGCGCTGCTGGACGCCGACCAGCGCGGTGCGGGCACCGGCGTGGTCCGGCGCGATGTCAGCGGCAAAGTCTTCGGCGAGATCCCGACTCCCAAGGGACCGCGCTGGTTCGAGCTGGCGGGAGGCCGGGCCTTTCCGCTGGAAACACGACCTGCTTTCCAGCCGAAGCCAGTGATCGCGGGAGACCAAGGGCTCTTTCACCCGCGTTTCCCGAGCGGGCGGGTGGCGGAATCGTGCGACACCGTCGAGCGGACGATTTCCGTTCGCGAGGCCGGGACGGGAGAGCGAAAGACGGCGGGATTCGAGTACTCCGGCGACGGTGCCCACATTGTGTCGCTCGCGGCGGCGCCGGACGGAACCATCACGGGCGGAACCTCGTTTCCGATGCGCATGTTTAGCTATGATCCGAAACGAGATGCATGGGAAAACCGGCCGGCCTTCGGTCAGTTCAACACATTGGCGCGACAGGGCGACCGCTTATTTGTCGGCGGCTACGGTCACGGATTTCTTTTGGAGTGGAACCCCGCCAACCCCTGGGCGGCGACAGCTAAGTCCGGTGGCGGCAACCCGGCTTTCCTCACCGAATGCGCGCCCACGATCAACCGGCCGCATGATCTGCTGCCGATGCCAGACGGTCGCACAGTCGTTCTCGCCGGCACCCCGGGGTACGGTCTGACCGGCGGCGGGCTGCTGATTTGGAACCGCGCCTCGGGGAGCCGGCGGTTGTTACACCACGAACAATTGCTGCCGGACCAAGCGACGATGAGCCTCGTGGCGCTTTCCCCGCAAAAACTTCTGGGCGGAACCACCATCGAGGCCGGCACCGGCGGGGAACGGAAAGCGAAGGAAGCGGAGCTCTACATCCTGGACCTGGAAACCGGGAAAATCACGTGGCGATCCGCCGTGGAGCCGGGAGCGCAGAGCATCACCGACCTCGCCCCCGGTCCCCGCGGCCTGGTCTACGGATTCAGCGACCGGACTCGTTTCCTTGTGTTCGACCCGGCGCGGCGTGAGGTCGTGCACACAGCGGATTTAAAGGACTCCTTCGGACCGGTGGTGACCGGGCAAGGACCGCGCGCCCTGATCCGCGACGAACGTGGGCGCACTTTCGTGCTCTTCCAACGAGGGGTCACGCGGATCGACGACGCCAGCTTCGCGTTGCAGTGGGTGGCGAAGTCGCCCGTGCCCGCGACAGCCGGCGGGGACATCCTTGGAGGCCGGCTTTATTTCGCGGGCGGGTCGCATCTCTACAGCGTCGCGCTGCCCGATTGACGGATCCGGACGGCCGGGAAACTGGAGCCAACACCCGGATTTGAACCGGGGACCCACGCTTTACGAAAGCGTTGCTCTACCAGCTGAGCTATGTTGGCGCGAGACCGGGAGGGAACGGTGGGCGGAAAGGATCGCAAGCAACTTTTTCCCCGAGGAGCGCGGCTCAACCCGGACCGCCGGTGATGTAGCTCTTCAAGCCTTCCGCCTCGGCATGGTCGTTCGCGGCAACCCAACGTGAGATGTCTCCGATCGAGATCAGGCCCGCCAGCCGGCCGTCGGAAACCACGGGCAGGTGGCGGCAGCGCTTCGCGGTGAAGATCGAAGCCACCGCCTCCACGCTAGCGTCAGGTGAAACCGTGATCACTTCGCGCGTCATCACGGCCGACACCGGAGTCGTCCGCGGGTCGACGAGGCCCAGCACGCGGCAGAGCACATCGCGCTCGGTGAAAATTCCGGCGATAGCTCCGTCCGTAAGTACTACGATCGCCCCCACCCGGTGACGGTTCATCTCGGCGACGGCGGCGAGTATGCTCACCTCCGGGGAGACGCTGAAGACCTGATCACCTTTGCTCCGCAACAGGACCGAGATCGGGAAATTCATGGCTTGGCGGGATTCCCGGCAAGATGCTCAGCAGGCACGCAACGGCAAACGCCATCCCGGCGCGTGACGGAACCGTGAGCAGGAGTTGGATCAGGTCCGCGGGCCGCCCAGCAGCTTGTCGAGCGCGCCGAGGCTTTTGACCGGCGCGGACTTCGCACCCGAAGGCTTGGCGGCGACCGCGACGATCGGTTTGACCACGGCCGGAGCGGCGGCCGCTGCAGCCGAACCCGGAGCGGAAAAACGCAGCTCAGCGATCCGGCGCTCGAGCTTCAGCGCTGAGACGGGCTCCGCCGTGCCGAGTTCCTGTGCGAAAAGACTCACCCGCAACTCCTCCAGCTGCCAACGCAGCCGGGAAACCTCCGCGGGATCGGCTTCGCGCGGTA
>CAIUOU010000148.1 GCA_903900845.1 uncultured Opitutia bacterium
CGTCTCCTTCGCAGCAAACTGGTCCTTCTGGTAGAGCCACTTCATCGGCGTCAGCTTGGCCCCCTTGCCAAACAGCGCCTCGACGGCTTCGGGCGTGAGGTGGCAATGCCGGGCGCTCACGTTAACCAAGAGCGGATTCGGGGCCTGAGCCTGACGCGGTAACGTCCGCCCGAGGCGCTGGTATAAGGCCCGCCGCACGAGATGCTCGATCTCGACCTGATGGGGAAGCGGAGGCGGCAGCGACATGGCGGGAGGTGAAGGACTTCGACCGGCGAATGGGCCAGAAACGCCAAAATCTGTCAAGGTTGCGGTTGCAAGTTGGATCAAAATCTACCAAAAGATTCCACCAACGATGTCACCGGAGGAGCGCCAAGCGAAGATCGAGGCCTACCTGCAAAAGGTGGAATTCGCTTCGCTGGAAGAACTTGCCCACCACGTGGGGGCCTCGATTTCGACGGTGCGACGGGATGTCGCGGGGTTGGAAGGGGGCAAGCGGGTGCGGCGGACGCACGGGGGTGCCAGATCCTTGCAACCGGCCAAGAGCGACGAGTTCGTCTTCAACGTCCGGGACACGCATCAGGTGGCGGAGAAGGACGCGATCGGGCAGGCGTGCGCGGCGCTAATCGAGCCGGGGCAGAACGTGATCATCGACAGCGGCACCACCTGTTTTCACGTGGCGCAGCAGCTCGGGGACAAGGTGGCCCAGATCATCACCAACTCCCTGCCGGTCGCGAACCACTTCTCGGGCTCGACCCGGCACGAGGTGCACCTCTCCGGCGGGGTCATCTACCCCCGGCTCGGCACGCTCGTCGGCCCGCACGCCGTGGAAACATTCGCGCGGATGCACGCCGACGTCGCCGTGCTCAGCGGCAGCGGGATCTCGACGGAGGGGATCTACAACTCCCACGCCCTAATCGTCGAAATCCAGCGGGCGATGATGCGCGGGGCAGCCAAGGTGATCTTCTGTCTCGACCACGGGAAGTTTGGCCGCCGCTCTACCTTCTTCCTCTGCGACTTCACCGGCGTCGATGTGATCGTGACCGACGCCGGGGCGCCGCCGGAACTGGTGGCCGAACTCCGCGGCAAGGGCCTCGAGGTGATCGTGGCGCCCCCCGCCGCCCGAGCGCCGGGCTGATCAGAGCTCGACGTTGTCGATCAGCCGGAACTCGTCGATCCACACCGCCAAAGCCAGCAGGCTCCGCCCGGGCACCACCTCGCGCACCGCCTCTAGGCTGTGGGGATCGACCAGTGAGACATAGATCACGCGCAGCCGCCGCTTCTGCCCGATCAGGTGCGTGACCTCCGCGATGATCCGGTCGGGAATCCGCACGCCCTGAGCGACCATCTCCCGCGCGCGCCGCAACGCCGCGGGCACCGCCGCCGCCTCTTGCCGCTGGCCCGGCGTCAAATCCTTGCTCCGCGCGGTCCACGGCAGGCCGTCCGCATCCCGTACGGTCGGGACCACCACCAGCTCGATGCCGAGACAGAGGTCAGTATTGAGCTTGCGCAGCACGGCCACCTGTTGGGCGTCACGCTGGCCAAGCACGAGCCGCTCGGGCCGCACCAGTTGGAGCAGCTTGAGCGTCACCGTGGCCACGCCGCGGAAGTGGTGCGGCCGCGAGACCCCGCACAAGGGCCGGCTAACCGCGTCCTCGACGACCACCGTCGAAAACCCTCGGGGTAACAGGTCCTCGGCCGGGGGGAGGAACACGAGGTCGGCGCCCGCCGCGCGGGAAAACTCCGCGTCGAACTCCGGCATGCGCGGGTAGCGGGCGACCGGCTCGCTCGGGCCAAAGGCCAAGGGGTTGACGAAGACGGACACGACCACGGCGTCGCCCCGCGCCCGGGCAGCGGCGATCAGCGCCCCGTGTCCAGCGTGGAGCGCCCCGCTGGTGGGAACCAGGGCGACGGTCCGCCCAGCGCGGCGCAATTCCGCGACGGCGGCGGGCAACTCAGCGGTGGCGGTGATCCGCTGCATAAGGGGCGTTGACACACTGGGCCGCCGCGCGGCCCGGAGGCAATCCCAGAGGCGGCGCGGAACGCGGACTTGAATTCGCCGGGGCCGCCCCGTTTGCTCCGCTCTTTCCGCCCGCGCTTATGATCCGCATCAACGAGAACTACGCCAAGCTCAAGGCCTCCTACCTCTTCAGCGACATCGCCAAGCGGGTCAGCACCCACGTCGCGGCGCACCCCGACCAGCCGGTGATCCGCCTGGGCATTGGCGACGTCACCGAGCCGCTGCCCGCCGCGTGCGTCGCGGCGCTGCACGCGGCGACCGACGAGATGGCGCGGCGCGAGACGTTCAAGGGCTACGGCCCGGAGCAGGGCTACGCGTTCCTGCGCGAGGCGGTGGCGCAGCACGACTACGCGGCGCGCGGCTGCGCGATCGAGGCGGACGAGATCTTCATCTCCGACGGCTCGAAGTGCGATTGCGGCAACCTGCAGGAAATTTTCGCGACGGACATCCGGCTCGCGATTCCCGATCCGGTGTACCCGGTCTACGTCGACACCAATGTGATGGCCGGGCGCACCGGCGGGAACGTCGACGGCCGCTACTCCGGCGTGACCTACCTCGACAGCACACCGGCCAACGGCTACGTCCCCGGCCTGCCCGAGGGCGCCGCGGACCTGATCTACCTCTGCTTCCCGAACAACCCGACCGGCGCGGTGGCCACCCGGGAGCAACTCACGGCTTGGGTCGAGTACGCACGCCGCCACCGGGCGGTGATCCTGTTCGACAGCGCCTACGAAGCCTACATCCGCGACCCGCGCATCCCGCACTCGATCTACGAGATCCCGGGCGCGCGGGAGGTGGCGATCGAGTTCCGGAGTTTCTCGAAGACCGCCGGCTTCACCGGCACGCGCTGCGCGTACACCGTGGTGCCGAAGACGGTGCAGGCCTGGGACGCCGCGGGCCGGCCGCACGCCGTGCACGCCCTGTGGAACCGGCGGCACACGACCAAGTTCAACGGCGTCGCCTACCCGATCCAGCGCGCCGCCGCGGCCATCTACACCGAGGAGGGCAAGCGCCAGACCGGCGCCCTGATCGACTTCTACCTCGCGAACGCGCGGCTGATCCGCGAGGCGATGACCGGCCTCGGCTTCACCTGCGTCGGCGGGGACAACGCGCCCTACATCTGGGTCAACACCGGCCGCGACTCCTGGGAATTCTTCGACCTCTTGCTGCAGCGGGCCCAAGTGGTGTGCACGCCAGGTGCCGGCTTCGGCAAGTGCGGCGAGGGCCACGTGCGGATCAGCGCCTTCAACTCGCGCGCGAACGTCGAGACTGCCCTTACCCGCATCGCCGCCGCGCTGCGCTGAGCGCGGGCGGGAGAGAACTAGAAACGCGAGGCCACCCTCAGGCGGCCTCCGGACCAACTAGCGCGTCGCCGGAGCTTGCCCAGCGAGCTCGGCCGCGAGCCCCGCGACCGCGGCGCTCAGGCCCGCCGCCAAGCCGGCCTCGTCGCGTCCGTCCCACGTGAGCCCAGCGGCGCGGAATTCCCCGCTCACCGGCGCAGCGCCGCGTCGGGTAAGCTCCCACGCGGCGCGAAATTCTACCCCACCGGACGCAGTGCCTTCGGCGGCCAGCACCCGGACGACCAGGATCGCGGCGTCCGCGTCGCCACCCCGGTTCGCCGACACGAGGCCGAGCCGCCGCAGATTTTCGCCGAGCACCCGGGCGACGCCCTGCTCCAGCGGCTCGCCCCAGCGGGCAGCCTCGCGGAAGGTCACCTCATTGCCTCCCCGGCGCACGACTAGGGCGGGCTGACGCAGGTAGGCCGGCACCTCGACCGGTCGCAGCGCGACCGTGCCGCGCGCCGGCGCGGCCTCCCCGGGCTCCGCCGCAAGCAGGAAGAAGCGCGTCGGATCCGGCTTCGGCGCGGGCAGCAACGAGCAACCGGCGCCGGCGGCCGCGGCCGCGAGGAGGGAAACCAGCAGGAAGACGCGCGGATTCATCGGGAAAATCGCGGCGTGGTCACGGCCGGGGCCGGCCCGAGAGCAGGGCGTTTGGATTGCGCTCGAGATAGTCGGCCAATCGCGTCACGGCGGCCGCGGCCTCGTTCAGACGCCCGAGCGTCTCGCCAACCTCCGCTCCCACCCCGGCATTGCCCGCCATAAAACGACGCGTTTCCCCCGCCGCCTCGCCGAACGCCTGCAGCGACCGCCGCGCTTCCACCAGCGTCGCCGCCAGTTCGCGGCCCGTCGGCTCCACCTGTGCATCGAACCGCGCCACCACGGCGCGCAGTTCC
>CAIUOU010000149.1 GCA_903900845.1 uncultured Opitutia bacterium
ATCCCTCGCGCCGGAATTCCGCGACGGCTGGCCGGCCGGCGTGGTGCGCGCCCAAGGCCTGGGCGCGGGCACGCTCGACCTCGGGGAGTTTCCCAATGTGTTCCGCGTCGCCGTGCTGGAGGAGAGTGGTGCCCCCGCGGCGGCCGCGCTTCCGTACCTGACGGATCGCGTGATCGAGGTCGCCGCGAACATCGACGACGACACCGGCGAAAACATCGCGTGGCTCGCGGAGCGGTTGCTCGCGCAGGGCGCGCTCGACGTTTGGCTCACGCCGGCGACCGGCAAGAAGGGTCGGTCGCTCACGTGCCTGCAGTTTCTGGCGGCGGAGGCTGATTTCCCGCGACTCGCCGACTGGTTCCTGCGCCACAGCACGACCTTCGGCCTGCGCCACCGCCCGTGGGACCGCCTCAAGCTCGACCGCCGCTTCGAGTCCCGTCCCGGCCCCGGTGGCCCCGTCACCCACAAGGTCGGACTCACCACGACCGGCGAGGAGCTGAAGGCCAAACCCGAGTTCGAGGAAGTCCGCCGCCAGCGAGAAAATCCCCCGCGCGGCGCCGGCGTTTGACAGGGCCTCCGCCAGCGGTGACACAAGGGCCGCTCACGGGCCGATAGCTTAACGGTTAAAGCAGAGGACTCATAATCCTTTGAGTCTGGGTTCGAATCCCAGTCGGCCCACCAGCCTCCGCCAAGCCTACGGCTGGCGCGGCCAGCCTTCGCCGAGCCCGCGGCAGATGGGGTGAGCCTTCGTCGGGCCCATGGCCGGCGAACCCGGTGTAGCCGCGGCTGTTTGCCGCGGTTTTTGAAACCCGGTTCGCCGTGAATCGCGATACTTCCGTCGCGGAATCCGCCGCTATGTCACGCCGAGGATCCAGCCTTCGATGGCGGCCTGGGTTTGTTCGGCGGGGGTGAGCGGCGGGTGGAGGAAGTGCGGGAGTGAGTCGTTCTGGTCGGCGCGGCGCAGCCATTCGGCGACGGCGAAAGCCGCTTGTTGGTCGCCATCGCGGTCGTCGGCGGGGAAACGCTTCATCCAGAGGGAGGGGTAAACTTCCGCGACGGCCGACTTGCCGGCGGGTACATTCCAGCCGTCGAAGGGCCAAAAGTGTAGTTTCCCGCCGCAATTTTGGCGGAGATAGCGCAGCCACGGCAGGCCCGCGTGCGTCGAGTTCGCCACCTGGCCTTGCACATCGAATTGGAAGACGGATTTGGCGGACGCGGTCCACTGTTCGGTTAAACGCAGCCACTTCGGGTCGCCTTGCCGCTCGTGGCCGGCGCCGCAGTTGCCGTCGCGGATGAAGCAGACGTAGGTATTTTCCTCGTCCGTCGGCCAATGCGCTTGGAAGTCGTCCAAGAACGCGGGCCAGTCGGGGGGGAGGTGATGCCGCTCGAAATAACGCCGCGGGAAGGAGAACCCGTGGTCGATGCCGATGAGGGCGGGCGGGCCGGCGTTCACTTGGGCGGCGAGCCAGTGGGCCAGTCCCTGACGCGTCCAGTGTTTGCGGTGGCTCGGCGGTGGCCGCATCTCCTCGGCCGGTTGTCCGGATCCGTCGGCGGAGAACACGCGCAGCCCCTTGAGCCCGAAGGTCGGAGTCTGCGCGCCGGAGTAATCCACGCCGAGGTAGCGGGCGAAGCGCGGCATGGCTCAGGGCGTGCCCGATGACGCACGGAATCGGATGCGATCGGGGTGGGAGGTCAAAGCGTTGGGGTTTTCGGACCGGTCGCGCACGGGAAGCCCAATCGATCCACGGTGCCTTTATCCGCAAGTCCGCATCGCGTCGGCCTCTTCTATGCGAGAATCCGGCGGAGGCTTTCGAGGTCGAGGACGCTGGCGAGCGATTCCTCCTGCACGACGGCAGCGGCGAGGGCGGCCTTCTCCTGTTGGAGGACGCGGATCTTCTGCTCGATGGTACCGGCAGCAAGCAGGCGGTAGGCGAACACGGGTTTGGTCTGGCCGATGCGGTGGGTGCGGTCGATGGCCTGCGCCTCGACGGCGGGGTTCCACCACGGGTCGTAGAGGACGGCGTAGCTGGCGGCGGTGAGGTTGAGGCCGAAGCCGGCCGCCTTGAGTGAGAGCAGGAAGACGGTGCGGGAGTTGTCGGTCTGGAACTGCTCGACGAGTTGCTGCCGGTCCTCGGTGGCACCGGTGAGCATGAGATGCCCGATGCCCGCCTGCTCGAGGCGCTCGCGGATGAGCTCGAGCATCCCGACGAACTGGCTGAACACGAGGACCTGATGGCCCTCCTCGCGCAGCTCCTCCAGCCGCTCGATGAGCGCGTCGAGCTTGGCGCTCGGCAGGCCGGCATGGGCCGCGTCGACGAGCGCAGGATGGCAGCAGATCTGGCGGAGGCGCAGGAGACTCGCGAGGATGTTGAAGCGCACGCGGTCGAGCGCGCGGTCGGTCTCGACGCCGAGGAGCTGGGCGCGCGTCCGCTTGAGCTCGGCGTCGTAGAGCCGGCGTTGCTCGGGCTCGAGGTCGACGACGATCTCGTTTTCGGTGCGCGGCGGCAGGTCAGGCGCGGCCTGCGCCTTTGTGCGTCTCAGCAGAAAGTGGCGCACGCGCCGGTGGAGCCGTCCGAGCGCGGAGGGATCGCGCTCGTTGAACTGACGGCGGAAGGACGACTGCGAACCCAGCAACCCGGGCTGGGCGAACGCGAACAGGCTCCACAGGTCGCCGAGGCGGTTCTCGATGGGCGTGCCGGTGAGCACGAGCCGGTGCCGCGCCGCGAGTGCACGCGCGGCTGCCGCCACCTGGCTGGTCGGATTCTTGATGAACTGCCCCTCGTCGAGCACGACGACGTCCCACGCCTTCGCCTTGAACCAGCCCGCGTTGAGGCGGAGCTGGGTGTAATTTGCGACGAGGATCTCGCACTCCGGCGCCTTGCTCTCAGGGGACGCGGACGCCGGGTCGAACGCCGCCGCCCCGAGGCTCGGCGCGAAGCGGGCGGTCTCGGCGAGCCAGCCGTGGGTCACGCTCTTCGGGCACACCACCAGCGCGCGGAAACCTCCGGACTTGGCCTCGTCCGCGAGGCGCAACAGCCACGCGAGGGTCTGCACGGTCTTGCCGAGGCCCATGTCGTCGGCGAGCACCCCGCCGAAGCCCTGGCCGGAGAGGTGGGCGAGAAACTGGTATCCCTCGATCTGGTACGGACGGAGTTTCGCGGCGAGTCCGGCCGGCGGCGGGGGCGGAGGGCTCGCGGTCACCTCGGACAGGCGGCCCCTTAGCTCGGCGGCCAGCCGCGCGTCGCGGCTCTCCAGCGCCGCGGATTCCGCGGCGAGCTGTAACGCGTGCACCCGGTGGGTGGTCTCGTTGCCTGATTCAACGACGTCGTCGGCGGTTAGGCCGAGGCGGTCCAGGGTGGCGGCCGTGGTGCCGCCGGCCTCCGGCGTGGCGACCTCGAGGCGTTTCCAGCCGGATTTCGGCAGGCGCACCCACTTGCCGCGCGCCTTCAAGAGCAGCGCGATCTCCGCGGGGGTGAGCTTCGAATCCTCCACGCGGTACGCGACCGTCAGGTCGAACCAGTCGCGCCCGCCCTCGACCGGCAGCGCGGAGAAATCGATCGTGGCGCGGAGGGGGCCCTCGAAGAATCCGGCGAGCTCCGGCGAGGCGCGCACCGTCACGTCGGGCGGGAGCGCCGCGACCCACGTCGCGAACTCCTCTGGGAAATTCCGCCCGACCGGCCGGCTCCACGTGCCGCTCCAATCGCTCCAGAAGAGCCGGAAGCCGCCGAACGTGGCGCCAATGCGGTTGGCCGCCGAGAGATCGAATTCCAACATGGGGTCCCCGGCGCGGCGCGCTGGCGGGGTGCGCGCCTCGTCCCATTGCCAGCCGGCGTAGCCCCGCCACTCCTGCGCGCAGCGCGGGTCATCAGCGACGGCCAGCAGCCGCACCTTCAGGTCCGATTGACCGTCGTCGAAAGGCCCGCCCTCGAGCGAGCATTCCAGCTCCGGTCTCATGGCGACGTGACGGAGGTTGCTCCGGATTTTTTCCGGCAGCGTGACCTTCAGCTGGCGCAGCTGCTGCACGATCGCGGGGGTCTCCAGTGCTTGCACGGGCATCAGCCCCTCCGGCATGGGGCGGGGACCGCGCCAGACGCGCGACTCATGGAGGTAGAGCGCCGGCTTCTTGCCGCCGAGGTGATGTGCGTTCACGGCGATCCGGCCGTCGGGCAGAACCAGCTGAAGTCTGAAAACGGATGCATTGCCGTCCTCGGGCAGCGCGGCCGCGGTGAGGGATTCTTCCTCGATCGTGAACGGCCGCTCGCCGGGCAGAAAAAGGGCGGGGTGCGTGTCCCGACTGGCGAGCAACTCGTCGACGATTCCCTCCGGCAGCGGTTCCTTGGTGGTTAAGCGGTCACGGCGCTGGAGCGCGAGGATGAGCGTGCGGGCCAGCGCGGCTTCCGCGGGGCTGAAATCCTGTAACTGCGATAATTTGGTCTCGGGGAGATAGCGCAGGAAATTGCCGGACGGCTGCTTCCAAGGGGCGTCGGCACACCTTCGGGTTTGGAGCTTCATCAGCCCGTCCTGCTGCACAATGACGCGCAGGCCCCTTACCCCGTCGAGAGGCTCGCTGCCGGAATCCCTGGAGCTGGATTCCGCTGGTTCGAGGGCTTGCTGGAGCGCGAACTGCCAGCGGTTTAACGACTGCTCCAGCAGCCGCCCCTCCAGACGCGCCCGCACGGCGCCGGTGTCGGTGAGCGGACGGTAGACCTCCGGAATCGCCGCTCCGCGTCGCTCGAGATCGTAGGCGAGGTACTGCCAGAGATCCAGCGGCGTGGCCGGCGGCTGGGTGGGATTCCACCAGCCCTCGAGGGCTATTTCCCAATCGGACGGTGGTTTGTCCGTGAACCAACCGAAGCCGTAGAAGTGGAGCGAGGACTGAATGAGCCGGCCGTGGCGGCGGAGGACTTCGCCGTGAAGCTGCTCAAGGTTGGTCAGGGCGCGGGTCTCCTCGGCCCGCAGCGGCCGTGCTAGCTTTTCCGCGACGATCGGGCCATGAACCTCGGCGAAGGGGCGGGGCTTTTCGCGCGGTTTGGCGGGATCCTCGGCCAGAGTCCCGGCGTGTTTCGCCAGCCACGCTAACGCGACGGCGGCGGAGTGCGGGCACTCGGGCGCGTCCTCGCATTGGCAACCGGATGACCAACGACCTTGGGTGCAAAAGAGGGCGACCTCGAAGTCCCCTTCCTCGTCGTGAACCAGCCCTTGGACCAAGTGGTCGACAGAGCCGTCGAGTTCCACGACGTGGTGGTTCCGGTGCAAATCCGCGCCGATGCTCCAGAATGCCTGGGGAAACTCGTCCACCCATGCGACGAGGTTTCTGAGCGCGGAGGAAGTCCGGTTATCGGGAACCGGCAGCGTCTTAGATTTCTTGGCCAAGGGACGTTCAGGCGGCGCGCCAAAGAGCGCGCCAGCTCAGTACACCTTCTCGTCGAGGAGCGCGATGAGCTCGGCCTCGGTGACGCGGCGTTGCTGCATCGAGTCGCGTTCGCGCAGGGTGAAGGTGCCGTCCTTCTCGATGGTGTCGAAGTCGATGGTCACGCACCACGGCGTGCCGATCTCGTCCTGGCGGCGGTAGCGGCGGCCGATGGCGCCGGCCTCGTCGTAGAACACGGCGTGGCGGCGCTTCAGGCGCGCGTGCAGCTCGCGGGCGCGGGCCACGAGGGCCTCCTTGTTCTTCAGCAGCGGGAGCACGGCGACCTTGATCGGGGCGACCCGCGGCGAGAGCCGCAGCACGGTGCGCTTCTCGACGTTGCCCTTGTCGTCCTTCACGTCCTCCTCCGCGTAACCGGCGCAGAGCACGGCGAGGAGAATGCGGTCGACGCCCACGGCCGGCTCGATCACGTGCGGCACGACCTTCTGCTTGGTCGCCTCGTCGAAGTAGACCTGCGGCACTCCGGAGAACTTCTGGTGCTGCTGCAGATCGTAGTCGCTGCGCGCGGCGATGCCCCAGAGTTCCTGCACCCCGAACGGGTAGCGGAACATGATGTCGACCGTGCGGCGCGAGTAGAAAGCCAGCTTGGCCTTCGGGTGCTCGTGCAGCGAGAGGTGCGACTCGGGCAGGCCGATGCTCAGGAGCCACTCGCGGCACCACTTGAGCCACTCCTCGTGGCAGGCGAGCCAGTCCGCGTCGGGATGGATGAAGTACTCCATTTCCATCTGCTCGAACTCGCGCGAGCGGAAGATGAAGTTCCGCGGCGTGATCTCGTTGCGGAACGACTTCCCGATCTGCGCGATGCCGAACGGCAGCTTCACGCGGCCGGTGTCGACCACGTTGCGGAAGTCGACGAACATGCCCTGTGCCGTCTCGGGCCGCAGGTAGGCGACCGACGCCGAGTCGCGCATCGGGCCGACGTGCGTCTCGAACATCATGTTGAACGCCCGGGGCTCGGTGAGGCTGCCCGGTTCGCCCGTCGCGGGGGACGGGATAAGCGCGATCTCCTCGGGTTTAGCCTCGGTGAAATCGCGCGGCTGCACGGGCGCGAGCGCACCCTGGATGGCCTTCTTGCGCTTGAACGTCTCGGCGGCCTCCTGGAGGGCCTCCGTCGTGCGCTCGCTTTCGAGCGCGCTGACGTAACCCACCGTGCTGCCGTCGACGACGACGGGCGCGAAGAACAGCTGGTCGGCGCGGAAGCGCTGCTTGCTCACCTTGCAGTCCACCAGAGGGTCGGTGAAGCCGGCGACGTGACCCGAGGCCTCCCACACCTTCGGGTGCATGATGATGGACGACTCGAGCCCCACGATGTCTTCGCGGCGCCGCACCATGTCGTTCCACCAGCAGTCGCGGATGTTCCGCTTCAGCTCCACGCCCAGCGGGCCGTAGTCGAAGAAGCCGTTGAGCCCGCCGTAGATCTCAGACGACTGGAAGATGAAGCCGCGGCGCTTCGCGAGCGCGACGATGGCGTCCATGGACACGGCGGAGGGTGCGGAATCGGCTGACATAAGGAGCGAGAGTTAGCCGCCGCCGTGCGGAGCGGTCAAGGATGGGGGCGGGGAAGACCCGGAAGACTGGAGAGACGGCGATTAGGGAGACATGGGAGACCAGCCGGGGGCACGATGAGGGAGACTGGGGAGCCTTGGGGCGCCGGACGGTTGCCGCCATGGGCTTGGAGTAGCCGCGGCTGTTTACCCGCCCAAGGCGGTTTGCCGCGGAAAATGCGGCATGACGGGGAACGTAAGGCTCCGCCGTGATCAGACCCGATGGATCCGCGGGATCACCCGCGGCCACGCGACCTGCTTTCCCGAATGGAACGCGCGGTACTCGGGGACGCGCGCCGGTTTACTTCTTTTCCTTGGCGTACCGCTCGTAGGCCGCCGCGACCCCGCCGGACTTTTCGTCGCCGGCGTGGAGGTAGAAGCGATGGCGCAGCACGAGCTTCTCGCCCTTCTTCAGGGTGTGCGGGCCGTTGGGGTCGGCCTTGTCGAGTGTGCCGAAGCAATTGGCGGTGAGCAGGCCGTACGTGCGGGCGTGCCAGCTGGTCGGGTGCCGGAAACTCGACGGGTGATTGAATAGGGCGACACCGACGAGCTCGCCGTCGACTTTACCCGAGTACGAGGCCCAGGTGGCGCGCGTGCCCCACGCGGTGGCGCCCTCCTTGCCGTTGGCCAGAACCAACCGGCCGCCCTGCTTGGTGTCGACCGCCATGGATGACGGTACGCGGATGTTCACGCCGGCGTCCTTCATGTCGCCAAAGACCGCGTCGCCCTCGGAGGCGATGAACTCCTGGTCCCAGTCGATCAGGCGCGCGCCCGACTCGGCGCGGAAGGTGAGGCGGCGGATCTCCGTGAGGTACTTCTTCCCCCGCGCATCGAGGTAGTCGTTTTCGGAGACGAGCACGGCGCGATCGGGGCCGGACGTGACTTCACGGAACGCGCGGTGACGGACGGAGCCGAGGTGAGGCAGGGCCTTGGCGAGGGAGGCCTTCTGCTTCGCGTTGAGCTGGTCGTCGGGCAGCCCGTTGGTGGAAGTGCCGCGCTCGGTCCACGAGTTGACGCCGTTGATGTTCTCATGGCCGAACCAGATGCCGCGGTGGTGGTAGTGGTCGAACTGCTCGCCCTCGACTTTCCGCATGGGATAGGCGCGGGTCATCGCCTTACCCGTGGGACCGAACGCCGGGAAGAGGTACGGCTTGTTCGCCTCGCCGATCACGTATTCGGCGAAAGGTTTCCCGTCGTGGGAGATCTTCACGCCGGCGGCGGATTTCTCGGCGGTGAAACCCGGGGCCGCCGCGACGCGGGTGGCGGCGAAGAGGGCGAGCGCGGCGAGGGAAAGCGCGAGACGACGGCTTATCGGGAGGGAGCAGTTCGAGGTCATGGGGTGTAAAGGGTTTGGGGATCCGGGTTCCGACGGCGAAAACCTGCCGAGACGCGCCTGCCCCATGCGAGGCAATTGTGCGGCCGTCCCGGTGCGGCCGAGGCTGATCCCTCGGATGCGACCGCGGCGAAAATGGCCCCGAGCGCCGCACGAGCGGCGGCATCGGAAAACAAAAAGGGCGCCTCGCGGGCGCCCTTGGGGAAAGACTTGAGCCGGTTTACGGCTCAGACCTCGTAAGCGGGGAGCGACTTGTCGACCCGCACCTTCTCGAGGCGGGCGAACACCGGCACGCCGGCGTCGTGCGGCACCACGACCTCGCCCTGGATGAGGGGCTGGGCGTAGCGCAGGAACTGGAAGTTCATGCTCACGCCGTCCTCGTTGATCCACTCGCGGGGCAGCTTCTTCACGGAGTTGGCCACATCGGCCAAGGGGGCGAGACCGGTCTCGGTCGTGTACTGCTCGCCGTCGCCGCGGAGCAGCGTGACCATCTTGTCGGTCTCGCCGTTGATGGCGGCCTGCACGGCGGCTTGGCCGGCGCGGAATGCCTCGTCGACATCGGTCTTCGAGCCGGCGTGCGAGGCGCAGCGCTGCATGATGCCGGGCTTGGCGACGCGCACCTTCACGCCGGGGAGGTTGCCCCCAAGGATCTCGGCGAGGGCATCGCCGGCGCCGCCCAGCTGGGCGTGGCCGAAGGCGTCGGTCTGCGCGTTGGCGGCGAGGTAGTTGCCGTCGGTGTCGACGAGCCCCTCGGCCACGACGATCAGGCAGTACTTCTCGCGCTTCAGCACGCGGCGGACTTCCTCAAGGACCTTCTCCTGGTTGAAGGCGACCTCGGGCAGAAGAATGAGGTGGGGCGGATCATGGGGATGATCGCGGCGCTTCGCGAGGGAGGCGCCTGCGGCGATCCAGCCGGCGCTCCGGCCCATGACTTCGACGATCGAGACGAGGTCCCCCTGGCCCATGGCCTCGTTGTCGCAGGCGAGCTCGCGCACGGTGGTGGCGATATACTTGACGGTGCTCGCGTAGCCCGGGGTGTGGTCCGTGATGGGCAGATCGTTGTCGATCGTCTTGGGCACGCCGATCACACGCAGCTCGTAGCCCTGGGCTTGGGCGAGCTTGGAGATCTTGTCCGCGGTGTCCTGGGAATCATTGCCGCCGATGTAGAAGAAGTAGCGGATGTTGTGGGCCTTGAAGACCTCCAGCACGCGCTCGAAATCCTGCTGCTTCTTCAGCTTGTAGCGGCAGGTGCCGAGGGCGGCGCCGGGCGTGTGCTTGAGGGCGCGGATCTGCTGCTGGGACTCGGAGGCGAGATCGATCAGGTCCTCCTGCAGGATGCCGAGCACTCCGTTCAGGGATCCGTAGATCTCCTCGATGCACTCGTGGTTCAGGGCCTCGTTGATGATGCCCGCGACGCTGGCGTTGATGACGGAGGTGGGGCCGCCGGACTGGCCAACCAAGACGTTTCCTGCGAGTTCAGCCATGACTTTGTGTGATAAAGGGTTTTTGCGAACGTGAAGGGGTAGGAAAGCCCTCCGCGCGCGGAGCTGGCAAACCCAAATTTCCCGCGGCGGCCGCGCGGCGTCGGATCGGGCGGTTAAGCCGCTTCGGAAACGCCGGGTTGCCGCCCAGGCGCGGGTCGGACGAGCTTCGGGCCATGGATTTCCGGCGTTTCCTCACCTTTGCTCGTTGGCTAGCTCGCCTCGGCTTGATCCCGGCCGCCCTTTTCGCCGCCGTCCCCCGGGCGCCGGATGACCTCACGCCGCGCGAGGCCGACGGCTACCGCGGAATCTGGTACATGAACCAGCCGCTCAAGGACGAGCATCGCTACAAGTACAGCGGTGGCTTCGCGACCTACCCGCAACAGCATGTCCCGATCGCGATCCACTCCCCGGAGCGCGGCCGTACCTACTTCGTGTTCGGCGGTTCGGCGGGCAAGGTCTCGGAGCGCGGCGACGAGTTGGAGCACCTTGTTTCCTACTACGACCACGCCACCGGCACCGTGTCGCGGCCCGTGCGGATCCTGCGGAAGCGCACGGAGGACGCGCATGACAACCCCGTGCTCTCGATCGACGCCGAGGGGCACCTCTTCGTCTTCTCGGCCGCGCACGGCACCTCGCGCCCGTCCTACGTTCACCGTTCCGCGCGGCCGCACGACATCACGGAGTGGGAGCTGCTTGAGAAAACCAACTTCTCCTATCCGCAACCGTGGCACCTCCCACGCTCGAAGCGTTTTCTCTTCCTCCATACCAGCTACGTGAAGGGCGAGCGCACACTCAACTGGAAGACCTCCGCCGATGGCCGGACTTGGAGCGCCCCGCAGCTCCTCGCCCACCTGGAAATGGGTAATTACCAGGTTTCGTTCCGCGACGGCGACACCGACCGGGTCGCCACCGCCTTCGACCTGCACCCGGCCGAGGGTCGTGCCGGCAAGGGGCTGAACTACCGCACCAACCTCTACTTCGCGGAAACGCGCGACGCCGGCGTCTCCTGGACCAACGCCGCGGGGGAAAAACTCGTGCTTCCGCTGCGTGCGGCCGCCAATCCCGCGCTGGTCCGCGACTACCGGCGCGAGGATCTCAGCGTCTACCTGAAGGACATCGCCTTCACCGCCGCCGGCGAACCGGTGATCCTCTACCTCACCTCGAAGGGATTCAACCCGGGCGCCGCGTCCGGGCCGTTCCAGTGGCACACGGCGCGGTGGGATGGCCGCGCATGGGTGTTCCGCGCGAGCGTGACATCGGACCACAACTACGACCACGGGTCCTTTTACATCGAGGCCGACGGCAGATGGCGCATCGTCGCGCCCACGGATCCCGGCCCCCAGCCTTGGGGCACCGGTGGCGAAATGGTGATGTGGACGAGCCGCGACGCCGGCCTGACATGGGAACGCGCGCGGCAGCTCACCAAGGGTTCGCGCTACAACCACACCTACGCGCGCAAGCCGGTCGGGGCGCACGCGGATTTCTACGCGCTGTGGGCGGATGGTTCCCCGCTCGAGCCGACGCCCTCGTCGCTCTATTTCTCGACGAAGGAAGGGCGGGTGTTCCGCCTCCCGAACGTGATGGTTGGCGCCACGGCGAAACCTGAGCCGGTGCCGTGACGCGGCCGGGTCAGCGCAGCGCGCTGGCGAGGAACGCGCGGATCTTCGCGCGAATCTCCGGGGTGGAGAATTCCTTGCCGCCGTGGCCGGCCCCCGGGAGTACGACCAGTTCGGAAGATACGCCCGCGGCGCGCAGGGCCGCGTGGAGTCGCTCGCTCTGATTCAACGGGACCAGCGGATCGCGGTCCCCGTGCAGGATCAGAAACGGCGGGTCCCCAGCCGAGACATGGCGCAGCGGGCTCGCCTCGCGGGCGAGTTCCAGCCGGTCGGGCACGGGGCCGCCCAGCAGACGCGCGCCGTTGGTGCGCGCGATGTCCTCGCCGGGACGATCCGGACGGTTGGCGGGCATCGAGGGCAGGTCTGAGGGTCCGTAGAGATCGATCACCGCGCGGACGCGGCTGGAAACGGCTTCACCGGCGGGCGGCGGTTGCGTGCCGGCGAAGGCGGCGAGGTGGGCGCCGGCGGAGCCGCCGGCCACGGCGATACGGTCCGGATCGAGGCCGTGTTTCGCGGCGTGGACGCGCAGCCAGCGCAGCGCCGCGCGCACGTCGTCGATCTGCGCCGGCCAGCGGGCGAGCCAGCTCAGGCGGTAGTTGATGCTGGCGACCGCGTAGCCCTCGGCCGCGAGCCAGGCGAGCGGCGGGTTCTCTTTGCTGCCCTTGCTCCAGCCGCCGCCGTGCACCCATACGACGAGGGGCAGAGGGGTCGCCGGTGCTTTTTCCGGCAGGTAAAGGTCCAGCAACACATGGCCCGTCGGGGGCGTGTGATAGGTCTGGTTGGCGACCCGCCGCACCCCGGCGGGCAGCGGCTGGCGGAAATCGCCCGCCGGCCGGAGGTTTGTTCCCTTCGTCCCGGTCAGGCTGTCACCCAAGTCGGCGCGCGCGGCGGCGACGCGCGCCTGCAGGCGGGCCACGATGTCCGGATGCGCCGCGGCGACGTCGCGCGTCTCGCCGGGATCCGAGCGCACATTGTAAAGGGAAAGCCCGATGCGCTCGACGCGGTAGCCGTGGCGGCTCGCGATGCCGCGGATGCCGGAATTCTCGATGGAGTCGGGCTTCATGTTGGCCCAGTTGGACGGCTTGCCGGCGCGGCCGGGCTCCGCGGCCACGGTCAGATAATCGTGCGGCACGTGCAGCTTCCAGTCGCCGAGTCGCACGGCGTGCAGTTCGTCGCCGGAGTAGAACCAGAATTCCTCCCGGCCGCGCGCGCCGGGCCGGTCCAGCAGCAGCGCGGAGACGTCGGTGCCGTCGCGCTTCATGGCGGGCGGGGTCGCGCCCGCGAGGACGCCGAGCGTGACGTTGAGATCGAGGGTGCTGAGCGGTTCGTCGCTCACCCGGCCGGCGGGCACGCGGCCGGGCCAGCGCGCGAGGAACGGGGTGCGCATGCCGCCCTCGAAGGTGGTGAGCTTGCCTTCCCGCAGCGGCGTCGCGAGGCCCGCGTGCTCCCCGTAGGAGAGGAACGGGCCGTTGTCGGAGGTGAAGATGACGAGGGTTTTCTCCTCGAGATTGAGCCGGCGGAGGGCCGCCAGCAGCTCACCGACGCCCGCGTCGAGCTCCTGCACGACGTCGCCGTAGAGCCCGCGCTGGCTGGCGCCGCGGAATTTTTCCGAGGCGAAGATCGGTACGTGCGGCATGACGTGCGGGAGGTAGAGGAAGAACGGTCGTTCGCGGTGGCGCTCGATGAACTCCACCGCGCGCCGCGTGAAGCGTTCGGTGAACCGCGACTGGTCGGGGTCGGCCTCCACGACCTCCTCGCCGTCGTAGAGCGGCAGGGCGGGGATGCCCTTCGTCACCGGGTGGAGCGGTCCGTTGTCGTTCGAGTACGGGATGCCGAGCCACTCGTCGAAACCACGCCGGGTGGGCAGGAAGGGCGGCTGGTGGCCGAGGTGCCATTTGCCGAACACCGCCGTGGCGTAGCCTTTCTCCTTCAGCTGCTCCGCCAGGGTCCTTTCCTTCGTCGAGAGCCCGGTGGTGCTGGTGTGGTTGAGCGCGCCGCTCATCCCGAGACGATTCGGATAGCTCCCGGTCATCAGCGCCGCGCGCGACGCCGTGCACACCGCCTGGGCGACGTAGAAGCTCGTGAAGCGTGTGCCCTCCCGTGCGAGGCGATCGAGGTGCGGCGTCGCGATGTCCTTGGCGCCGTAGCAGCCTAGGTCGGCGTAACCGAGGTCGTCCGCGAAGATCAGGATGATGTTCGGCCGCTCGGTGGCCGCGGCGCGCAGGCCGGCGGCGAGGAGACTGAAAGCGATCAGGGCAACGGCCGCGGCGCGGCGCGCGAGGGGTCGGGGCATCATGCGCGGAAGCTGGAAAACGCGATTCCGCGAGGCGAGCGCGGAGTGCCACGCCGCGTCGGTGGGCCGGTGCGGGGAAGGGCCGGTGCGGGAGGCGCCCGGCACGCCGGCTCAGAATGGACGGCCGCCGGCGCGGGTGCCGCAGAGCGAGACCTCAAGGCCCAGTTCCGCGGCGAGGGCGGCCTTCGTATAAAGTGCCAGGTCGGCCTCGCGGGCGGATTTCGCGTAGGCGACCTGAATGTGGTTGGCCTTGTGGCGGGCCATCATCTGGTCGCGGGAGACTCCGTAGGTGACGGCGTGCATGATGGGCCACTGCACCGTGGTTTCACGCCAGCGGCGCTCGGTCTCGGCGCGCGGCAGGGAGACGACCTTCGCGCGACCGAGGTCCATCTTCAGCCGGCCGTCGGCCACGAAGACGCGGCTCCACACGATCTCGCCGGGCTTCGCGATCCCGCGCACGGTGCCGCCGCCCAGCCGGAAGTACATGGGGGGCTGTCGCAGGGAGTCGGTGCCGCGGTAGCCCCCGATGTGGTGCGCGGGCGGGGCGCTGCCGGAGATCAGGAAGACCCAGACGTAGTCGTCCGTCGTCCCGCTGCGGTCGCGGTCGCCCCAGCGCAGATCGTGCAGGGTGTTCTCGACCGGCTGGCCGAGCGCCTCGTGCACGCGGTTCGTGAAGAGCCCGTCGAGGCCGGCGCACTCGTCGACCTCGTTGAAGTGGGTGAGCGGCCGGCCCGGCCGGATCACGCGGCCCGCGGCGTTGCGCACGGGCGGGCGGTCGCCGTTGTTGAGGATGCCCTCGACGAGGTCGCTAGCTGGCAGCAGGTCCTTCAGACCCTGCTGGTATTGGATTCCGATCGTCTCGCAGCCGAACTCGTCGGCGATGCGCAGCGCGGCGATGTACGTCTTGCACTGCCAGAGCACCTGGCGCTCGGTGAGGTCGGTCGCCTCGTTCACACCGAGGTGGAACTTCATGCCCTTGCGCCGCAGCCATTGGTAGACGGCGCGGGCCTCGGCGTCGCTGACGTCCCGCGCCGCGGCGTAAAGCGCCGACTGCGAGAGGCGTTCCTTGTACACGCCGGTCGGGAACAGCAGTTCGTCGGGGATGATGGCGTTGTACATGCCCATGCAGCCCTCGTCGAAGACGCCCATGATCGACTTGCGCGCGCGCAGGTCGGCCGCGATCCGGCGTGCCGCCGAGAGGGCGCGCGCCGGCACGCCGGCGCCGGCGAGCGGCCGCACGTGGCTGGTGTTGTGGGAAACCTTGCCGTGCTTCAGCCAGCTCGCGAGGCCGCGCCGGAAGAAGGCGTCGGTGAAATCCTCGCTCCATAACGTGGAGTAGCGCACGCCGGCCTTGGTGAGCGACCCGTTGAGGTTGAGCATGCCGACCAACCCGGGCCAGGTTCCGCTCCAGTTCGCGACGGTGAGGATGGGGCCGCGGTGCGAAATCAGGCCGGCGAGCACATGGTGGGAATACTGCCAGACGGCCTCGGCCACGATGAGCGGGGCCTTGGGATCGATTCCCGCGAAGACCTCCATGCCCTCCTTCTGCGATCCGATAAACCCGTGGCGTTGCGCGGCTTTGTACGGATGGGCGCGCACCAGCTGGTGGCCGAGGCCGGCGACGGCACGGCCGAGGGCCTGCTCCATCGCGTGCTGGGCGGGCCAGCAGACTTCGTTGGCGGAAGGGCGGAGGTCGCCGCTGGCGACGAGCAGAATCTTCATGGAGGCGGGGGAGCGGAGGGGAACGAAACCGTTTTCCCGGCCGCGTCGAGCCCCCGCGGTGACACCGCTCAGCTTCCGAGCCAGCCCACCCACCAGGCGTACAGCGGGATGCCGAGGGAAAGGTTGAACGGGAAGGTCACCCCGAGGGCCGCCGCCACGCACATCCCGGTGTTGGCCTCGGGGATGGCGAGACGGACCGCGGCGGGCGCCGCGATGTAGGAAGCACTGGCCGCCAAGGTGGCGAGCACCGTGGCGCCTCCCGGGGAAAGTCCGGCCGCGAGACCCGCCCAGCCGCCGAGCGCCCCGCCCGCGAGCGGAATCAGCAGGGCCGCCGCCCCGACTCGCGCGCCGTTTCGCCGCAGCTCCGGCAGGCGGTGCGCCGCGAGCAGGCCCATTTCCAGCACAAAGAACGCCAGGATCGGCTTGAACGCCCCCACGAACAGCGGCTCGAAGGGCGTGAAGCGATCGGGACCCACCGCCGCCCCCACCGCGATCCCTGCGAGCAGCAGGAACACCGAGCGGTTGAGCGCGACCTCGTGCAGGATCTCACCGTAGCCCGCTGACCGGCCGCCGGCGGCGCCGAGGCGGTGCAGGAAGATCGCCACCAGGATGGCCGGCACCTCGAGGATGACCAGTAGCACCGCCAGGATTCCCTCCGGTTCCGCGCCCGTGCGCTGCACCGCGGCCACCGCGGCCGCGAAGGTCACCGCGCTCGCCGAGCCATAGTGGGCCGCGAAGGCCGCCGCGTCGGCCCGGCCGAGGCGCGCCAGCCGCGACATCACCGTGAACACCCCCACCGCCATGCCCGCTCCCAGCCCGAGCGTGGCGATCGCCGGCCACCCGATCCGGGCGGGATCGGCGAGGGAGAGTTCCACGCCGCCTTTCAGCCCGATCGCGAGCAGCAGGTAAGTGCTCAGCAACTGGTAGACCGCGTCCGGCAGCTTCAGGTCGGATTTCAGCAACCCGCCCGTGAGGCCCACGAGAAAGAACAGGAAGAGCGGGTCGCGCAGGTTCTCGGCCATCAGTCGCGGGATGAGGTTGGTTTGTTTCTGCCCCGGCGGGTCGCGGAAGTCAGGAGATCCCTCACCGGCCCCCCGGGACGGCGATCGATCGTGAGCGCGAAGAAGCGCACGCGGCTTCCCTTCGCGCGCCCGACCTCTTCCAAACCGTAGCGCGCGCAGGCATCGGCCGCGACCACCGCCGGCACCGCGATGAAGCCGTGACCCTCCGCCGCCGCGATCTTTGCGAGCGCCGCGTCGTCGAATTCCGCCCGGCCCGATACGGCAAGGCCGCGCCGGTCCAGCCAGCGGTCGAGTTCGGCGCGCAGTCCCGTGCCGGCCGCCGGGAGCAGCGCCGGGGCGAGCGCCAGCGACCCCGGGAATCCCCGGCGCATCCGCGCCGCCAGCGGCGGGGCGGCGCAGAACGAGATTTCGGCGCAGCCGAGCTCGTGACTGTTCACGCGCCGCCGGAGGTCGGGGGCCGCGGCCTCATCGGTGAGCACGACGTCCAGCCGCCCCGCGATGAGCAGCGCGAGGAGGTCCCCGACTTTGCCCTCGCGGCAGACCAGCCGGACTCCCGTCTCGGGCTCGAGCAACGGCCGGAGAAAACGCAGGGTCACCAGCTTGGGCAATGTGTCGGTGACCCCCACATGCACGCGGGTCGCGGCCGGGCTCACCGGCCGCCGGAGCGCCGAGGTCAGCTCTTCCCCGAGGGAGAAGATGTCCTCCGCGTAGCGCAGCGCCGTCTTCCCGGCCTCCGTCAGCACCTTGGTGCGCCCCCGGCGGCGGAAGAGCGGCTCCCCGAGGGCCGACTCCAGCGCGCGCACCTGGGTGGAGATCGAGGCCGGGGAAACCCGCAGCCGCTCCGCGGCCGGTCGGAGTCCGCCGAGCCGGGCAACCGCCTGGAAATAGCGGAGGTGGTGGAAGTTCAGCGGCGGCATCGGGCAAATACTTAGGATAAACAGTAGAATTTGAAAAGCCGTTTATAATACCGGAAGCGTTCTTCCGGTGGCATGTTGGCGGTGATGAAATCCCATCCTTCCGCCACCTCCTCCCGCGGGATCCCCGCCGAACTTGATCGCCACCTCGCCGCGCACGGTGCCGGCGAGATCACCAGCACCTCCGTCTACATCGACCGCGGGGGGGATTTGGTCACGGCCGAGGCCGTCGCCGGCCTGGCCGCCCTGCGCGGGCAGCTCGGCCGGAAGATGCGTGGGTTGGAGCTGGGCTCCCGTTTGCGCCGCCGGCTCGAGATCCTTTCGGCCTATTTCCAGGAGGCTCGGCCCCGTACAGGGGCGGGCGATGTCGCCTACCGCGAGGTTGCCTTCTCCCTGCTCTACTTCCTGAAGGGCTTCGACCGCATTCCGGACACCATTCCCGAGGTGGGCCTGCTCGATGACGCCATGATCGTGCAGTTCGTCTTCGAGCGCCACGCCGTGGCGTTGCGCGCCCAGGCGCTTCGCCATGGTCGGGCTTGGCCGGTCGACCTTTGACCGGCCGCCGGCGGGTTTGCGCTCCGGCGCCGATTGCGGTGGGGTGCCGGGGTGCAACGCCCGTTTCGGATCGTCTCCTTCTCCGCCGTGCCGCTCGACATCCCCCTGCTCGAGCCTTTCGGCATTTCCGGCGGCGCGCAGGCCGCGGCCAACAACGTCCTGGTCGGGCTCGAGCTGGATGACGGCTCGCGCGGCTGGGGCGAGGCGGCTCCTTTGCCTCCGTACAACGGGGAAACTCAGGGGCAGGCGTTGGCCGCCCTGAAGGCGGCGCGATCATGGCTCGAGGGCCGGGAGGCGGCCGACTGGCGCTCGCTCGCGCTCGAGTTCCGATCCCGCGGGGGCGGCGCCTGCGGCTCCGCGCAGTGCGCCTTCGAGACCGCGCTGGTCGACGCTCTCGCGCGTCGCGCCGGGGAACCCCTGTGGCGCTTTCTCGCCCATGGCGAAGCGGCGGAGCGCGCCGCCCGCCCCGATGCACTCGAGACCGACATGACCGTGACCACCGGCACGGTTGCGCAGGCCGCGGTCTCGACGAGGGCGATCCGCGACCGCGGCATCCGGCTGATCAAGGTCAAGGTGGGCGGCAAAGGAGGTGCGGCCCACGACCTTGCCCGGCTCGCGGCGATCCACGAGGGCGCGCCGGGCGCACCGCTCATCATCGACGGGAACGCCGGGGTTTCGCGGTCCGACGCCCGGGACCTGGTGCAGGGCCTCTGGAGACTCGGCATCACCCCCGCCGTCCTCGAGCAATGGCTGCCCAAGGGAGACCACGCCGGCGCGCGGGAACTGGCGGAGTTTTCCGGCTGGCCCGTCGCGGCCGACGAGTCCGTCACCACCGCCGCCGAGGCCCGCGCGGTCGTCGCGGAGCGCGCCGCCCAGGTGATCAACATCAAGCTGATGAAGGCGGGTCTCGCCGAGGCCCTCGATATTGTCGGGGTCGCGCGCGAGGCCGGGATCGGGCTGATGATCGGTGGCAACGTCGAGTCGATCCTCGCGATGACCACCTCGGCCTGTTTCGCGATCGGTCAGGGCGGCTTCCGTTACGCCGACCTCGACACCCCGCTTTTCCTCGCGAGCAATCCGTTCGCGGGCGGTTACCGCCTCGACGGCGGACGCATCTCGGTCGCGCACATCCCCGCCGGCCACGGGGTGACGCCGCTGCCGGCCGGTCCGACCGGAACCTGACCGGGGAAACGCGCCCTCAGGCCGGGGCGATCATGACCCCCTGGGCCGGGGCGCAGATCGACGCGGCTGACGACCACCGCCTGCCCGCGGAGCGCGACGCGGTCGCCGCACACCTCCACCTTGACCACGCCGCCGCGGGCGCCGGCCTGGAAGGCTGTAGCCGGGGTTGTTGCCTCGGATCGTGCGGGGTTCTCGAAGACCGAAGGTGGTGCCGCGCTATCGCCCCGCGTTTTGACTGCGGAGGGCGAGGGTTTCGCGGATCAGGAAAACTCCGCTGATGCCCTCCCGAACTTTCCGGCCTCCGGTTCAAGGCCCGGCGTTTCGTGAAGCGCGCCCGTGGGATTTTGCTTTGCGGGTCGCGGGGGCGGGGGGTTGGCTGCGGCATGGCTTCAAGGACGGCATTGGTCACGGGCGCCTCGCGCGGCATCGGTCGCGGCATCGCCCTCGAACTGGCTCGCGCGGGCGGGCGCGTGGCGATCAACTACGCGGGCAATGCCGAGGCGGCGGCCGAGTCGCTCGCGGCGGTGCGGGCGGCCGGCGGTGACGGTTTCACCGTGCAGGGTGACGTGGCGGTGGCGGCCGACCGCGAGCGCATGGTCGCGGAGACGGTGGAGCGCTTCGGACGCATCGACCTGCTGGTGAACAACGCCGGCGTGGCGCCCAAGGTGCGCGCCGATCTGCTCGAGGCGGGTGAAGAGAGCTTCGACCGCCTCTACGCCATCAATCTGAAGGGCCCTTTCTTCCTCTCGCAGCTCGTTGCGCGGCAGATGCTGCGGCAGGAGCGCGACGCCGAGGGCTTCCGCGGCCGGATGGTCAACATCACCTCCATCTCCGTGTACACCGCGTCCATCAACCGCGGCGATTACTGCATGGTGAAGGCGGGGCTCGCGATGATGACGAAACTCTTCGCCGACCGCCTCGCGAACGATGGCGTCAACGTTTACGAGATCCGTCCCGGGGTGATCGCCACCGACATGACGGGCGGCGTGAAGGCGAAGTATGACCAGCTCATCATCGAGAACGAGCGCGGCATCACCCCGATCCGCCGCTGGGGTCGCCCGGAGGATATCGGCCGCGCGGTGCGGGCGATCGCCGAGGACCGCTTTCCGTTCTCGACGGGCGCGGTATTCGACGTCGACGGCGGTTTCCACCTGCATCGGCTGTGACGCGGATCGAACGTCTCAACGACGTATGCACCCGGGCGGACAAGGATGGCGGGCTTGGCCCTTTTCGGGCCGAAGCCCAAGCGGCGGCAGGCGCACGCTGAATCTGCCGGCCGACTGAACCCCCCCCCCGGCTGCGCCGCTCATTCCATGCTCTTCATCTGCCAGGCGGGTTTCGAGGCGTTATTGGCCCGTGAATTGGCGGAGGGCTTCGGCCTGGCCGCGATCGAGCAAGGGCCCGGCTGGGTGCTGGTCGCCGCGGGCCAAGGACGCGCGGTTCTGTCCGACGCCGCCTTCCCTCAGATCGTGTTGGCCTCGCCGGAGGAGGTGCGCGGCGATTCGGTCAACCAGCTCGCGACGCGCGTCGCGGATTTTTTTCTCGGAAGCCTGCGCGGCGAGCGCGTGGAAGCGGCCTGGCCCAGCGTGTGGACGGGGCCGGCCGAATTGGTGGGGCTGGGACGGCGCATCTCCTCGGTGGAGTCGGCGTTCGGTGAAATCCTCAAACGGAAGCTTGCGCGCGTGGCCCGTTTGGCGACGGCGGAGCGACCGCGGGGCGGCGACGGCGTGCCGTCGCGCGGCCTGTTTGTGCATTTCACGGATTTCGGTCGGGCGTGGATGGCCCGAGACGCGGTCGCCTGCGGCCAGCGACGGATGGCCGATGACGAGCAGGCGCCTTCGCGTTCCTACCTCAAGGTGGAGGAAGCCTACGGGTTGCTCGGCCGTGAACCGGCTTCGGGCGAAACGGTGTGCGACCTGGGGGCGGCGCCCGGCGGCTGGAGTTATAGTGCGGCGCGACGCGGGGCGCGCGTGATCGCGCTCGACAACGGACCGCTCAAGGGCGGGGCGCTGGGGCATCCCGGCATCGAGCATCGACGGGAGGATGCTTTCCGTTTCCGTCCGGCGGACGGGGAGCGTCTCGACTGGCTCTTCTGCGACATGGTCGAGGAACCGCACGAGGTGCTGGCGCGGATTGTCACCCCCTGGCTGGCCCAGGGCTGGTGCCGGAGGTTCGTCGTCAACCTGAAGTTCGGGCGCGTCGACCCGGTCGCGCTGCTGCGTGAACTGCGCTCCGCGGGGTCACCGTTCGCGCGTCACGCGACCCACGTCCGCATCCGGCATCTCTACCACGACCGTGAGGAATTCACGGTGGTGGGCGAGACGGCGGGCTGAGACGGCCTGAGCGCACGGAGGTGCAGTCCCGGGTGGCGCCTCGCGGCGGCGTGGTTCAGTTCACCCCGCGACTGGCGGGCGCCGGGGCGGCGGGCGCCTTCGCGGCGGCCTTCGGCGCGGGTGGCGGACGATAGAGACTGACGAGGCAGCCGCCGGTGGCGGCCATCACGATCCCGAGGAAAAACTGCCATGGCACTCCGGCGAGCCCGCCCTTCGGCGGATGCATCCACGTGGCCACGATGGCGTTCACGATCGGAGCTCCGGCGAAGACGATGGACATCACGACCTGCGGATTCCCCTTGGCTCCGAACGCGAGGAGGATGCCGAAGGCGCCGACGGCGCCGAGCGTGCCGGCGATCAGGGAAATCCAGACGCCCTTGGCGGGGAAGCTGAAGTCGGAGCCGTTCGTCTTGAGCAGCACGAGCGGCGCGAGCACGGCGAAAATGAAGTAGGCGATGCCCACGAAAAGGAACGCCTTGTAGCGTCCCAGCACGGGATCGTTCATGGCCATCTGGCCGCTGTGCAGGAAAACGCCGTACAGGCCCCAGGAGGCGACGGTGAGGAGGACGTAGTTAAGCCATTGCATGGTCGTGGAGGTGGAGGATGGAGGACAGAAAAGCGGCTCAGCGGGCAGGAAGCTCAACGGCGGGCTCGCATTCAAGCACGGCGCGCAGCCCCGCCGGCACGGGCGCCTTGCGGATCTCGCGGGTCGCCGTGTCCAGCGTCACATGGATGATCGAGCAGCGGCCGGAGGCGACGGGCTCGGTGGGGCCCGAGGCCGGTCCGAAGATCCAGAAGCCGTAGGTCAGGCTGTGCGTGCGGACCTCCGTCCCGCGGAGCGCGACGCGCAGCGTTTCCCCGAAACGCGCGGGACGATGGAAATCGCACGTGACGGCGAGGCGAGGCCAGCCCTGCTGCCGCGCGCCCTCGGCGGTGTGCACCGGCAACCCGAGCGAGCGCAGGAAGGCGTGCTCCGTGTTCTCCGCGTAGCGCAGGAAATTCGCGAAGTGCACGATGCCCGCGAGATCGGTGTCCGCGAAGGCCACCTCCACGCGGTGGCAGAAATGAAAGCGGGCCGGGATCTCCATGGTGGGCGGGGCCAACGGGGTTTCGGTTCAACCGGAACAAGCCGCTTGAGTCGCGGATGGAGCCGGCGCGGGCCCGCCGAACGCGAAATCCCATGAAGGATGCGATGAGCCAGGTCCGAGGCCGCAGCCCGGGCTGCACCAACGCCATTCCGACTGGATGACTTCCGGGTGACGTTGCCACGCTGCATGCATCCGAGGGGTCTTCCCGTATCTTCCCGGCTTAGGCAAGCGCGCCGGCGGGCCTGGTCTTCACGGCCGGCACGGCGAGCGCGCGGGCGTAGGCGCGGCGGGCGTGGCGGTTGTGCCGCCGGAGCGCGGACTCGAGCGGGGCGGCGGATCCGCGGCGTACGGCGGCGACGATCGCGCGGTGCTCGCGCTGGGCCTCGGCGAGGCGCGGGCCGGGGACGGAACGGAAAAAGTGGCGGCGGATGCGCTCCCAGTGGTCGAACGCGAGCCGCAGACCGTCCCCGACGAGCGGCAGCCGCGCGATGGCGGCGAGACGCAGGTGGAAGGCGGAGTTGGCGCGGCTCCAGTCATCCGCGTCGCCGCGCCGCGCGGCGCGGTCCAGTTCCGCGAGCAGGACCTCGAGGTCGGCGACGTCGGCCGCAGTGGCGAGCGCGGCCACGCGGCCGGCCGGCGCGGTCTCGAGCCCCTCGAGGAGCGCGAACACGTCCGCCACCGAGTCGGCGTCGAGTGGCGCCACCTCGGCCCCGCGGTGCGGCCGGATGACGACGAGCCGCTCGCTGGCCAGCCGGGCGACGGCCTCACGCACCGGAATGGCGCTCACCCCGTGGCGGCGGGCGAGGGCGTCGAGGTTGACGTATTCCCCGGGAGGCAGCGCGTGGGTGAGGATGGCGCCCCGCAGCCAGGCGTGCACCTGCTCGGTCTTGGTCGGCGGTCGGGCGGGAATGGCGGGCAACGCTTGGGCCATGGGCTCGGCAGGCAGGCTGGAAAGCGTTTGACGCTCCCGCAATCATATATGATTTACGATTTAACCACGTCATGTCCGCGCCCGCCGCCCCGCTCCCCGACCTCCGCCGCCTCTGCGTCCACACCATCACCACGAAGCCGTGGGCGGTGGAGACCGCCGCCGCGCGGTTCGCCGCCGCCGGCGTCGGCGGGATCACGGTGTGGCGCGATGCGCTGGCGGGCCGCGATATCCCGGCGACGGGCCGGTTGCTGCGCGACCAAGGCCTGGCGGTCGTCTCGCTCTGCCGCGGCGGTTTCTTTCCGGGTAAAACCGTGGAGGAGCGCGCGCGGGCCATCGACGACAACCGCCGCGCGGTGGCCGAGGCCCACGCGCTGGGCGCGCCGCTCGTCGTGCTGGTGTGCGGTGCGGTGCCCGGCTTGCCGCTGGAGGAATCGCGCCGGCAGATTCTCGACGGCATCGCGGCCGTGCTGCCCGATTGCGAGGCCGCGGGGGTGCGGCTCGCCATCGAGCCGCTGCACCCGATGTACGCCGACAGCCGCTCGGCGGTTAACACCCTCGCGCAGGCCAACGACATGGTGGAGGCGCTGCGCTCGCCGCACGTCGGCGTCGCGGTCGACGTCTACCACCTCTGGTGGGACCCGGCGCTGGAAACCGAAATCGCGCGCTGCGGCCGTTTGGGCGCGCTGGCTGCCTTCCATGTCTGCGACTGGCGCACGCCCACGGTCGACCTGCTCAACGACCGCGGTCTGATGGGCGAGGGCTGCATCCCGCTCCGGCGCATCCGTGGCTGGGTCGAGGCGGCGGGTTTCCGCGGCTTCAACGAGGTGGAGATATTCTCCCACCGCCTCTGGGCCGGCGACCAGGACGAGTTCCTCGGGAGCATCGTCCGCGCGTACCGCGAGCATGTCTGAAAGGACTGAGGGACTGAGGACCAAGGGACTAAGGGACTAAAGGACTGAGGGGGAAACCACGAATGGACACTAAGGCACACGAAGGGGAGGGATCTGAGGTCGTCGGGGCGCGGATGATTCCTGGCCGGCCTTTCCGGCCTGGGTGCTCGAGCCCGGTCGGAGGGGTTTCCGAAGTGCTTTGCGAGGGTTAACCACGGATGGACACGGATGAACACGGATCACAGGCGGAGCATTTCTCAGCCGATACTGGCGGTTTTCCTACGGGCATGGCGTGGGGTCATCAATGGATTGGCTGTGGGTTCCCTCCGAATCCGTGTCCATCCGCGTCCATCCGTGGTTGTCACCGGTCTTGGTCCGAATGCCATTTTGACCGCTTCGCTTAACCGTCCGACTCCTTACTCCTACTTTTTCTCATCATGAAAATCCACCGGCTCGGCATCATCATGAACGGCGTCACGGGACGCATGGGCACCAACCAGCACCTGATCCGCTCGATCAAGGCGATCATCGACCAGGGCGGCGTGAAGCTCTCGGACTCCGAGGTGATCATGCCCGACCCGGTGCTGGTGGGCCGCAGCGAGGAGAAGCTGCGGGCACTGGCGGCCCGGACGGGCGTCTCGCGCGTCTCGACCAACCTCGACGCCGAGTTGGCGAACCCCGCCAACCAGATCTATTTCGACGCGACCCTCACGGGCCAGCGGCCGGTTGGCGTGCGCAAGGCGATCGCGGCGCGCAAGCACATCTACTGCGAGAAACCCACCGCCACCACCGCGGCAGAGGCGCTGGCGCTGGCCAAGGAGGTCTCCGCCGCCGGGCTCAAGAACGGCGTGGTGCAGGACAAGCTCTGGCTGCCCGGCCTCGTGAAGCTGAAGTACCTCATCGACACCGGCTTTTTCGGCCGGATCCTCTCCGTGCGCGGCGAGTTCGGCTATTGGGTCTTCACCGGCGAATACGAGAAGCTCCAGCGTCCGTCGTGGAACTACCGCAAGGAGGATGATGGCGGCATCATCGTCGACATGCTCTGCCACTGGCAGTACGTGATCCAGAACCTGTTCGGCGAGATCAAGAGCCTCACCTGCCTCGGCGCGACGCACATCCCCCGGCGCTGGGACGAGAGTGGTAAACCCTACAAATGCACCGCCGACGACTCGGCCTACGCGACGTTCGAGTTGGTGAACGGCGTCATCTGCCAGTTCAACTCGTCCTGGGACGTGCGCGTGCGGCGGGACGACCTGCTCACACTGCAGGTAGACGGCACGCACGGTTCGGCCGTCGCCGGCCTGCGGGACTGCACCGCGCAAGCGCTCGCCGCCACGCCGCGCTGCGTCTGGAATCCCGACATCGACAGCCCGATCAAGTACCTGGACGGCTGGACGCGCGTGCCGGACCAAGGTGTGTGCGACAATGCCTTCAAGGTGGAGTGGGAGCTCTTCCTGAAACACGTCGTCACCGGCTCGCCGTTCCCGTGGACCCTATTCGAGGGCGCCAAGGGCGTGCAGCTGGCGGAGCTGGGCCTCAAATCGTGGGCCGAGCGCCGCTGGCTGGACGTGCCGCCGCTGAAGTGACGCCCGAAGGGGCGGGGGTGAAGGTCTCCGATAATCCGATGGAGCCCGCCGCGGACCTCCATTCGCCCCCTCCCGCCAACTTCCAGAAAACAGAAGGGGCCGGCGATAACCCCTTAACGCCGGCCCCAGTTTTTTCTGATTAACCGACCTTTCGGTCGTTTGCGGCCCAAACCCTGCATGGGTCGCGTCGGAGAAATAGCATCGCCCGTGCCAGCTTTGGATACGGGAGGGCCGGCACCGGGTTTCATCAGCCGGGCTTCATCCGGCGTGTCCCGGCATCATGCCGTCTGCGGGTGACCGCGCTGCTGCGCGGTGGCACGACTTCGGAAGCCGGCCAGGCGGATCGCCGCTCCATCAGCCGTCAGTGCGGCGCGAATCTCGTCATCGCGTCGAACTCGTCGGCGATGGTGCGGTCGCCGGCGCAACGCGTCATCTTTTGCTGCCCACCCCAGCGGCCGTGGAAGCGCCGCCAATGTTCGAACACCCCTGGCATGACGAGCCGCACCACCGGGGCCTCGAGTACCCTCCGGGCGCGGCAATCCGCGTAAGCGGGATGCGTGACAGAGAGTTTGGCGTCCAGCTCCGCGGCCAGCTGGGGGCCGGTCGGGGTCGCCGCCGTACCCGGGTTCAACTCGATCCACCACTCGTGACGGCCGCGGCGCTCGCCGACCAGGGTCTCGGCGGTGACCTGGGGTGCCACGTGGAAATCCACGATCCGCCAGCCTTGCCGGCGGCACACGGCGGTGAGCGCGCCGGTGAGGTCCCGCTCGTGCAGGTTTTCCCGGAAAACGGCGAGGCGGCGGCCCGTGCGGCCGACGACGATGAGGCGCGCCGGGGCCAGGGAGGTGAAGCGCACGACGTCCTCCAGGAGATGACGCACCAAGCCGCCCGGGGTCGTCACCAGCAGGGCGTAGTCGACTCCAATCTTCACGCCCGCGAGCGGCACGGCCCGCCGGCCGGCCGTCTCCAACGGGCCATTCCCCAGTTCCTCGAGCGGCAGGAATTCGAAGAACACGCCCTGATCCGTGAGCAGCCGCAGGCCTTGGGAGACCTCGCCTTCCTGCGCGGCGATGAACGCCTCGCTTGCGGCGTAGACCTCGTGGAGCCGCACGCCTGGTCCGGCCAGTTCGCGCAGGGTATCGGCGTGGAAACCCAGTGCGTCGCCTCCGTGGAGCACGCATTCAAGGTTGGGCCACCGGGTCTGCAGCGTGGGCGTGTCCCCGGCGAGCGCCGCGCGCGCGAACGTGGCGATTCCGCCCGGCAGGCCTGCGATCAGCGTGAGGTCGGCGCCCCTGGCGCGGGCGAGCGCGGCGGCCTGTCGCTGGTCGGTGTCGGTGAGGGCGGCGGCGGCGAGCCCGGGCTCATGCAGGTGTCGTTCGGCCCAGGGCGGCAGGCTGAGCGCGGCGATGCCGCTCAGGTCACCGGCCGCGGCGCCGGCGGGCCGCGTGGCGTCGACCGGCTCGACCGCCGCGGCGCCACCCAGCAGCAGGTGCCGGCCGCGAAAAACCCCCGCGTGGCGCGCCGCGACGGCATGGTGCAGCACCGCGCGCAGACCCGCCTGTTGGAAGTGCGCGAGCAGGTCCTCGGTCACGGGCACCAGCCGGCGGTTGCCGTCGGCGACACCGGCGGTGCGGGCGAACAACCGGCATGTCCCGGGCCACAGCACGCCGGACTCGCCGGCGACCATGCGGGCGATCGCGGGGGCGATAGAGGCGTGCGTCTGCACCGGCACCCGCTCCTGGAACGCGGCGTAGGTCATCCGGGCGTCGACGCCGGCGGCGCGCCAGTGCGCGGCCGCGGCAAGGCGCGGGAGCAGGGAAGCCAGGGCGGCGGCCTGTTCGGCCGTCCCGCCACCGCGGCGTCGCAGGCGCCATTCCACACCGGCTGTGCGCAGGCCGAGCCCGAGGACGTGGATGAATTTGGGCCGGACAGGCATGGCGGCGCGACGCGGGCCGAGGGCAGGGCCGGGGGCGGAGAGTCGCAAGCGAATTACCCCCCCCGCGGTTTGCCGCGCTCCGGGTTTGCGCGCGCCACGCCCGGCCCCAAGCGTCGGTCCAATGCCGTTACCCCCGATCATCCATGAGGACGCGGAGGTGCTCGCCTTCGACAAGCCGAGCGGGCTGCTCGTAGCGCCCGACCGCTGGGACAAGACCCGCGTCAACCTCATGGGGCTGGTGCACGCCGATCCACGCCTCGGCCGCGGGGTGGCCAACGTGCACCGGCTCGACGCCGACACGAGCGGGTTGCTGCTGTGCGCGAAGACGAAGCCCGCGCTCGATTTCCTCTCGGGCCAGTTCCAGTCGAAGACGGTGGGCAAGACCTACCACGCGCTGGTGGCCGTGCTGCCCGCGGGTCGCGAGATGAAGGTGGCCGCGTCGGTGCGCGACACGCAGGGCGGCCTGCCTGACGAGTTCACCGTGGAGCTGGCGCTGGGCGAGGATGAGCGCCAGCCGGGCCGCATGCGGGTCTTCAAGGGGCGCGGCGGCAAAGCCTCCGTGACGCGCTTCCGCACGCTTGAGCGCTTCGGCGCGGGCGCGCCGCGTGACCGCGAGGCCGCGCCGGCCGGTTACGCCTGGGTCGAGTGCGAACCGCTGACCGGGCGCACCCACCAGCTGCGCCTGCACCTTGCCGCGGCGGGCGCGCCGATCCTTTACGATCCGTTCTATGGCGACCCCCGCGTCGCGCTGCGGCTCTCCGATCTCAAGCGGGGCTACAAGGGGCGCGAGGATGAGAAACCCTTCATCGGACGTCTCGCGCTTCACGCCACGGCGCTCACCTTCACGCATCCCGCCTCCCGCGAGCGCGTGACCCTGACCGCACCCGTGCCGCACGACTTTGAGGTCGCCCTGAAATACCTGCGTCGTTTCGCCTCCTCCTCGTTGTCGCGCGCCCGTGCGGGCGCCTGAGCCCTTTTCCCCCATGAAAACCGCCGCCCCCACCGTCACCCGCCGCGAGGCGCTCCGCACCGCCGCCCTCGGCGCCCTGGTCATGCCCGTCATCGGCCCGATTTTCGCCGCCGAGAAGAAAAAGGCGCCCGAAGCCGCCTTGCCGACCTACGCCGCGTTCCCCGACGGCCGCGAGAACGGCCTCCGGCTCGGCGTCGCTTCCTACTCGCTGCGCAACCTGCCCCTCGACGAGTTCATCTCCGTCGTGAAGGTGCTGCGCGTTTCGAACGTCGCGCTCTTCCGGTTGCACTGCAACTGGGAGTCGGCTCCGGTCGCGGAGTGCCGCGCGGTCGGCGAAAAACTCAAGGCCGCCGGGCTGCGTCTCACCGGTTCCGGTGTCATCAACCTGCCCAACGACGAGGCCAAGTGCCGCCTGGCTTTCGAGAACGTGAAGGCGGCCGGCATGGCCACCATGGTCTGCAAGCCCGACCTCGCCGCCCTTCCGCTCGTCTCGCGTCTCGCCAAGGAATTCGACCAGCGGCTCGCCATCCACAACCACGGCCCCGAGGACAAGGTGTACCCGACGCCCGCGGTCGCGTTCGACGCCATCAAGTCCCTCGATCCCCGCGTCGGCCTCTGCATCGACGTGGGCCACACCGTGCGCGGCGGCGAGGATGCGATCACCGCCATCCGCAAGTACGCGTCGCGTGTGCACGACGTGCATCTGAAGGACAGCGTCGCCGTGCCGGGCGCGATGCGCGACATCCCGATCGAGGTCGGCGCCGGGCGGCTCGACATCCGCGGGATGCTCCGCGCCCTGCTCGATATCAAGTACGACGGCGTCGTGTCCTTCGAGTACGAGAAGGTGGCGGGCAACCCCATCACCGGCCTTGCTGAATCGGTGGGCTACGTGCGCGGGGTGCTGGCGGCCTACGCCCGCTGACCGTTCCGAGGTGCGCGCCGGGGCGGCCCTTCGCGCGCACCGCGGCTTTCCGCTTGCGCGCCGCGCCGCGCGCCCGTTTCCCTTGCGCCGCCTGTAGGGGTGTCTTCCGCGGAAGGCTGAGATTGCGGCGCGACCGGCCGCTCGACCCTTTGAACCTGTGCGGATCATGCCGTCGGAGGAAACAGCAGGCGCCGGTTCACGCGCCTTCGGGCGCGCGCCCGGCGCCCCTTCGTTGGCGAGCCGTCCGGGTCAGGCGATCAGCCATGACCAACGCCCAACTCCGTATCCGTCTCCTAGCAGCGGCCGCCGCCTTTTTTTCGCCGGCCCTGCTCCGCTCCCAGGTCTTGCCGGCCACCCCGGCCGTCCAGCTCGCGCCCCTGCGCGTGACCGCCGACCTCTGGGAAACGCCACTTGAGCGCGTGCCGGCGAGCGTGAGCGTTTACGATGCCGGAGCGCTGCGCGGCGAAGTCCGCCATTTCGGCGACCTCGTCGACCAGATCCCCAACCTCACGTGGACCGGTGGCACCTCGCGGCCGCGTCATCTCCAGATCCGCGGCGTCGGCGAAAACTCCCAGTACGAGGGCGAGACGCCCGATTCGGCGGTGCGTTTCCTCGTGGATGACCTCGATTTCACCGGCCTCGGCGGCGCGGCCTCTACCTTCGATGTGGAGCAGATCGAGGTGCTGCGCGGTCCTCAGGCGGGGGCCTTCGGCCCGAACGCCGCGGGCGGGTTGGTCCGCGTGGTGACGGCGGCGCCCACGCCCTTCTGGACGGGGCGCCTTGAGACGACCGCGGGAGGAGACGGGCTGCGGGAGGCGGGCTTCGCCGCGGGTGGTCCGCTGCTCGGCGGCGGGCGGCCCGCCCTGCTGGGCCGGATCGCGGTGCACCGCCACGTCAGCGACGGTTTCCGGCGCAACCTCACGCTGGGCCGTGACACCAACGCGCGCGATGAACGCACCGCGCGGCTGCGATTGGCGGGGGAGGGGAACGGAGGCTGGCGCTGGGAGACGACCCTGCTGCGTTCCGACCTGCGCAACGGCTTCGACGAGTTCGCCCTCGATAACAACGGCCGGGACACGTTCAGCGACCGTCCCGGCCGCGACGACCAGCGGGCGCTCGCCGGGAGCGTGCGTCTCGCCGGCCCCGTCGCCCGCGACCTTCGGCTCACGGCGGTGGCGGCGGCGACGCGAGCCGATACCCGCTACAGTTACGACGACGACTGGACCGCCGCCTCCTACGCCGGTTTCAGCGATCTGTCCCGCGCGCGCCGCGGCTGGAATGCGGAGGCCCGGCTCGACGGCGGCGGGGGAGCCGGCGGCGGCGCGCGCTGGACGCTGGGCCTGCACGGTGCGCGGCTCGACGAGGACAGCCGTTACACCAACGAGGATCCCGGTGACCTGCGCGGCCTCGCCACGGACTACGCCGCGCGCCAGCTTTCGCTCTTCGGCCAGACGGCCTGGTCCTGGGGAGCAGCCGGCCGGCTGGTCGCGGCGCTGCGGCTGGAGCACGTAGGGCAGGACGGCATGGGCACGCGGACCCGCTTCCGCAAATCGCGCGGGACCTCCGACCCGCTCGTGATTTTTCGTCCCCGGTTCTCGGACACACTGCCGGGAGGAAAGCTGACGTGGGAGCGGGACCTGCGGGCGGGTGGCCTCCTGTTCGCCTCGATGACGCGCGGCCACAAGGCGGGTGGCGTGAACGTGGACGCGCGCATCAACCCCCCGGCGGACCCGCTCACCTACCGCACGGAGACACTCTGGAACTGGGAGGCGGGTGTGCGCGGCCACGCGCTGGAGCGCCGGCTGACGGGTGGTTTCACGGCCTTCCTGTTGCAGCGGAGCCGGACGCAGGTGCGGGATTCCGCCGGTTTCGGCGGTAATTACCGGTTCTTCACCGCCAACGGTCGCGGCGCGCGCGTGGCGGGGCTCGAGGCGGCGGGCACGCTCGCGGTCACCCGGGAGCTTTCGCTGCATGCGGCGGCCGCGCTGATGGACTCGGAGCTGGAGCGCTTCACGCTCACGAACGGGAATCCGGGGGGCGGCCGCGCGCTGGCGAACACGCCGCGGCACGGCCACACGATCGGGGTGCGCCACGAGACGCGCGGCGGGTTCTTCGCGCGGGTCGAGCGGACGGCCCGCGCCGCGCAATTCGACTCCAACAACCACGACGAGGCGCGCCGGGCCTTCGCGGTGGTGAACGCCGCCGCCGGCGTCGCCCGCGGCGGCTGGAGCGTGACCGTCTGGGTGCGCAACCTCCTCGACGTCCGGCACGACAAGCGGGTGTTCTTCTTCGGCAACGCGGAGCCGGATTACGCGGAGACCCGCTACGAGAGCCGCGCGGATCCGCGTCAGGCGGGCGTCACGCTCGCGCGGCGTTTCTGAACCGCGGGACCGGCGCTTGCGCGCCCGGCCGCCGGCCCGTTTCATCAGGCATGATTTCCCTGCACGAGGGCCGCGGCGCGCGGCGAAAACGACCCGCCGCGCGGGCGTTGACGCTGCTGCTGCGGGTCAACGGCTGCGAGCCGGGCGTGTGGCGGCGGCTGGTGGTGCGGGAGAAGATGTGGCTCTCGCAGCTCCACGACTCCATCCAGCTCGTGTTCGATTGGTACGATTACCAGACGCACACGTTCATCCTGGAAAGCCGCCGGTTCGGCAACCCGGTGCGGAGTGAGGAGGGAGGAGTCGAGGACGACCGCGACATCATGGTCAGCGACCTCGGCCTCGAGCCCGGGCAGCGGTTGGCGTACCGCTATCATTTCGGGGAAGGCTGGGAGGTGGATATCCTCGTGGAATCTGCCGGGCCCGCGGCCAAGGGGGCGCGGCTCCCCGTCTGCGTGGCGGGGGAACGGGCCGGACCGCCCGAGGATTGCGGCGGGCTGGAGGCTTACCACGACATGCTTGCCTGCCTCGGGGATCCCGCTTCGGCGCTCGGGCGCGAGTGGCGCGAGTGGCTGGGCCCGGACTACGACCCGGCGGCCTGCGATCCCGCACGGATCACCACCGCGCTGCGGCGCCTGAAACGCTGAGGCGTTCCGCCCCGGTGCGCCTCGCTGAAACTGGTCAGCGAGTGCCTCTCGAAGACCTCCTGCAGCAGGGTGGTCTCGACGCGGGCGACCACCCTTTCGAGCCTGCCCCAGGTCTGGGCGACGCTGGCGTCCTCGCGCGGCGCCGTCTCGCTCACCACCTGCACGTGCTCCGCCTCCGCGAGCAGCGCCTCCACCTCCCGCCACGCGGCGGGTGAGAAGTCCGTCCGGAAGTCGGCCGGCGGCAGCGGCAGCAGGGCCTCCCAGCCGAGCCCGAGTCGCCGCGCTGTGCGCGCGAAAACCAGGTCCGCACCCTCCGCCGCCGAGGAAAGCGCGATCCACACGGCCGCGCCGCGGGCGCGCAGCCCGGCCAGGACTTCATCCAGTTTTCGTGCCTCTCCCTCGGGATCACGCAGCTGGCGGTGGCCGGTGAAGCCGACGACGTGGAAGACGGGTAATGGTGACGGCTCGCCCATCGGGCGCGAGCGGCTCCGGACCGTCGCGCGGAGTGTCAACCGCCAGGCCCCGGCGGGAGCCGGTGGTCAGTTCACGCGGTTCCAGACGGGCTCACCGAGCACGGCCGCGCGCGCGATCCGCGCCGAGGTTGTCCGCATCTCCACCATTCCCTCCGGGCTGCAGAACGCCGCGTGGCAGGTGACGATGAGATTCGGCGTCGCCGCCTCCTCGGGCGTGCGCAGGGGCTCTTCCTCGACGACGTCCAGGCCCGCCCCGCCGAGGTGTCCCGTCCGCAGCGCGGCGAACAGCGGCGCCTTGCGCACGATGTCGCCGCGCGCCGTGTTCACGAGGAAAGCCCCCGGCCGCATCGCCGCGATCTCGGCCTCGCCGATCAGCCCGCGCGTCTCGGCCGTGAGCGGACAATGGATCGAAACGGTGTCCGAGGTCGCGAGCAGTTCCCCGAGGGTTCCGACCCGTCCGATGCCGAGCGCCTTGTGCGCACCGGCCGGCGCGTAGGGGTCGAAGAAGACCACGCGGAAGCCGAACGCCTTCGCGCGGAGCGCCGCCGCCGTGCCTATCCGGCCAAGGCCGACGATGCCGAAGGTCTGGGTGCTGAGCCGGCGCATGCGGTGTTGCACGTTGATCCGCCAGCCGAGGCGCTTCGCCTCGGCGTCGAGTGGGAAAAGTTGCCGGTAAAGCGCTAGGGTCAGCGCGAGGGCATGGTCGGCCACTTCCTCCGTGCCGTAGTCGGGCACATTGCACACCGGAATGCCGGCCCGCGCCGCCGCCGCGAGGTCCACGCTGTCAAAACCCACGCCGTTCCGCACGATCGCCCGGCAGCGGGTCATGCCCGCCACCACCTCCGCCGTCACCCGTGGTCCGTGCCACAGGATGATGGCGTCGGCCCCGAGCACCTCGGCCGGGAATGGTGCGTTGAAGTCGAGCCACACCGTGGTGAGCTCGGCGACGTCGCCGAGCACCGGACGCTCCACCGAGGCCTCGTGGTCGGTGAACTTGAACTCGCGGGGGCAGACGATCGCGACGGTCGGGCGGGGCATAAAGTCTTTGACCACCGATTGCACGGATGGCACCGATGCGGAAGCTTCTTCCGCGCCACCCGTGACGTCCTTCTCCCGCCTTTTTCTCTCCTCGTTTTGCCTCCTGCTCGCCGCCGCGCCCGGTCTTCGGGCCCAGCGCGAAAAGTTGCCACCGGCCGACCTCGAGTTCGTCGAGAAGACCTGGCCCGGCGCGAAGAAGACCGTCACCGGCATCCGTTACGTCATCCTGAAGGAAGGGCAGGGCGACACGCCCAAACCCGGCGACAAGGTCAACGTGTTGTACGTCGGCAAGCTGCTCGACGGCACGGTGTTCGACCAGGCGACCGAGCCCGATAAGCCTTTCACCTTCCGCGTGCGCCGCGAGATGGTGATCGAGGGCTGGGAGCAGGTGCTGCAGCTGATGAAGCGCGGGGAGCGCCGGCTCGCGATCATTCCGCCCGAAATGGCCTACGGTACACGCGGCCAGCCGCCCAAGATCGGACGCAACGCCTCGCTGATCTTCGAGATCGAGCTGCTCAGCTTCAGCAAGGATTAACCCAACCGCTTTCCCCGCCCCCATGCCCCTTCCTATCCGCTTCCCTCTTCTCGTCATCTGCGCCCTGGCGTCGCTCTCGCCCGCCCGGGCCGAGGTCGGCGTCGGCGCCAAGCCCCTGCCGGGGGCTGAAATGCTCTTCGACGGCACCCGGGAGATGCTCGATGCCAAGTGGACCTACTGGCAGGGACCGCGTTTCGCCTCCTCGCTCCCGATCAAGTGGCGGATCGTCGAGGATCCCGTCGACAAGGGCACGGCGCTGATGACCTTCGACCCGGCCGCGCCGAAAGGACGCTACGGCGCCGCCGACATCGTCACGCAGAAGGCCTATCGCGACTTCCGTCTGCATGTGGAGTTCTGCGTGATGAACGAGGGCGGCAACAGCGGGGTCTACCTGCAGAACCGCTACGAGATCCAGATCCAGGACGGCGACGGCACGAAGCACGGCATGGGGGCCGTGATCAACGAGACGCCGTCGCCCTATTACCTCTACAAGGGCCTGCGGCAGTGGAACGCGTACGACCTCGTCTTCCGCGCGGCCCGTTTCAAGGACGGCAAACTCGTCGAGAAGGCGCGCGTCACGATGTTCTTCAACGGCGTGAAGATTCACGCGCACCAGGAAATCCAGCAGGTCTGGGGTGGCGCCAACTCCGGGATCGACGGCGGCAACGACGGTGGCAAGGGCATCACGGACGCGCCCGGCGGCCTGAAGCTGCAGTGCGAGGGCCATGACGTGCGCTACCGCAACATCTGGATCAAGGAGCTGGACCTCGTGCGTTCCAACACCGCGTTCGCGCGGGAAAACTGAACGCGGCCGGCGAGGGCCGGTTCCGCGACGCCGCGCCCCGGCCAGGATGAATTTCGCCGCCGGCTCCGCCTTTTCGCCGCTGCCGCTCGCGGCGGTGCGCGCCGGGCTAGGCCTGATCGCGCTCCTCCGGCTGGGTGACGTCTGGGCGGGCGCGGGCGCGATCCTGGCCGCGGCTCTGCTGCTCGGGATCCACCGGCGTCATGCGGCGGCGGGATTGCTGGCCGCGGGTTTGGCCACCGTTCCGTCGGCGGCCGATGTTCCCCTCCTTCTGCTGCTCGGGTTTTTCGCGGGCACACCGGAGGTGGAGGCGTTTCTCCTGCGCGGGCCGCGTGGCGACCGGAGTTGGGCCTTCACGCACCGGGGATGGCGGGGCGCCGCGTGGACGGCGATGGTCGGCGGGCATTTGCTCTGGGCCGCTTCGGGGTGGCTGCCGCCGGGCATGCTACGCCCCGCTCTGCCGGCTCCTCTGGCTGCCGCGCATCTGGTGCTGGTGGGATTGCTCGCGTTACCGCCGGCGCGGGTTCCGGCGTGGATCGTGCTCGGCGGCCTGACGCTCGTTGAAGCTTCGGTTCTGGTCGCAGCGTGGCCGCTGGCACCCGCACTCCTGCTGCTCCAGGCCCTCGTCCTTGATTCCCGCTGGCTGCCGGCGCGGAATGACGCGCGCCGCCCCGTCCTGCTCTACGATGGCGCATGCGGGCTGTGCGCCGCGGTGGTGCGGCTATTGTTGCGGGAGGACGCCTCAGGCCGGCTCGGTTTCTCCCCGCTGCAGGCGCCGGCCGCGCAAGCGTACCTGCGGGCCCGGGGGCTGCCGACCGCGGATTTCGACAGCCTGGTGTTCGTACCCGATTGGGAACGTCCGGAAAGTTTGCCCCCGCTGCTGCGCTCGGAGGGCGCGCTCGCGGCGGCCGACGAACCGGGTGGCATCTGCCGGGTGCTCTCGTGGCTGCGGATTCTGCCGCGAGCGTGGACCGATGCTTCCTATCGCGGTATCGCCCGGGTGCGCGGGGTTTTCGGCCCGCCGTCCAGCGAACCACCCGCTGACGTCCCGGCATGGGAGAAGCGTTTCGTGCGGTGAGACCGCGGGGTTGAACCACGAAAAACCCCAAGGGTACGAAACCGAAACGGGAGGCCGATGGAGCTCACTGAAGCCACGGAATGGAGCGATGCCGAACGGGTATCAGAAAATCCGAGGGTACACCC